>JBLJBB010000022.1:0-11373 GCA_047638115.1 Bacteroidales bacterium | reverse complement strand
GAATATTGAATTATTATACTTACTAATTCCTTTAATGAGAGCTGGATGTTCTCTTGATCCAATCTCTTTTTGAAAAGTTTGCATATTTGAACTGATTCCTTGTTCATTAACAATACTAATGTTTAATTTATACTCACTGGTTAATCCAATTCCAGTAATGATAAACAAAGAGTCATTATGTTTAATCGATGAATAGTGATTTAGCATAAAAGTATCAATTAAATTAAATCCAATGGTGTCAAAGTTTTTTGATAATTGTAAAATTCCAGCATCTCCAAAATTTTGTTTGTATCCACTTGTCATAACATAATATTTACTACTATCATCTGATTCATGAATCTGATAAGGGCTTGGTGAGCATGTTGGACAAGGGTTTTCTTTATATACAATTTGTAAAGAATCGCCATCTAACGAAATAAGAGCATAAAATTCATTAAAAGGTAAATTATTGTAATTAGATTTGATAGTATGTCCTGCAATTACAATATTTGAATCTGAATTAATTGTTGATTTAAAATAAAAAATCTTTTTACTTAACGGTACTTGGTAGGTTTTTTCATAAATGAGATTAAAAAACTTGTCAAATTGAGTTATATAAAGATAATCTTTATCTCCTTTTTGTTGAGCCCCCAAAAAAGTGTATTTGTTGTTGTTAAAAAGAATGTCATTTAAAATCAAACCATCTCCTTCATTATTGTAAACAAATTGGTTCTTAAAATTTCCAAAATTGGATAATCGAATAACATAGCCAATTGAATTAATATTTGTAAGTTCTTTAACTCGACCAATCAGGATAAAGTCTCCCTCGTCATCTTCGATCACATTAAATAGGATCTCTTCACTAAATAAGTTAGAATTATTAAAAAAACCAATTTGTGCTGATGTAAAGGTAAACGTGAACAAACAACAAAGAAGGAGAAAGTGTGATTTTTTCATATTTTAACTATTATTTTGATTGTTGGGTAAAGTTTCAGCTGGACCATTTCTATAATGTCTTATTCCATATGTTATTTCTGCATAATGACAAATTAAGTATGGAGAGGTAGTTCCTAAACTCATATTATCGTAACTGTAATAATGACATATTTCTTTTCCTTCTGGAATATCTTGTTCAGCAATATATATTAAACCTTGTTTAAAGAAAAGAATTTCACTTTGTGTGAGACAAGGGCCTGTTCCACTTGTATAATATCCTTCAAAACCTAACTGTTGATTTTGTGAATTTGTAACCCAATATGTATGTCCTCTAAAACCAAATTGGGAATCAGTATAGTAGAATTCTGGAGCTGGAATTATAATACTACTGTTAGCTCCTCTCATTATAATATCAGCAGCATCAAGTGGTGCTCCAATATTAGTACCGCATTGTCCCTTATTAAAACCCCAATACCAATCATAATCATTTACATTTGAAATAATTCCGTTAATTGAAAATGATGAAATAACCTGTAAAGATATATTTTGTGAAGTTTGTGATGCCACAGAAATGTTGGCCATTAAAAAGTATTTCTCTTCATCTTTAAGTTCATAACAGTAAGCTGCAATGGAGTCAACAATGTTGTCATAACTTTCTTGAACATCACCTAATTTGTAAGATGTTCCTGATACGTTAAAATTTACATAAGATGTGTCAATTTTAACAAGTTCAGGTTGAATTCCATTTCCATATTTATAATTAATACATGCTTCCATATACCATAAAATGGGCTCTAGTTCCAATACTTCTTCCGCTAAAGCATCTTTAGGATCTTTTCTAATTATTTCCAAATTATCTAAAAATTTAATTACTTCATCTTCAATTTGACTGTCCGAGTAGCCTTGAAACATGGTTTTCTGGTGCATTGAATTTGAAAGTTTGTCATCGTCTTGACAAGAAATTAAAAAAATGGATATTAATCCGATGGCCGATAGGCACATTAATAAACTTTTAAAATTATATTTTGTTTTTTTCATAATTAATCAATTTATGGTTAACATTATCATTAGTAAATAAATATTTGCAAAATGCAAATAAAGAGTTAGCTTGTATTAAAAAAATGACTACTTTTGTAATCTAATTTATGCAATCGTTACAAACAAAACGATATTGTCCTAGGTGCTGGGAGCAGGGTTTGGTTAAATCTGTTCTATGGTATTAAACCTTTCCCTGCAGGGCACCTTTTTTTCTAGCCTTCCGCTAACAGACGTGCAATTTTTAACGGAGGCCTATTACGCTAAATTTGTTTTACAAAGAAAAAGGTTTTTTTGAGCATTTTTATAAAATGTTAATATTTTCTTTATGCGTATTAAATGTTAGATCGGATAGTTTTATTGTCTCTTCAATGATTTGCAAATATAAACAATTTTTTCCTACTACCATTTTTTTTTTTTTTTTTTTTTTTTTTTTTTGATTTGAATATCAAATAGATATAGGTTTATTACAATATAATTATTTGAATTATTAACCTTTTCTCAGTCTCATTTCATTAAAAAATTGAAGAAAAAAGGAAGATTTCTTTTTAACCACAAGGAACGTAAAGAAATAAAAAGCCGCTAATGCGCGAATAAAAATTAGCAAATTAGCAAATTCGTAAATAAGCAAATTGACAACTGACTACGAACTGCAACCAACATTCAATAAATCAACTAAATACAAACTATTCACTATTCGTTATTCACTATTCACTAAAAAACCGCGTGAGCGGTTTGTGCATTAGGGATGTGGAGGGCGCCGAAGGCGGTACGAGCTGGAACAAACGAAGTGGAGCGTAGCGGAACGTAGTGAAGTGCAGCGAAGTACGGGAGCGAAGCGAACCCCGGAACAAGCCCGACGGCAGCAGGGATGGATAGTGGCCTGGATGGTGCCGGAATGCCCAAAAAAAAAGGATACTTAAAAAAAGTATCCTTCAAATGTTATTGTTTTACTTGCTCGATGATCTTCTCGAGCTCCTGCTTAAGCGTTGGATCGGTTATCCCTTCACCCGCCGCGAAATTTTTAGAGAAAGAGGGGAGCGAAAATGTTGCTAAAACTTGGCCTCCATGAAATGGAAAACGCTTAGCAGCAATATCTAACGAAATCTTACCGCCCATAGGACCAGGAGATGTGCTCATCAAAAACATCTTCTTATTAGCAAATGTTTGACGCTTTGGAATGCGGGTCATCCAATCAAAAAGATTCTTAAATAACACAGTATAAGCACCATTGTGCTCGGCCATCGCCATAATGATGAGGTCTGCACGATCAATCCTTTCCTGAAATTCATAAGTTTTGGCAGGTAGACCATCTTTGATCTCTTTATCTGAATTGTAAATGGTTAATTCATAGTCGTTTAAATTTGCAACATCAATTTCATGTTCTTTGAAGGATGTTAAAACAAAATCGAGTAATTGTTTGTTGATAGATTGTGAACTTCCACTGGTGGAAAATGCTAATATTTTCATAGTTTATTATGTTTTTGGTTATTATTTTGTTTGTTTTGTTTTCAAGTCCTATTTTGACTGCTATTTTCATATAAAGTTTAATACTTAACCTGCACGAAATAGAACCAAAATGGCACACTGATGACACAGATTAAACAGATGACCACAGATTAATGTTTATTAGATCTTTACATGGATCCCCATTTTTATCCATCTTCCGGGTGAAATGATGTGTGGATAATCAAAATACTCTTGATTAAACAGATTGGCAACTTCCATAAATAGTTGATAGTTATTTCGTTGGTAGTTAACCTTGACATTACAAACAAAATAAGAAGGGTAGGGGTGCTCCTCTATAGTGATTTTGTCCAGATAAGTACCGTTTCTATCATTAAAACTAAGCAACCAATGGGCAGAGAATCCTTTATATAATTTGTGATCTAATTGAACATTAACTTGATTTTTTAAATAATCTGATACATACAAAGATAAATAGTTAGATTCCATCTGTTGCATGTCTAAATAGGTGTAGTTGATTGATAATTTGTTGATTATAAAATTTTTTGGTTTGTAACTGATTTGAATATTGGTTCCAATTGTGGCAATATGTTGTAGATTTTCACTGTGCCATTTCTCTTCAGTAGGGAGTTTTACCCAATCGATCAGTTGAAATCCATATTTGTAAAAAAGTGCTACTTCCATTGTAAAAGCTTTATATACATGTCGATAGCTCAATTCAGTGTTTAAACTTTGTTCAGGTTTTAGGTTTGGATTTCCAGTTTGGGAGGGACTTGAATAGTACAAATCAGTATATGTAGGTAACCGGTAAGAGTTGTTGATGAAAAAGTTAACAATCCCATTTTTGATCCAGCTCCTATTTTCAAAATTGATTCCCCCATACGTTTTGAAGCCATAGTCATTATTTCCGCTTTCCATAATGCCTAGAGTAATGGTGTTTCCTTTAAAAAAATACTTGTGAGTTATTGCTCCAGCAAAATGGGTTCTGTTTTTCCCTTTTTTGAAAACGGTGTCACAATATAGTTGGTCATAGCGAGGTGTCTCCAAGAGTTCTCCAAGGTTGCTACTTAGAATAGATTCATCTCGATAATCAACACTTATGGTGGTGATACCATATTTTGTTTTTTTTGATAATTGATAATTTGCTCCTAAAGTATTTGTTAAGTGATAATTGTGTCCAGTATACCAACTGGGTGCACTGTTTCTGAAAAGTTGGAACATATCACGATGTTGTCTGTAATAAATGGAGCCAGAACTTCTCCAGTATTGCCATGTTTTTTGATGGGAGAGTGAAGTGATTAATGATCTAGTTTCTTCATATTGCTCTTTATACTTGATGGTATAAAAACTATTGGCTCCAAAATCTTTTCCTGAGAGTCCAAATTGGAAGTGTACGTTTCCCCATTTTGGATCTTTATAGCCGGCTAATGTATAGAAATTTGAAATTTTAAAATCTGTATTTTCAATATAACCAGTACTTTGCGAGCGATTTATTCCTGCAAGAATATGAAATTTGTTCCAGGAAAGGTTGGTAGAGATCTCTCCATTCATATAGTTGTGATCTCCTGCAACCAATTTGCATTGAGTTTGTTTATTGTTTTTCTTTTCTTTATAGATGATGTTAATAGCGCCAGCAAAGGCAATATTTCCTGCAGACCAAGCTCCTGGCCCTCTAAGGATCTCTATACGTTCGATTTCTGAAAAGATGATGGGAATGTTTAGGTTGTGATGACCTGTTTGAGGGTCGGTAAAATTGATACCGTTAATTAAAATTGCAATTTGATCGAAAGTGCTCCCTCTGTAGCTAATATCTGCTTGTACACCTTCATTGCCGCGGGTTTTAAGATCGAGTCCATTTACAAATTGTAGAAGATCTTGTAAATTCTGGACTCCCGCTCGCTGGATCTCTTGAGCTGAAAATACTACTGTAGCATCAAGTAAAGGGAGCATCAATTCAGATTTTGTCCCTTCTACATCCACCTCAGCCATTTTGTTGATTGAATCTGTTGAGAAAGTGTGTGGTTGATTTTGTTGACCAAACACGTCAACGGAAGGGATAGCTAACATGGCTGTTGTTAGAGTCCCAATAGTTACGGTTTTACCGATGGTTCTAAAGATGCTGTAACTTTTGTTTGCCCATCTCTTAAACCGTAATGGAGATTTTGCTTGTGTTTTTTGTTCCATTTTTTTGATAGTTTTTTAGTTAGTAATTAAATAAATCGAACGTTTTCGAAAAAACATGCAAAAGTACGAAATAATGAGCTAATGTGATAAAATACACTTACAATTTGATAAATTGGGCCCCGTTCATTCTTCTTTTAGAGATTTTGAAAATGTAAACCCCAGAAGAATATGAACTAACATCCACAAAAAAAGAGTTGCTAACTATTTTCCCACGACTCATACATTTTCCAACTAAATCATAAATTCCATACTCTTCTCCCATAAAACTAGGATCCAAAACAATATTTAGATGTGAAAAACAAGGATTAGGAAATATTTTATATTGGATTTCACCTATTCCATTCCCGTCCAATGAGTATTTTGTTATAAAAAGATCAATTCCACCCTTTGAAACGATATCTAAAAAAGTGCCATCATCTTCTCCAAATCTTGAAAATAGATTGAAATTTCCTAAAAAGAAGAGATCATTGTTATATTTCAAAACGGAGGTTCCATAATCAATGGAAGTTCCACCATCTCTTCTTCCCCATTTAAAAATTCCATCATAGCCGTAGCTCGCAATAAAAATATCAGAAAATCCAGAAGATGTTAAACTATTTAATTCTTCATTGAGAACATCATCAAAAGTAATGGTGTTTGAAAAGTGACCACACAAAAGGATCTCAGTAGGAGTAACAAAAATAGAGTTTGTAAGATCTTCATTGGGTCCTCCACCACTGACTACCCAATCTAAAACACCATCATTTTGATATTTGGCTAAATAAAAATCTACACCTCCTTTTGATGTGATCTCTTTATTGTTTTGGCTAAAAGTACTTGTAAACAGTGCAGTTTGCTGATAAGTTCCAGTTACTAGAACCGATTCTCCCAAAATAGCTAAATCAGTAACAGTTTCAATTCCAGCACTTCCAATAGTTTGTGCCCAGATACAATGATTAGAATTTGAAAATTTGGTTAGAAAAACATTCACTGAATAATTTGATGTAATTTCAAATTCAAATGCTGAATGTTCATTAAATATGACAGAATCACTAAATGTTCCTGCAAGATAAAAGTGAGTTTGATTAGAGAGTACTGCTGTTCCAAAATCATCTGTTGTTCCACCCAATGATAATGCTCTCTTAAAGTTTCCTAAGGTGTCAAAAAAAGCAACAAAACAATCGTATCCCCCATTGCTCTCAATCTCTTTATTTCCTAATAAAGGAGGTGTATTGAAATCTGCAAAATATTGATAACCACCTGTAACAATAATTTGATTCCCTGATACGGCGATCCCATTTCCAGAATCGTCTGCCATGCCTCCACCTCTTTTAGCCCAAAGAAATGTTCCATCTGTAAGATATTTGGCTATAAAAAAATCTTTTCCACCTAATGATGAAATTTGGTTTTCTCCATAATTATATGGATTAGAGAAGTTTGCAAAATCTCTAAAGTTACCAAGAACATATACGGCAGATTGAGTTACAAAGACACGCTTCCCTTCATCAGTACTTTGCCCACCTGCCCTTTTAGCCCATATCACTTCCCCGTTCGGATCCATTTTTACCAAAAAAACATCACTATTCCCTGCACTTAGTAATGAATCGTTCCCAAAATAGGCAACGCCAGAGAAGCTACCAGTCATGTAGATATTCCCCTCTTGATCTAAGACACTGTGTGTGACAAAGTCATTCAATGCTCCTCCAAAACCAATAAGTTGATTTGGTTCATAGGATTGGGATAACCCTTTATTGATAAATCCAAATATTAAGAGTAAAAGTAAAAACCAAATCTGAAATTGTTTCATATGACTTAATATTTTACAAACTTAATCGTTTTGGGTTTGGTAGTCATGATTTTTACAAAATAGATTCCCGCTTTTAGATCTGAAATGTTTACAATGTTCTCATGTTGAGAAAGTTTTCCTTGAATAACAATTCTTCCCATTATGTCATACAAAAAATAATTTACCCCAATTTGATCAGATGTATTCGTAATTGTAATCTGTTGATCTGCGGGATTAGGGAACAGATTTAGGCAATAATTAGGAATCACAACAGTACTATCCACAATAAAATCAGGGAAAGGGTATCGAGCAATAAAAATATCATTTGCTCCTTTAGAAACTAGATGGGAAACAGCTGTTTCTCCATCATAAAAATTCATGGTTTCATTGAAGGTTCCAGTAATGTAAATATTGTTATTATATAATTGAATATCATTGATATAATCTTGTTTAATTCCTCCACATTTTGCACCAGTGATAAAATTCCCTTGATAATCATATAATCTTGTAATTATTTCATAAGCTTGCGTAGGATTAAAACTTAAAGTATCTTGATAGTATACGCTATATTCTTTAATCTCCTGATTTAATTGTCCACAAATTGAATAATATTTATCAGAGCCATCAATTATTGTAGAATTTAATGCACTATTATGAATATAAAGATCTTTAACATATTTAATACTCCCATTTGGATCATAATGTGCTATAAAATATCCTGAATATTCATCCCAAGAATCATAATCTTCAAAAATGATATAATTTGTATCTAAGGGGCCATTAAAATGTGCATAATCCTTGGCTATCCCAACAACATATACTCCGTGTTTGTTTACAAAAAGGTCAGTCCCCTTTTCAAGTGAGCCGTTTTCATTATAATAATCATAACTACTTCCCCCTCTTTTAAACCAAATAGGATTTCCATATTGGTCAAATTTGGCAATAAAGATATCCCCTGAACCATAAGCAGACAAGAGATTTGAGTTAACAGATGATGGAGTGTTGAAATTTATATTGTTAATAAATGATCCAGTTAGAAAAATATTTTCATTGAATATTTTCATACTATATGAAAAATCATTAAAATTACCACCAACTCTTTTAGCCCAAATAAATTTGTAATTTGTATCAATATAAGCTATAAAAGCATCATATTCTATAGAAAAGATGGTGTTAATCTCCGTAGGATTTTCAGTGTCAAATTCAATATAATTATTAAATACCCCTGAAAGAACAATATTATTGTTTAAAATGCCAATACTAAGTAGATTTTCATTGAACTCACTACCATAACTTTTATAACTCTTTAAAAATCCTTGAGAATCAAATTTTGCAATAAAAATGTCATAATTTCCTTTCGATCTAATAGTGTCATTTATTGTTGAATTTTGATTTTTTAAAATGAGGATATCACTATAGTTCCCACAAATATATAAGGATCCATTATTCCAAATAATATCACGAGGAATACCAGTTGAACCATAGGCAATCGTTTTACCCCATAAAAAATTTCCGTGAGTGTCATATTTGGATAAGATGAGATTTTTGGTTCCATAGGTTAACACTAAACTATTGTTAAAATAGGCATTTCCAGAATACACCCCAACAGTATACAGATTTCCATCTCTATCAATAGTAAATCTTGAATTATTATCAAAACTTGTACTTCCTGAAGAACTATACAAATCAGGTATTAAAGTCTGAGCTTCACTAAAAAGGAAAAAGAAATAAAACGGTAATATGATTATAAATTTTAAAAATCTGGGTATTTTTTTTGAATTCATAATTACCGTTTTTTAAGTTTATACTTGAGAAGAGTCTTCAGTTTCCTCTTTTTGAATAGACTCTTTTTTCTCTTCAATCACAATAGGTTTTGAATATTCCTTTTTGGGAACTACATTTGATTTTCCTAGATATTCAGGAAGGTTCAATCCCGCTTGATCGAATAGTTCATGCAAAGGAGGAACCGATTTCATTAATCCTGATAAGAAATTGGCAGTGGATGTTTTACTACCATCTTCTCCATTCCCTGATTGGTTATCCCAAACGGTAATTTTGTCGATCTTAATATTGCTAATGGCTTCCACTTGCGTTTTAACCATTTCTGGAAGTTTTTCAATTAATAACAATTGGAATGCCTTATTGGCATCATTTCCAGCAGCTTTAACCACTTTGTCGTACCCTTCAGCTTGTTTGGTTAAGATTTCATACAACCCTTTGGCTTCTGCTTCCATTTTTGCAAAGATCGCATCTGCTTCCCCTTTGGCTTGTTCTCTTATCTTTTCAGCAATTGCTTGAGCTTCAATAATTTGTTTTTGTTTTGCAATTTCAGCTGGTACGATAACATTGGCAATCTGGGTTGATTTTTCACGTTCCGCACGTGCAGCTTCTGCTTTTTTCTCTGCTGCATAAGACTCTTCTAATGCTTTTGCCGTTTGTACTTTTTCAGCAGTGATCGCAATTTTTAATGCTTCTGCTTCTTTTTCACGACGAAGGGCATCAGAATTTGCAATGGTGATTTTTGCAGTATTTTCACCTTCAACAGCAGTTGCATTTGCTTGCGAGGTTTGAATACGGGTTAACTTATCTGCATCTGCCTTCCCAATTGCTTCATCTTTATGGGCAATGGCAATGTTAATCTCTTTGTCTTTGAGCGTATTCGCAATCTGAATATCTCTATCTCTTTGAGCTTCTGCAATTTTAATATCTTTATCTCTGTCTGCTTCCGCTTTCCCTCCAGCACCATATCTCTCCTGTTCAGCAACACTTACAATCGCTTCATTGATCGCTTTTGCAGCTGCTTCTTTTCCTAAAGCTTCAATATAACCAGATTCATCACGAATATCTGTTACGTTTACATTGATCAATTTCAAACCAATTTTTCTTAATTCAGCTTCAACATTATTAGAAATATTGATTAAAAAAGTGTCTCTATCAGAATTGATCTCCTCAATACTCATGGTTGCAATCACTAAACGTAATTGTCCAAAAAGAATATCCTTAGATAACTCTTGAATTTGTTCAATTGATAATCCTAACAATCTTTCAGCAGCATTATACATGTTTTCAGGTTCAGTAGAGATCGCTACTGTAAAGCGACAAGGAACGTCAACACGAATATTTTGACGGCTTAAGGCATTGGTTAAATTTGCTTCTATAGAGAAAGGTTTGAGATCCAAAAATGCATATCCTTGAATAACTGGCCAAATAAAAGCACCACCTCCATGAATACATCTAGATGAAGCATTTTTATTGCTTGAGGCATCCACACCAGTTCTTCCATATACTACAAGAATTTTGTCAGAAGGACAACGTTTATACCTAGATAATAGGGTTACTGTAGTAATAAATACAACAACAGCAATAATGAGAATTAATAACATTTCATTCATAATTTATAATTTTTCTACTTTTAATATTGATTCATTTAAAATATCCACAACTTTAGCCATTGAACCAGTGTGTAAGGTTTCGCCATCGGTCATGGCATCAAGTTCACGCAATGTTTGGTTCACTTTAACATGAACTTTTCCTTTCCCTTTTCCTTCTCCGGGAATCGTTAAATAAACCTCGCAAGTTTCACCAATGGCACTCTCCATTTTCATCACATTATTTTGAGCCAGCTTCATAATTTGACGAATAATGAGAAAAAAGATCACTAACATAAAAACTCCGATTAATAGAGCCACTATAGTCAGTAAGAATTTATTAGAAATTGTTTCATAAAAAGCAATTCCACCCCAACTAAAACCGATAAGAAAGTTTGTTAAATTTCTAAATGAGAATAGTTGAAAAGGGGCTCCACCATCATCCAGATTGCTATCAAAATCGGCATCAATACCATCGGAACCATCCATTCCTATAATTGTAAGGATAAGTTGAATCACAAAAACCAAAGAAACAACTAAGGCAATAATCCATAATGTCTTGAGGTATAAGTCCATACCACTAAAAAAATCTTCCATACTATTTTATTTTTTGTCCGACAAATATAGTATAATTTTTCA
>JBLJBB010000021.1:0-3672 GCA_047638115.1 Bacteroidales bacterium | reverse complement strand
AAAGGAAACAATGCATGAACAAGAATAAAACATTTCACATACAGACCTTTGGCTGGGGGAGTGTGGCCATGAACACGAGTGAAGACATTTGCATTAAATGGGTGCATTTTATATTATAGTGTAAATAGGCAAAGAATATATTTGTAATTTGAAGAAGGGTAAACTAATGAATGAATATATCTTAGAAAAAGAATTCAAAACACTAGAATCGATTACAACCAGCAGTGAAGACCAAAAAATTGAAAATTTCTATTTCGCAAACGAACGACCTTCTTCAGAATTTAAAATTAAAAATCGTGTTATCAACCATTGCTCATTTTTGAATCTTGGCTTAAAAAGTGCCTCTATTGACAACACTGATTTTTCCCATTGCGTATTTATCGAATGTTATTTTAAAAAATCATTTTTTAGTCAAGTTAACTTTACAAACTGTAAATTCATAAAATGCAACCTTGAGGACGTCAATGTTATTTCTTCAAACTTTAATTATGCGTTGTTTAAGGACTGTTATATAGACTTTGAAGTGATACAGGCATCGCTGCCGAAATCATCAAATTTGAGGTGGCGGTTATGTACAAATTTAGCGTTAGAGGCTTTGCGTTTAGGGAATGATTTGCAGTTTAGGAAATATTTCTTTGCAGAAAAGGCATCTAGTGAGCAACACTTTTTATCAATGTTCACAAAAAAAGAAGAGTATTATAAAAAGCATTACAGTGGATGGCAATCTATTGAAGGTTTGTTTAAATTTATTACCAGTAAACTTAGTAAAAGATTGTGGGGATATGGTGAGAAAATATCATATTTAATATTCAATATTTTATTTGTCATAATCGCATTTTCAAGTTTCTATTTTTTTTCTGGGAGCGTTTTCAAAATTAATGGCAATGCAAACTTGACATCAATTGGGGTAGTCGACAGCATATATTTTAGTTTGTGTAACTTTATTACTATAACATCGGATATAACTTCAGCAAACCAATTTGTTAGAAATTTAACCGCAGTAGAAGGATTTTTAGGAGTCATGCTCATGGGGTTTTTTATTGCGGCATTATTTAGATTTATTAATAGGCGGTAATCTCAATGATTGGATTTCAAATTGGTGAAAAAAAATATTCATTAGATCAAGATCACATTGAGGCTATCTGTGTATTTGGTTCGTTTTCTAGAGGTGAGGAAGACCAACTAAGCGACATTGATATATTGATTCTTATAGACTTAGAAAATGACGAAGATGTATACAAACTTAAGTTAAAAATCTCCAAGGAAATGGGAGTGCCAATGGAATGGCTATCATTATACCGAGTGTCTACGTTCGAGAAAATGGCTGAAAAAGGTTCATACTTTTTATGGCATTTATTACTTGAAGGTAAAGTGCTTTATTCTAAAAATGATAAAATTCATTTCATTTTAAAAAATCTGAATGAATATGAAGGAGTACAAAGCGACTTGGAAGAGTATCAGATCATATGTTCAGATATTAGTGAAGCAATTGAAAAAAGCAATAACACAATTAACTATGAGTTATCATTAATAGCATCAATTATTAGGAATACCTGTATAGCTATAGCATATATGGACAAGGAATATTTATTCGGTCGTACATCACCAGTCGAATATGTTTTAAATTTACTAGGTGAGTACAAATTGTTTGAAATTGAAGAATATAAAGTTTTATATAAATATCGTATAAGTTATACTAGGCCGGAGTTTCTGAAGGGTATACCAGATGGTAGTGAAGATATGGTTATGTTTTGGATAGGGAATGCAAAAATTTTATTAGAGTATGCCATTAATAAGTTGAAAGGGCGGTGTGTTAAATGATAACTAAAGTTAATGATGATATGACATCATCCTTGGTCGAATTGCTAAAATCTGGTAAATCATCACCATATATATTTAGGACTAGATTAGAACGTTTAATTTATATGTTGAATAACAATTCGAATTATTCCAGTTCGACCAAAATAAAAGAAAAATGTGACTTGATTTCATTGAAACTCAAATGTTTGTCTGATCAGAGTAATCAAACTCCAGATGGGACCCTAAATAGTTACTTGTTTTTAAAAAACGATTTAGATGGATTATTAGATGAAATTTCCTGAATTTAGTTCTAAATTTAATATAAAAAAAACAATTGAGTCGAGTAAGGGTAAAGTGCGAAGACAATGAAAAGCAGCACAGCATTAATAAAATATAATCTAAATAATATGATTAATGAATCAGCGTCATGAGGGCTAAAGCCACTAATTCCAATCAATAATTTTGGCTTTAAAAGGAGGCAGCATGAGCGACCAAGAAAAGATTAATGTCTTTAATGCTTATTATAATCTTAGCTTTAAAATAAATACAGATTTCGTGATTGATTCAGAAAAAATATTTTTAAATTTAAAAACAAAAACTCCCATTTCAATCAATGCCAGCGCAGATAAAATTATTGAGGAATTAGAAATCAGTAATCTACTTGAAATTCATACTAAAGGAACTCTTTTGAAATCCAAATTAAATGCTGTGGAAGAACTAATAAATACAAAAAAATATATTTTGTCATATTTATCATCGCTAACTATTGGTTTAAAGAGTTCAATTAAGGAAGGTTTCATTAAGAACGCACTCGTGTTATACCCATTTATTAGAATATCTGAAATTTCAGACTCAGTATTAGTTACATGCTTTTGTTTAATAGAATATGTGGATGGTAAGAAAGAATTGTGGCTGACTGAAGCGCTTCCAGAAGAACAATATTTAAAGGAATTTAAAGTTGATTCAATTGAAAAATTTATTAAGGAGTTATTATTTAATGTTAGGAATTCCTGTTTTGTTCAAAATGAATTTATAATGTATGGTGAGACTTCGAATTTAAGTAATAAGGAGACAACTTTTACATATAATTATATCATGAGAAATTATATTATTTCTAACTATGGTATAGATATTCAACGGATCAAGTATAGGACATCAATTGCAAGTAGAGGGTATTTAATAAATCCATTAAATCTAAAGATGAACAAGGGAAAGACTTTTGACTTTGATTCAAACCATCGACTCATATTTGTTGGGATTAATGATTATGAAACAGAATACTACGAATATATGAAAACAGCCCTTAGTGATACTTTCAATTTTGAATGTGTTTTTAATGCGTATGTTATGCTTGTTAAAATTGCTGGAAAACCAGAAATTAACTCAATTGAGAACGCCCGGCTAAGTATAATAGGTTGTTTTCTGTCCCCTATTATTGAAAAATATAGACTAAATATTGGGGAAGATATTAAAAAAATTTTGGAAAATCAGAAGAAAAGAAAGAAAGAACAAATCCTGCTATTTGTTGCTGAATTTTTAGGACATATATATAAAGGAGCGAATTAGTTAGTATTGAATTTAAGAAATAATAAGGTAATAATAAAATGAACACGAGTGTAAAAGATTCAAATTTCAACAAAAGCTATCATATAACAACTTTCGGATGCGCTATGAACGAGCACGATTCGGAAACCATTGCCGGTCTGTTGTCAGAGATGGGTTACAAAGCTACAGAAGATAAAAAAGAGGCATCCGTCGCCATTATCAACACCTGCAGTGTTCGGGATAATGCGGACAAGCGTTTTTTCGGAACCCTTGGACAGCTAAAGAAGATCAAGGAAATGAATCCGGATTTCACCGTCTGTGTCTGCG
>JBLJBB010000020.1:0-48213 GCA_047638115.1 Bacteroidales bacterium | reverse complement strand
GGATTGAAAAATTACCCCCTTACTTTATACCTTTTTTATCGGACAATAGTGATTATTAAATTGTTTACTTCCTAAATAAGTAAACGTGAAAACATAATATTTATTTTTTGTTTTTGGCGTTCCGGCATCAGCCACTCAAAATCCCTCCCTGCTGCCGTCGGTCTCCGGCCTGTACTCCGCGTTTTTCTATCAAGAGGCTGTCTGGCCAGGCAGTAGCTCCCTTCGGTCGCTCTGCCTGATCCAACAGCCCCTAACTATAAAAACTTACGGGGTACCTGGTCTCCGCCCTAACGCAGTAACAGGACTTCTAAATCTTCCGCTTTACATAATCCGTGAAATCAGGAAGTTTGGGCTCATACTCTTCATTCATCAGTTGAGATGATACAATAAAATCTGCCGTGGCTCGGGAACATGCAGCTACTACATTGTAAAGAGTTGATATTCTTAATAATGCTTTAACATCAACATCGTGTGGCTGTGGCATCATCGGATCCCAGAAAAATATCAAGATATCGATATCTCCCTCACATATTAATGCTCCTAACTGTTGATCTCCCCCTAACGGACCCGATTTTAATTTCGTTATATTCAAATTTTTGTGAGACCCATTCTCTTCGATCTTTCTTTTTAACGCTTTTTCAATCAATGTCCCTGTAGTCCCTGTACAAACCATCTTTTGTCTGATCAGGGTTTCCCAATTCCACTCTGCCCACTCTACTAAGTCTTTTTTACAATTGTCATGGGCTACTAATGCAATCCTTTTCGTTTTTTTCATGTCTTATTGTTTTATTTATTAATTCTCCGTTAATGTAATTGTTTGAATGTAATTAATTTGCTTGATAGTGTTGATGATGGGTTCAATGCTCTTTTGTGCAGATATTTGTATTTTATAATAGTAAATGGAACTATTATTATAATAATCTTTCTTAAATGTTATGGAATAGATAAATATATTGTTTCCTTTTAATATATTCGTTATCTTTTCCACTTCTGGAGTATCTGTAGTAAAATGGATAATTAACTGTTTGGAATCTCCTGACATGGAACGGTATTTGTCCCATTTTTCTAAAATAATCAGTACAAACAACGACATAAATGTTAATATGGTTGCCGGAATATACATCCCTGCTCCTACGCACATGCCTATTATGGCGACTAACAATATACATGCTGCTGTAGTTAACCCATGAACTCCCCCTTTGCTTTGAATAATGGCTCCAGCACCTAGAAATCCAATACCCGTAAGTAATTGTGCTGCAATCCTTCCTGGATCACCATTCAAAAAATGTGGATAACTCTGTGGCATCCATATCGATAAGAGTGTAGCTGCCGTAGAGGCCATACAAATTAATGAAAAGGTTCTTAATCCTGCACTTTGACGACGTGATTGTCGTTCAATCCCAATTACTGCCCCTAATAAAAAACTGATCCCTAACTTAATCGCTGCAGAGTAAGGGGTTACTTCAAAAGTTAAAAGATTCTCAAGAAATTGATCCATAATATCTAATTTTTAGGTTTTTGTACAAATTATAAGAATATGCTTCTGGTCCATCGTCGTAGCAAAAAGATACTTATCTCCTCCATCTTTGATTCGTAATTGTTTTTTTAAATTTTCTGTATCCATTGGAAAATTTCTGATTGCTAAATTGTATGCTTCCCCTTTTCTAAAATATTTTTTCAACTCATCTTTTTGAAAACTAAGTACTTGTTCTACTTTGAAAATTCTACCTGGAAATTCTGGAACATGTTGAATAGAAGTGTAAAGGTGACTATTTAGTGCAATTTTGGAAAGATTATATCGTTCGCCAATCAATTTAAAACATCCAGATTTCATAATTGCACTATTGGGTTCATAAAGATAGTTTTCAACTTTCTCTGCAATGGTTGGGATACTCTCTTTTTCCTCTTGATTTATAAATTCGAAGCTATCTATTCCCCCTTTTTTTAGATTTACTGCTACATACTTGAGCTCAGATGACTTGGGGTTTCTCTCTAAAATAGCAAGGATCTCTTTACACTCATTGTGAACGGATACTACATGTATTTCTACAACATTCGAAAGTTGGTTTAACAACTGTTTGAGGTCTATCATGGGAGAGAGTTTAATGCAAACTTTTTCACCCATGGTTAACAGTTGATCTTTGATGTTCAGTATATTGGGTTCACAATCTCCTAAATCAATCAATTTCTCACCCTGTTTACCTCTTCGAGCAGGATCAATATAGAAAGTGATTTTTTGAGTTGCATTGGGGTCTAATTGCTCAAGATAGTTTTCTGCATTTGCATTTATAACTTTGATTGAATTTAGGTGAAGTGCGGAAGCATTGTGAAGAAGAATATCACACAATTCTGGATTCGTATCTACTAATGTGGTTTGGTTAAAATTTGAAGAGAGATAAAATGCATCAACACCAAAGCCGGCACTTAGATCTATAAGATGATCCCCTTTTAAAAGTGTTGTTTTGTATTGTGCTGTTTGTTGGGAGGAGGATTGTTCTACTGAGAGTGGTGAAGGAAAAACTAAATGAAAATTGGCATACCATTCTGGTAGTTTGTTTTTTGCTTTCTGTCGAGCTCCAATTTGTTGAAATGCAAACGAATAGTCAATATTTTGTGTGTTTGCCCCTTTTTTAAGTATTAATTTTGGCAAATCATCATTGATATGATCCTGAATATATGATATTATTTCTGGGGTTAATTTATTCATTTCTCTTTAGTGTAGTAAAAGAATCAGATTGTTGAGTACCACAATATTTACAAAATGGATCGTTAGCTTCAATTATTTTTTGACAATGTGAACACTTGTGAATATGATCCTCATGAATTTTGTTTTTTACAAATTCTGCAGAAAAAATACCTGTTGGAACTGCAATAATAGAGTACCCCAAAACCATAACAATAACTGAGAAAAATTGTCCAATATTGGTTACTGGTGTAATATCTCCATACCCTACAGTGGTTAAAGTAACAACTGCCCAGTAAATCCCCTTGGGGATGCTGGAAAAAGCAGGATTAACTTGATTTTCTACAACATACATAAAAGCACCGATCAGTACTGATGCAAATAATGCAAAAATCATAAAAATGAGTATTTTATGAAAACTTTTTTGAAGTACATGCCAAAAAGAGGTGGTTTCTCGAATAAATTTATTTAAATTAAGTACTCTAAATATTCTAATTACTCTTAGTAGTCTGATAATTCCTAATACTTGAGTACCTGTAAAAAAGAATACTAAAATTGATGGAACTATAGATATAAAATCAATGATTCCATAAAACGATAAGATATATTTCCAAGGTCTGTTTAAACAGTATATTCTTAATACATATTCAAATAGAAACAATATGGTTATAAAGGTTTCTAATCCAACTAAATAAGGACCATATTTGTTATGAAGGTAAGGAACACTATCTAAAATAACCAAAAATACACTAATGAAAATAGCGATTATCAAATAGATGTCAAATGCCCTCCCTTGAGGAGTATTAGATTTGAAAATAATTTGGTAAATTTTATTTTTTAAGTTCTCTTTATCTATCATGTGAACTATGAATTAAGTGTTATTTTTCAATATTACAAAAGTAGTATTAAAATGTTACTTTTCTGTTTCAATGTAAATTTATTTTTTAAAAATAAAAAAGACGGCTAGAATTAAAAAAATAAAACCAATAAGATGATTGATTCTGAAAGTTTCATTTTTGAAGAATAAAACAGCAAAAAGAGTGAAAATGGTTAAGGTTATCACTTCCTGGATCACTTTTAATTGCCACAGATTAAATGGCCCTCCATTTTCAATATACCCAATTTTGTTTGCTGGGACTTGAAAAATATATTCAAAAAATGCAATAAACCAACTAATTAGAATGATGCTAAATAAACCAAGATTACTTAACCAAGATATTTCTTTAAATTTTAAATGTCCATACCATGCAAAAGTCATGAAAGTATTGGAAAGAATAAGTAGTGCAATTGTGGTGAATCCTTTTGCCATTGATAGTCTCTTTTTTTAGATTGCAAAATTACAAAATTGGTTCGAATTCTAATCAATTTACTTAAATATTTTGAGAATAATTGTACATATTTTGTATCTTTGTGGACTAAAAAATGAAAGATGATTAAGATTACAGATATTGAAAAGAGTTATGGAACTTTGAAGGTGTTAAAAGGGATCAATTTAGAAATTCAAAAGTCTGAAATAACTACCATTGTTGGGGCATCCGGTGCAGGAAAATCTACCTTGTTACACCTCATTGGAACCTTAGATAAACCAGATCATGGGGAGATTTTAATTGAGGATATTTCAATCTTTAATTTAAATGATAAACAATTGTCTGCGTACAGAAATAAGAATATTGGATTTGTATTCCAATTTCATCATTTATTACCAGAATTTACTGCTGTGGAGAATGTGGCATTGCCCTCACTAATTGCTGGAGAGAGTAGAAAAGTTGCTCTCCAAAAAGCAAAAGAGTTACTCCAATTTTTGAAATTAGAAGATCGAATGCAACACAAACCATCCGAGTTGTCTGGTGGTGAACAACAAAGAGTTGCGGTTGCCAGAGCATTAATAAATAATCCTCAACTAATTCTGGCTGATGAACCTTCTGGTAATCTGGATTCTGAAAATGCGAAAAAATTACACCAACTCTTTTTTGATTTACGAGATTCTTTTAAACAAACATTTATCATTGTAACCCACAATGAAGAGTTAGCAGAATTGTCTGATAGAAAAATTGTATTAAAAGATGGCGTGGTTTGCCAGTAAAATTTAAAAAATTTAGGGAGTTGGTTTAATAATTACTCTGTTATCTATTTGATCCTCAATTTTTTTACCTTGTTTGGTTAACATTTCAATCTGTTGAATATATACATCACGTATTGCAACACCTGTATAAATAACATTTTCAAATGTAACATTTTCTAAATATCCATCTCCACCATGTTGAAGAAAATCAATGGTCACCATTTTGTAAATTTTTTCATCTTTGATGGATTCCCCATTTACCGTGTAACTTAAAATTCTCCCATTTTGATATACGGTTTGAGCATTTGCTAGTGCCGCCTGATCTTTTTCTGTAAACTTTTTAAACATCTTTTTGAGCTCAATCCCCTTAACCTCAATAATTACGACTGTGTTTTCAAAAGGAGCAATTTTATACATGGTTTCGATCGTGATATCACCTGCTAAAATAGAACCTCGTATACCTCCGAAATTGAGTAATGAAAGATCAACGGATCCTTCAATTTTGTTGTTTTTCAAATAATCGATTCCGAATATTAACAGATTGTCTACTAAGAAGTTAGAAAGCGGACTTTGAGGTTTAAAACGGTGTAAATCCATCGAGGCAGTTCCAATAACTATGTTTAACTTTTCCCCCATTTTTGATCGTAGCGTTTCAATATAAGTATCCATAGTTAGATCCACAGGTTGAGCATAGGTTGAATCTAATAGAACAGATTGATATTGAACACTATATTTTGTATTACTCTCTTGCGCAGTTGCTTGAAACCAACAGAGGGATAAAACAAGAAGCAATGAGTACCCAAAGTTTTTCATAGGATTTTTTATTTTAATAATTGTTGAGCAATCTCTACCGCGTTAGTAGCAGCTCCTTTTCTTAGGTTATCCGCTACAATCCATAAATTCAGCGTTTTTGGTTGAGAGTAATCCCTTCGAATACGACCCACAAAAACTTCATCTTTACCTTCAGCTGTAAGGGGCATTGGATACAAATTTTGTGAAGGATCGTCCAAAACGGTAACTCCATCCATTTCGTTTAAAAGTGAATAAACCTCTTTAATATCAAATTCTTCATGAAATTCAACATTTACAGACTCCGAATGACCACCAAAAACAGGAACTCTCACCACTGTTGCCGTAATTTGAATCGTTTCATCTCTTAATATTTTTCGAGTTTCGTTAACAAGTTTAGTCTCCTCAGTTGTATAACCATCCACTTCAAAAGAACCTCCATGGGGTATCAAATTCAAATCAATCTGATATGGATACACTTTTTCATGTGGCAGGTCAATTCTTTCATAATTAAGTTGATCAACGGCTTTCACGCCAGTTCCCGTAACTGATTGATAAGTAGAAACAACGATTCTTTTAATTTTAAATTTGTTATGTAAGGGAGCAAGCGCCATCACCATTTGAATGGTAGAGCAATTTGGGTTTGCAATAATTTTATCTGAAGGTGTTAGTATGTCACCATTAATTTGAGGAACCACTAAGGGTATATAATCAAACATTCTCCATGCCGATGAATTATCAATGACAATGGTTCCTTTTTCAGCAAATTTTGGAGCATATTGTAAAGAGGTTGATCCACCTGCAGAAAAAATGGCGATATCAGGAGCTTTTGATATAGCATCTTCCATAGAGAGGATAGAATATTCGTTTCCACAAAAAGTAACTTTTTTCCCAACAGATTTTGATGAAGCAACAGGAATAAATTCAATATCTTGAAATTCTCTCTCTTCTAGTACTTTCATCATTACACTGCCCACTAAACCAGTGGCTCCTACTAATGCAATTTTCTTCATTTTAATACAAGTATAATAGTTATAAATATTTCCGCAAAAATACAAAAAAGAAAAGTGATTATCAATACAAAAAGTGAAAACAAACTGAATGTCCCAGATGAAGCTTTTATATCTGATATTCTAATAAATGACGGGTAAATATAAATTCAATTGATTCATCAATAGCAATATAAAAAATGCATTTTTTTTTGCATAACAACAGTCCCCGTTTTTATTTAGAATATAATTCCATAGCTTCTTAGGAACAGTTATCAAAAGAGCAAGGTGCATTAGGGATGTGGAGGGCGGCGAAGCCGGTGCGAACCGGAACGAGCGCCGCGAAACAATTTCATAAGGAGTTTGAGTTTTCTTAAGCGAAGTGCGGTGAAGCACGGGAGCGAAGCGGACCCCGGAACAAGCCCGACGGCAGCAGGGTGGTTCTGTGCGGAGGGTGGTGCCGGAATGCCCAAAAAAATGAAAAATGAAGAATGAAAAATGAAGAATGAAGAATGAAAAATGAAGAATGAAAAATGAAGAATGAAAAATAAAGAAAACTGATAACTGAAACCAGATAGCTGAAAGCTTTTATAATATTTTTTTGTACTTTTGCGCCACATTTTTTTTCAGAAAAATAAAATAGATTACAATTTAACTCAATATTATGAAACAATTATTTATACTGACGAACATAATAATTTTTGCAACGATTTCTTTATTTGGTCAACGTGGCACAATTACTGGATCTGTTATCGATGAAAAAGAGAAACAGAAATTAGTGTATGTTAGTGCATTTTTATTTGATGCTAAAGATAGTAGTTTTGTAAAAGCTGAACTTACTGATGCCTCAGGTGTTTTTAAATTTGATATGCTTTATAATGGAAACTATTACATTCAGCTCTATTATGCTATGTATGATAAATGGTTTTCAGATACCATAAAAATTAATAGTGATCTTAGAAATGTATCATTAGGGGAAATTTTATTAATCCCTCAAACACACATGCTGAAAGGTGCAGATATTGTTTACATGAAACCTTTGTATGAAGAGAAACCAGGAAAATTAATCATGAATGTGGAATCTCATCCCTCTGCAGCCGGAGATAATCTTTTCGAATTATTAAGAAAAACGCCATCTGTAACCATAGATAATGATGAAAACATTTTAATAAATGGCAAAAGTGGAGCAAACCTTTTAATTAATAACAGATCCTCACATCTGTCTGGGGATGAACTTATCAATTTTTTAAAAACAACACCTGCTGCAACAGTAGATAAAATTGAAGTGATCAATACACCCTCTTCTAAATATGATGCTGATGGAAGTGCTGGGATGATCAATATTCAACTTAAAAAAGATGATAATTTTGGTGTAAATGGAAACGTCTGGGCTAGTGGCTCTTTAAGTAGAAATTATGGACATAGTGAAGGTGTAAACCTTAATTTTAGAGTTGGAAAGTTAATATTATCAACCAATTACAATTATAATCTAAATACCTATTCTCATGGTTCAAGATCAAAAACAAGTTATATTAGAAATGATGGTTCAACTTCTCTAATCTCAACTAATGAAAATGAAGAGGAGTTTTGGGGTTCAGAAAGTAGAAATTCATCTAATTCATATACTTTTAATGCAGAATATCAGTTAGATAAGAAGAATTCTTTTGGAGTAACTTATAGAGGTGGAATAAGCAATCGTTTATCAGAAAATAAAAATTATACCAGAGTTTTAAGAAATAATTTTCCTGATTCATCATATTGTAGGGTGTCTAATAATCAAGGACTTAATAATAGAAATTATGTTAGTGCTTTTTATAGGCACGATTTTGATACTGCTAATACTAATTATTTTGAAGTTGATTTTGATTATTCAAGAAATAATTCTGAAAGTGATAACCATTATACATTTGATTATTATCAAGGTGATTTTGAACAAATGTATAATCAATCCACAAGAAGAGTGTATAAATATCCACAATTATCTGAAAATTATGTTTTAGAAGCATATTATGAAAAGGAACAAGGAGAGTTTAGCTTTGAATCTGGAGTAAAATCATCCCTTTCACATAATAATGATAGAAGTGTAAATTATATAAATTCTACTCAAATTGGAAGCTCAACGAACCATTTTGATTATTTAGAAAATATTAGTGGTGGATATTTTTCAATCAGTACCAAGTTAGATGATATTACTTATTTAAGAGCCGGTTTAAGAGGAGAATTATCATACGTGAAAGGTGAATTGATATCAACAGGGGAGAATAATTCAAGTTTATATTTTGATGTTTTTCCAAATATAAATTTTGATATAAAGTTACCCAAGAAAAATAAAGTAAGTTTAAGTTATAGATCTAGAATTTCCAGACCAAGGTTTTACAACTTGAATCCATTTGTGGATGTTTCTGAACAACTTTCCATCTCAACAGGAAATCCATTGTTAAAACCAGAATATTCACACAATTTTTCTCTGGGATACTCATGGAATTATATGCTTTTTTTTAATGTTGGTTACTATTATACATTAAATGAAGTAGATTATACACGAGTTTTTAATCCAAATACTGGAATTGCAACCAGATTTCCACAAAATATTGGCAAAAATCAAGGTCTAAATGGGAGTGTGTCATTTTTCCTTCCTGTGCGAAAATGGTGGAACTTGAATCTCTATTATTACTCATCTTATGGAAGAAGCGTTTTCACATATCAGAATAAGATTGAACAAAAGATTGTTTATTATAATGGAATTCATTTCTCACAAAACTTCAATTTCTTAAAAATTTATAGCTTTGAAATGAGTGGTTATTATAATTTACCATCACAAGGGGAGTGGGGAAAAACAAAAAATGCATTATCATTAAACGCTGGGTTTAAAGCAAGATTCTTTAAAAAAGATTTAACACTTTCATTGTCTGTAAATAATATATTAAACAATGGAAGTTACTCTTGGAATTATCTATATCCAGATGGTTCAACTGCCGAAGGTTACTCTATTTGGAATACAACAAGTCTTTCTCTTCGCGTATCTTATCGTTTTGGAAAACAATTTGAAATGAAGAAAAAGGCCAAAAATGGTGAGATGGAAAATGGGAATGGAGGTTCCAACGGTGGAACCCCTTCAACTATTTAGTCCACGCTTTTCCTAAAGGAATAATCGTTCTTCCGTATGATTTATTGATAAATGCTGCTGCTACTCCGTAAAAACTGAAAATGGATATCAAAATTTCAGAAAAAGCTGCCATTTGATGCCAAAAATGACCTCCAAAAAAGATGTCAAAAGATAATCCAATAAATAATAGATCGATTAAGATCATCAATATAGACAAGAGTGTATTTAATCTAAATGCACCAATAGTAATTATGATTGAAAGCACAAGATATCCAATTAATGCAAAACCCAATTGATTCATATCTAATGTAGCTAATTTTTCACCAAAAACACCCATTTTGAACATCCAAGTGAGGGCAATCGCATACCAAAATAAGCCATACCCACAAAAAGCTGTTGCTCCAAAAAGATTGTTGTGTTTATAATCCAAAATACCTGCAATAATTTGTGCAGTGGCTCCTAAAAAGATTACCCATGGTAATAATAATGATAAACCATCAGTAATTCCTAATTTTTGCGTGGATGCTACTAGTGTAACTAGGGCTAATCCAAATAATCCCAATGGTGTTGGATCTGCTAACTCAATTTTAATTTGTTTTGTTTCTTGCATTTTTTTTAATTATAAGTTATTGATTGATAATTGATTCACATTTACAAAATGAGGGTGCAAAGATAAACAAAAATGTAGTACATTTGCATTAAGCTTGAAAAAATTGTTTTTCATTTCAAAATACTCTCATTATGAAAAAAGTAGTTTTTATTATTTTCCTCAATATCTGTGCATTACAAATAATATCTGCCCAATTTATTTCTAAAAATGATCACCCCATTTTTGGGTTCGATACCAAAATTAGTGGGGCTGATTTTAATTATCATTTCCCAATTCCAAATATTTCTAATTCAATTTTAGTTCGAGGAAATAAACATCTTCATACTATGGAATTTTTAACAAAACCTGTTCCGCTAACTTTTAATGATAAAACTGCTCTTTTCGTTTTCCCTTTCGCAATTGGTTCTAATGCGATTCCTATTCATGTAGATTTTTATGTAAATGATGTTCTAATGTTTAGATTTGATACTAAAGATAATCCAAAATGGAAGTTGTTAAATCCAAATGGTTCAGAATTGGGCTTTGAAAATATTGCTTATGATGGAAATAGGGATATGAAAGGGTTTCTCTATCTTAAATTACCTTCCAAATTTATTACAAATGGAAAACCAATAAAAATCAAATTGGTAGCTCAGGATGTGGATTCTCAAACATGGGTTATCCTTTATAAAGATGAAATTAAAAATGAGATAAAAGCCAGATTATTACCCGGAATCATTGAATCTAAGGGTGTAGAAAAACAAACAGTCTTTATCGATGTGTATCATTTTGCAGCTCCAGAGAAAGCTGTAATTAAAGTAGATGGTAAAGTGGTCTCAAAAATTGAACTTAAATTAGGGTTTAATCAACTCTCTATTACGGTGGATAGAGTTTTAAATCAAAAAGAAATATTTATTGAAGTTGTAAAATCAAGTGGAATTCTTTCTCAGAAACTTACACTATTTCCTACAAGAGAATGGTTTGTCAATTTTGTACAACACTCTCATACTGATATTGGCTATACCAAACCTCAAACAGAGATACTTGCTGAACACATCCGATATATCGATTATGCTTTAGATTTTTGTGATTTAACTGAGAATTATCCTGATCCAGCAAAATTTCGTTGGACTTGTGAAGCGGCCTGGGCAGTTGAAGAGTATTTGTTGACGAGGCCTAAATCTCAAGTTGATAGATTGATTGAAAGAATTCAAGAGGGTAGGATAGAAGTTACTGCTATGATGTTCAATTTTGATGAGATTCCTGATGAAAATATATTGGCAGCTTCATTATCACCATTAAAAACTTTTAAAAATAATAATATTCCATCTTCAGTAGCTATGCAAAATGATGTCAATGGAATTGGCTGGTGTTTTGCAGATTATTTTCCCGATTTAGGAGTTAAATATGTGAATATGGGAACTCATGGTCATAGAGCACTAATTTGTTTTGATCTTCCAACTGTTTTTAGATGGCAATCTCCCTCAGGTAAAGAGATGATCGCTTATAGAGCGGAACACTACAATAAAGGAAATTTTGTAGGTATAGAAACTGATAATTTTGAGAACTTTGAAGTGAAATTGCTCGATTATTTATCATCTTTAGAACAAAATGGGTACCCACATTCCTTGGCTCAACTTCAGTTTTCTGGGTATTTAATAGATAATTCTCCCCCTTCGATCCAAGCATGTGAAAATGTAAGAAAATGGAATGAAAAATATAAATTTCCTAAAATTAAATTGGCATTAAGTTCTGAGTTTTTTGAATATTTTGAAAAAAATCATTATGATTCATTACAAATAGTTAAAGGAGCGTGGCCTGATTGGTGGACAGATGGGTTTGGTGCAGCGCCTAGAGAGGTAATGGTTACACGGTTTGCACAATCTGACATCATGGCTCATAGTTCCGCACTTGCTTTGACTAAAATATTAGGATCTACACTCCCAAAAGGGACAAATTCCCGAATTGATGAGGTTTTAAAAGCAATTTTGTTTTATGGAGAACACACTACTGGTTACTCAGAGAGTGTCCGAGATCCAGAATGTAAGCAAACTTTAGAACAAAGAGCCCTGAAAGAATCTTACGCCTGGGAAGGATACAGAAAAGGTAAAACTATTGGGGAAACAACACAAGGTCTATTGCAAGATTATTTTTTAAAATCATCTGAATTTGCTTCCATTGTGGTTACGAATACTCTTGCTTGGACAAAAAGTGGAGTTGTAAAAGTGTATATGGACAATGAAATACTACCCCAAAACGCACTTTTTACCATTTTTGATAATCAAGGGAACACCATTAAAGCACAAATTGCTGAAACAAGAGCAGAGGGTGCTTATTGGCTTCTTTGGATTGATTCAATTCCTGCTTTTAGTGCGAAACAATTGTATATTAAGATATTAGATAAAATTAAGCCAAATATTATACATAATCCAATTCCTTCACATGATTTTTATATTGCTGAAAATCAATGGTATATAGTAAAAATGGATCTTAAACATGGAACAATTACACAATTGTATGATAAAGAATCTAACTTGAATTTAATTGATTCAACCTCAAATTATCAATTGGGTGAGTTTATTGGGGAGCGTTTAGCCGAAAGAAGCTCTTTAGAATCAAAGAGAATGGGCTCTCATGAAAGATTTCCATTAGATACCATCAGTTTTACAGGAATTAGATATGGTGATATTTACGATGTTCTAGAATTCAAAGGTAATACTAAGTTAGGAACTCAAAACGATAAAACAAATTTTAGTTTAGAAATAAAAATCTATAAAACGTCAAAATTGATTGAGTTACGGTTTATGATCAATAAAAATATCAATACTCAACCAGAGTCATTTTATATTGCTATGCCATTTCTATTAGCAAATGGTAATATTTATTGTGAAGTCCCAGGTGGAGTTATGCAAGCTGGAGTTGATCAGATCAAAGGATCTGCTAATGATTGGAATACAGCTCAATCTTTTGTATCCATTAAATCAGACAATTCACAAATTGTTGTTTCATCAAATGAGACCCCTTTGTGGCATTTTGGAAACATTAATATGGGAAGATACAAAGCAGGAGCCGTTCCAGAAACAACCCATCTATATTCATGGCCCATGAACAACTATTGGGTTACCAATTTTAATGCTGATATCAGAGGAGAGATCAATTGGAGCTATTTTATTACCTCTTTTAACAATGGGTCATTTGCAGATGCGACAAAATTTGGCTGGAATACAAAAGTGCCGTTGTTGGGAAGGGTTTTGCCTAAATCATTGAAAACAAGTCTGGTTAAATCTCCAAATTTTGAAAATATTATTAATTTTCATTCTGACAATATATTATTAGTGAGCATGTTTCCACATGAGACTCAAAATGAGATTATTTTACATATTCGAGAGATATCTGGGAATTCTGTTCCTTTAAATATCACTTCATTGTATTTACAGGGGATCAAAATTGTGGAGTGTAATGCGATAGGAGAAGAGATTGATCAGAATCCAACTGTGATTGGTCCAAAAGCCTCTATGTTTTTGAAATTAACTTGGAAGTAGCCGATAGTGAAAGGAACTTGGTTCAATGCGAATGACTACTCGACAAAGTCAAAAGAACCATTTATCCTTCCCACAAAACCGACCTTATATTTTTTTTAAAATAATATGTGTATTCTAGAATAAATGTTGTATCTTTGTGAGCGAATATTCACTCTATTATTTTTAAAGCAAATATAATGAAAACAGAATTATCAGAAAAGCAAAAAGAAATTATTAAAGCCTCGCTTGAAATAATTGCTGAAAATGGGATACAGCATTTGACAATTAAAAACCTGTCAAAAAAAATTGGACTTGTTGAATCCGCAATATACAGACACTATGAAAGTAAAACCCAAATACTTATTGCAATACTCGATTCCATAACAGGGGAAACAAAATCAACTGGTTTAACTGGTGATGAAAGCGTTATTTCCTATCTTGAAAAAAGACTTGAAAATCATTTTTTAACTTTTACTAATAACCCTGCTTTGGTTTCAGTAGTTTTTGCAGAAGACTTGTTTCAAAACGAGCCATTATTGATTGAAAAGACAAAGGTAAAAGTAGAAAAAAACATATCAGAAATGGCAAAACTAATAAGCATTGGACAACAAAAAGGTGAAATCAGAAATGACATTATTTCAGAACAAGTTTCTATAATGATAAATGGAAGTGTAAGAATGTTGGTAAAACAATGGAAAATGTCGGGATACTCTTTTGATTTAATTGCCAAGGGTGCAGAATTAATTCATTCTTTGAAATTAATGTTGAAACTATAATGTCATGTATATAAAATCATTATCAATATTAATAATGCTATTTAATGGCTACATTATTAATGCACAAACAGAATTGAGTTTTAATAACCTTGATTCGCTTCTAAATTATGCTGAGCACAACAGCATATCAATAAAAACAGGTGAGCAACTGGTGCTTTTGGCGAAATGGCAAAAGATTTCGGCACAAGCTGGAATTGTAAATTTCAGAATGCAAACAAATTTTAATTTAACCAATAATTTGGAATTACCTGTATCTTTCATGCCTGGTGAAGCCTTTGGTGGAGCTCCTGGCACATTCAAGGAAGTTACAATGGGACAACAATATATTGGGAACCTGAACATTGCCCCACAAATTGACATTATCAACCCTGCAAGTTGGGCAAAACTTAAAAGTGCCAATGTAAATGCAGAACATACAAATGTGAATAATCTTATTACTAAAAAATCTCTTTTTGAATCCATTTCAGCAAGTTATCACAATATTATTTCGTTGCAAGAACAAATTGAACTAACTCAAAAAGGTCTGCTAATTGCCGATACTTTGCTATTGAATATGCAAAACAAATATTCCGTAGGTATTGTTAGGCAACAAGATTTAAACGATGCACATATCAACAAACTAATACTTTACGATAAATTAGAGCAATTGAAATTATCGCTAAAACAACAATATTTCAGTATTAAAATTCTGTGCGACATACCTGAAACTACATTACTTATTATTAATGAACAAACAAACTATAATCAGAAGTTTACAATTGGGTTAGAAGTAGATAATCAACTTAATTATTATTCATCTCTTTTAAAAGTTGATTTAGCAAATGCCGATTTAAAAACCAATCATTTTATGCAGTTACCAACTGTTTCATTGGTGTTTTACGATGCTTGGCAACAAAACAGCAACAACATGTTTTTTGATAAAGATGCACAATGGCTTAATTCTCAGTATGTAGGATTGAAGTTAAGTATCCCATTTCCAGACGTAAATCGCTTTACTCAAACAAAAACTTCTATAATCAATAAAACAATTTCAATACAAAATGCCGAACACACTAAACTTCAAACCGACTTTATCAACAAGCAAATGGTTTTAGATTACGAAAAGGCATATTCGCAATTTATTACAACAAAACAAATATTCAATTTGAAAGACGAAAACTACCAATTAGCACTCAACCAGTTTAATATGAATATTCTTTCGTCAGATAAATTGCTAATTGCTTTTAATGATATGATTACAAGCCGATTGAATTATTCCAATTCGTTAGCAAATTTACTTTTTTCTAAATCTAAAATTGACATTAATAACACCATAAAATGAAAACTACAAAAATAATTTTTTCGATAATCATAAGTTTATTGCTTTTTAATTCTTGCGGTAAAAATGATGAAACAACAAAACCTATAAGGGAAAATATTACTGAGACAGTTTTTGCTTCTGGAGTTTTGGTTCCCGAAAATCAATATAATCTAACTGCCCAAAGTGACGGCTATTTAATCAGTTTAAACTTTGAGGAAGGAGACATTGTAACAACAGGAGATTTATTGGCAATAATAGACAATAAGACTTATGATATTAATTCTCACAGTGCAAATTTGTTGTTAAATATTGCAAAAAATAATACATCGCCAAACGCACCGGCGTTAAAGCAAATTGAGGCAAATTTGAAAGCAGCTGAGCTAAAAATGAAACAAGACGAACTACAAACTGAACGATATAAAAAACTTTATGAAACAAATAGCGTATCAAAACTCGAATACGAAAATATGGTTTTGGCTTATGAAAACTCAAAGGCTAATTATTTGGCTATCAAGGAAAATTACAACTTACAGAAACAATTAGCAGAACAACAATTGATAAACCAACAATCGCAAAGCGAAGTAAATAAAGTATTGCAGGGCAATAATGAATTACGTGCTGTTGTAGGGGGTAAAGTTTATACAAAAATAAAAGAATTAGGGGATTACGTCCATAGGGGTGAAATCATTGCTATAATTGGTAATCCCAACAATTTGTATGCAAAATTAAGTATTGACGAAACAAGTATGTCAAAAATTAAGCTAAATCAAAAAGTAATAATTCAATTGAATACTGATAAACAATCAAATTTTGCAGGAATTATATCGGAAATTTACCCATCTTTCGACAAGCAAACTCAATCATTCTATTGTAAAGTTGTGTTTACTGATTCATTAAACTTCCTGATTTCGGGAACTCAATTACAAGCAAATATCATTATACATGAAAAAGATAATATTTTGGTTATTCCCCGAAAATTTCTCGATTACGGAAATAATGTAACTGTGAAAGGTAAAGGCAAAATAAAAATCGAAACTGGATTTGTTTCAACCGAATGGGTTGAAATAAAAAGAGGAATTGATGAAAATTCTACGCTTGTTTTAGAAAAGAATAAATAAACAGAGCCATGAATTTTAAAAACAAAATAAAACTAAACGTTGATTTTGAAATTGCTTTTACGCACGTTTTAGCAAAGAAAAAGCAAACTATAATTGTCTCTTTTACAGTTGCAATTGGCATTGCTGCATTTATATTTTTAAATTCGTTGGTTGCCGGGTTTAATCGTGATTCGGACGAAGCCCTTTTTAAATCAACTCCGCATATTCGTATATATGTTGACGATAAAATAAGCCAAACCTTGATTAGTGACACTTCAAATAGGAATATCTCGGTCATAACAAATCCCAAAATTATTAATGAGAATAAAAAGCTTTTAAATCCCCAACAGATATTGAAAGTAGTTAAATCTGTTGAAAATGTTACAACGGCAACAATCTGGCTAAATGTTAATGTGTTTTATAACAACGGAAGTGCTCAGGTAAGCGGAAACAGTTCGGGCGTGAATATTAATGAAGCCAACGAAATGTTCGATATTCAATCCACAATGGTAGAAGGTGATTTGCATAATTTAATCAGCACCTCAAATGGGATTATAGTTGGTGTAGGAATTGCAGAAAATTTGAATGTAAAAATGGACGACAATATTAGCGTAGTTTCCCCACTTGGCATTGTCAAAATAATGAAAGTAGTAGGTTTGTTCAAAACAAGCAATTCGGTGGTTGATAAATCAAAATCGTATATGAATTTATCCATTGCACAGCAATTAATGGCTCAAGGTCCCGACTTTATAACCGATATTTATGTAAATGTAAAAGACCCTAATAAGGCATCGGACTATGTCCCAACCTTAAAAGCTCTAACGAATTATAATGCAGAAGATTGGAAAGCAGCCAACGAATCGGCAGAGGCAAGTAAGAAAACAAGAGGAGTAATGATGGGTTCTATATCCTTTATAATATTAATAGTTGCCGCATTTACAATTTACAATATAGTTAACATGACCGTAAAACAAAAAATGCACGACATTGCTATTTTAAAAGCACAAGGTTTTGCAGGGAATAGTGTTGTGAAAATATTTATCAGCGAAGCTATGATAATTGGTATTCTCGGGACTTTTATGGGAATATTTTTGGGAGCAGTTTTAGTAAAAGCTCTTAGTAAAGTATATATTGGAGGAGATAAGGGATATTTTCCTATTCAGTTTGAACCCCAAATTATGTTCATGGGCTTGGTTGTTGGTTTAATAGTAACTTTAATTGCAGGATATATCCCTGCTCGAGGTGCAGCCAAAGTTGACCCTGTTTCAATCTTTAGAAACTTATAATTATGCAAACAATTCTTAAATCGGAAAATATCACTAAATATTTCTACACACCTGAAAAATTCAAGGTTTTAGATAATATTTCGTTTGAAATACAGAAAAGTGAATTTGTGTCAATAATTGGCAAATCTGGAAGTGGAAAATCCACACTTTTATACGTTTTATCAACAATGGATACTGACTATTCAGGCAAAATATTTATTGAAAATGAAACACTAACAGGTTTAAAGCAAGATAAACTTGCCATGATGAGAAATAAGAATATTGGTTTTGTTTTTCAATTTCATTATTTGTTGCCTGAATTTTCTTGTTTGAATAATGTAATGATACCAGCATTAAAACTGAATAAATATTCAAGAAAAGAGATTGAAGAGAATGCGTATCAGAAGTTAAAACTTTTGGGAATTGAAGACCAAGCATTAAAACCTGCTTCAAAACTTTCGGGAGGTCAGCAACAAAGAGTTGCTATTGCAAGAGCTTTGATAAATGAACCAAAAATAATTATGTGCGATGAACCAACAGGAAATTTAGATACGAAGAACACTAATATTGTTTTAGACATTTTTAAGCAAATATCAAAAGAATTGCATCAAACAATAATTACAGTTACTCATGATAACGATTTTGCAAAAGCCTCTGATAGAATTATTGAAATGCAGGACGGAAGGATTTTATAAAAATGCTATATTTGCATTTTAAATCCTGCATCAATTAAGATGGTAGCTTTAATAAAATCGCTTAAAAATTGAGAAAGTGATAATGTCGGTTGCATAATAAGAATTGAACTATAATAAATAAAAATACTTAAAATATGAACTTAAATTAATTTAAAATGCAAAAAGTTTTAATTATATTCAATCGTGAGCCGTATGACAAAACAGATGTAACATGGAATGGGCTTCGCCTTGCAGAAACATTGAGAAAAAGTGGACAAAATGTCAGAATTTTTTTAATGAACGATTCAGTAGATATGGCGAGGGACGTTTGCAAACCGCCAGAAGGTTATGATCAAGATTTGTCTCAAATGTTAAAGGATTTAATATCTAATGGAGTACCAGTTAAAGTTTGTGGTACTTGTATGTCTCGTTGTGGAATTTATAAAAATTATCCATACTTTGATGGAGCAGAAAAATCAACAATGGGTGCATTGGCAGATTGGGTAGTTGATAGTGATAAAGTTATGACTTTTTAAATACCAACTGATGATATATCATTCGCAAAATGTTAATGAATGTTAAAATTCTTCTAAATTTTGCTATTTAAAGATAACCTAAAGCGATCTTTTTGACCAAAATTTCAAAAAAAAACTATTTATTTTTTATTTTTTTTCAACAATATTTATAAGTAGATGTCGTTATTTACTGAGAGGAAAAAGTTGTGGAATAATTTGTAATGATCACTATATAAAGAATATATAAAATTTTGAAATAATATTTTTAAATATATATACAGAAATTATTAACATTTATTAACAATTGATATTTTAAATAGACTACTAAAAAATTATATTTTTATTTTGATAATTAAAAAGTTTTATATTTGCAGAATCAATAAACAAAGAAATATGAAAAAACATTTATTATTATTAATTGTGGTTTTTGGGGTTGCAGCAACTTCATCATTCACACATGCACAAACGAACAACGACTCCGGTCGACTCTCCATTATTAGTGAATATGGTCCATTTTTTGGAAGAAACACCATTGGTTTTACTGGTATTTTTGTAACAGGATACACTTTCCCCAATCAAAAAGAGATGTTTGGGTTGGGATTAGGGTATGAAACTGCAGTGGACTATGGACAAGGATTTCCCATTTTTTTAAATTTTAGACACACTTTCAGACCGGATAAACTATTTACTCCATTTGTGAATGTAGCTATTGGAACACGCTATAGATTAGCAGATTACTACTATTATTTTGATTATATGCCTACAATATATAATGAAACGTCTTTTGGTTATTATATGGTAGTATCCTCTGGTTTTCAAGCGCGTAAATTTACATTTAATGGCGGTATGTTTTTTAAAAGTGTCGCAGATGATGAGTTTTATGTGGGTTTAGAGATTAAATGTGGGTATAAATTTTAATTTTAAATAGAAAAATTATGAAAAAAATAACATTAATTATAACAGCAATTTTATTTTTGAGTATAGCGAATTTGAAAGCTCAAGAGATACCAGAGTATAAATATTCATTTATAAATGAATATGGGTTCTTTTTAGGATCAGGGAATACTTTTACTACTGTTGGTTTAACAGGTGTATTTATAAACGGTTTAACTGTTAATAATACATTCTTTATGGGGGTTGGTTTAGGGTATGAATCGGATAATGAATCTGGACAAAGTATTCCTATGTTTTTAAATTTTAGATATTTTTTACCCTCAAATTCTAATTTTAAACCCTTTTTAAATATTGCTCTTGGTTCTCGTTTTTCATATTGGACAATTTATGATTATTATTGGATGGATCCAATTCAAGAGAGTGCTTTAGGGTTTTATTCAACTTTAGGTGCAGGGTTTAATAAACATGCCTTTTCATTTTCTTCTGGTTTGTTTGTAAAATCAATAGGAAATAATTTCTTTGGTGGACTGGAAGTAAAAGCAGGATTTAAATTATAAATATTCACACAAAAATTGATCAAATGAAAAGAATTAAATTAATCGTAGTTGTATTTTTATTAAGTACTATTACATCGTTAAGTTTTGGACAAAACAATGGCACTCCAAAAGTATCTTATGCTTTCATTAATGAATATGGATTCTATTTTGGAGGTATGGTTGGAGATTCAGGCCCAGGTTTTACGGGTGTATTTGTAAATGGAGTGAAATTTAATAAGGGTCAGGATTTAATTGGTCTTGGTCTAGGATATGAAGCAGATGGTAGTGTAGATGAAAGTATACCAGTATTTTTGAATTACAGACACATTTTCCCCACTAATGTTAAAGTGAAACCAGTTGTGAATTTTGCAATTGGAACAAGGTTCAGCCATTGGACTGAATCACCGATTATTGGATACGATACTTGGAATTATCCACTTTATGGACCAAGTGTTTCCAAAAGTGCTTTTGGGATTTATTCTACAATTGCAGCCGGGTTTAACGTAAATGCGTTCTCACTTACATCAGGGTTTTTCTTTAAATCTGTTGGCCCAAAATTCTATAGTGGAATAGAAATCAAATGTGGATTTACTTTATAGTTTTGATTCTATAAGTAAACTGAAATATTTGGTAAACAATGCTTTAACGTCGCTCATTGCGACGTTTTTTTGTGTCTCTTTTTGTATCGAAGTTACCCCTTTATCTATAAAACCACAAGGATTAATGTGATTAAAATAGGATAAATCAGTATTTACATTTAGTGCGTATCCATGCATGGTTACAAATTTTGATGCTCTTACACCAATGGCACAAATCTTACGAGCATTTAGAGTTCCTACATCTAACCAAACGCCTGTAGCACCATCTAAGCGTGTCCCCACAATGCCATATTCTGCAATAGTCTTGATTATTGCTTCTTCAATCGTGTGGATGTAGTCTTTAAGTGATACTTGATGATTTTCAAGGTCTAAAATGGGATATCCAACTAACTGACCAGGACCATGATAAGTAATATCCCCACCACGATCGATTTTGAAAAAAGTAGCATTGATTTTTTTAAGAAACTCATCGTTAATCAATAGATTGTTTTGATGTCCACTTTTACCTAGTGTATAAACATGGGGATGCTCACATAATATAACTCTCTCGAGATCAAGAGTGGGTTTGCCCTCTTTTTTTGTTTCAATAATGTGATTAAAAATCTCCTCTTGTTGTGACCAAGCTTGAGCGTAATCTATGGTTTCCCAATCTAAAAATTTCATAGTATAATGATTTACTTATGATTATAATGATTTGTTCTCTTCAATTTTTTTCAAGAAAGATCGTTCTGCCATGTAAGATGAGCGAACCAAAGGAGCACTTTCAACGCTGTCAAAACCGAGTTCTATCGCAATATTCTTGTAAAACTCGAATGTTTCGGGAGTTACGTACTCCATAACCTCAATGTTGTCAAGTGTAGGTTGTAAATATTGCCCAATAGTGATCATTTGACATCCAATAGCTTTAACTTCGTGTAAAAGCTCAACTACTTCCTCTTTAGTTTCTCCAAGACCCACCATAATACCGGTTTTGCAAACTTTACCAGTTTTAACAATTCCTTTTAGAGTGTCAATACTCTTCTCATAAGTAGCTTTACTTCTGATAGATGGGGTTAATCTTTTGACAGTTTCCAAATTATGCGCAATGATATCTGGTTCTCCTTGGCAAACAATGGCTAGTTGCTCCTCGTTATAATCGGGAATGAGAAGTTCGATGATGGTGTTTGGGTTTAGTTCTTTGACTTTAGAAACTGTTTCTTTCCAATGGGTTGACCCTTTATCTAGTAAATCATCTCTATCCACCGAAGTGATTACACAATGTTTAAGTTTCATTAATTGAATACTTTCAGCTAGCTTTTGAGGTTCAGTTGGATCTAAAGGGAGTGGTTTCCCGCTTTTTGTAGCACAAAAGCGGCAAGTTCTTGTACAGATATCTCCCATAATCATAAAAGTAGCAGTGCCTAAGCTCCAGCATTGAGCTTTGTTGGGGCATTTTCCGCTGCTGCAAATTGTATGCAGATGATGTTCTTCAACCATTTTTTTTACAAATGGATAGTGTTCCCCACTCTCAATTTTTATCTTTAACCATTCAGGTTTACGTGTTATTTTCATCTCTAGTTTTGCTTATTTAGAGGTTCATTATGGTCCATAATATATGCAGACATCATTAGATAAATCTCTTGAAGATCAGTTCCTTCAAGTTTATTTAAATGTTTCTGCATTACAGCAATATCTCCCCTTTTAGCAGGACCAGTTTGCGCTTCAGCGGGAGAGATTTTTTTCACTTTTTCAACCATTTGTTCCAATAACGGAATCAGAACATCCCAAGTGATATTGTTTTTTAGAAGAATTTGATCAGCAATTGAAAACATGGCATTTGAAAAATTACATGCAAAAATAGCCGCCAAATGGAGCGCTTTTCTTTGATCTTCATCAGTAGGATAGATTGTTGCTGAAATATTTTCACACAATTGAGTTAGTTCTTTTTCAGAGTAACTACAATCCGCTTCAATACATAGGGGAACAACTAAAGTTGCTTGTTCAACAAAATCTTTAGAGATCGTTTGATAAGGATAGATCACTCCAAAACGGTCAGCATAAGGTTGGAGAAGACCTATTGAATGAGATCCAGAGGTATGAACAGCGAAAGCCATTTTAAAAGTGATTTTATCCAAAACCTCTTCATACACATCATCTTTTAATGAGAAAATGTATAAATCAGATTTTTTCGATAATCTAGATATATCTCTACCTGAAACCAATTCGATCTGGAGCTTCTGATTTGTAACTTTTTGAAGAGCAAAGTAAAACCAAGATGCTACGTTTCCAGTTCCAATGATTGATATTTTAGAGATCATCTTAATATCTTAATTTTTAAGATTAAAAGCGATGGCATCTTTCATTTCGCTAAAGAAATGAAAATTCATACCTTCAATAAAATTCTCTTTAATCTCGTCAATATCTTTTTTGTTTTCAGAGGAGAGCACGATGTCGAAAATACCAGCTCTTTTAGCAGCCAGAATTTTCTCTTTTATCCCTCCAACTGGGAGTAATTTCCCTCTTAAAGTGATCTCACCCGTCATGGCAATTTTCTCTTTGATCAATCTTCTAGTGAAAGAAGAGATGATTGAAGTAAGAATAGTGATACCAGCTGATGGGCCATCTTTAGGAGTAGCCCCTTCTGGCACATGAACATGAACTTTGGTATCTTCAAACATTTTTTCATCTAAACCATACTCATGGGCATGTGTTTTCAAATATTCATATGCAATGGTTGCAGATTCTTTCATAACATCTCCAAGATTACCTGTAAGAGTAATTCCACCTTTTCCATGATTTATAACAGATTCTACAAAAAGTATTTCACCACCTACTGCAGTCCAAGCCAAACCAGTTGCGACACCACTCACACTAGCATCTAAAGAACGCTCTTTTTGGAAAATTGGAGCACCTAAAGCATGATGTAAATCTTGTAATGTGATCTGTTTGCCTTTAATTTTTCCCTCTTGGACAAATTGGGAAGCTTTTTTGCGAATCACTTTAGCAATCAATTTTTCTAAATTTCTAACACCAGATTCTCGAGAATAGTCTAAAATTATTTTTTCAATAATTTCATCAGAAAAAACAAGTTTTTTCTTGTCCATCCCATTCTCTTTCAGTTGTTTAGGAATTAAGTGTCTTTTTGCAATTTGAATTTTTTCTTCTAAAAGGTACCCAGCAATATCAATGATTTCCATTCTGTCTAGTAGGGCAGGGTGGATGTTTCCAAGGTTATTCGCTGTAGCAATAAATAGAACTCTGGAAAGATCAAACGATGTTTCCAGATAGTTATCATAAAAAGTAGCGTTTTGCTCTGGGTCGAGAACTTCAAGAAGAGCAGCAGATGGGTCTCCTTGTACATTCATTCCCAGTACTTTATCAATCTCATCAAGGACGAAAACTGGATTAGATTGTCCCGCTTTTCTCATATTTTGGATTATCCTACCAGGCATTGCACCTATATAAGTTTTTCGATGTCCTCTAATTTCAGATTCATCTCTTAATCCACCTAATGACATACGAATATATTTTCGACCGACAGCATCCGCTATAGATTTTCCAAGTGAAGTTTTCCCAACACCTGGAGGGCCTGCTAAGCAAAGGATTGGTGATTTCATGTCTCCTTTGAGTTTTAAAACGGCAAGATATTCGACAATTCTTTCTTTTACTTTTTCTAATCCATAATGATCTTTGTCTAAAAGCTCTTGTGCTTTTCCTAAATCAAAATGATCAGAGACGTATTCGTTCCATGGAAGATCAACTAATAATTCGAGGTAATTAAGTTGAACAGAGTAGTCTGGAGCCATGGGATTAGTACGTTGCAGTTTCTTTAACTCTTTGTCAAACAATTCTGCAGTTTCTTTATTCCATTTTTTTTGATTTGCTCTTTGAATTAATTCTTCAGTATCTTTGTCAACGGGAGACCCTCCAAGTTCTTGTTGAATTGCTTTCATTTGTTGATTCAGAAAATACTCTTTCTGTTGACGATCCATCTCTTCACGTGATTTATTTTGAATTTGATGTTTCAATTCTTGCATTTGCAAGTCTCTGTTCAAAAGTTTCAAAATAACTTTAGCTCTTTCCACCACTTCTGGCATCTCTAGAATATTTTGTTTTTCAGCAATTCCAATAGAAAGATTTGAAGTGATAAAATTTAGAAGGAATGAAGGGCTTTCAATATTTTTCAGCGCATGACCAGTCTCTCTGGGAATATTATTTGAGAGTTTCATCATTTGGTCAGCAGTATCTCTTATTGAACTAATGAGAGCTGTGAAATTTTCATTTGTGTGTATGCTTGAATCATGGTCATTTGTTACATACTCCGTAACTTTGGCTTTATAGTAAGGGTCAGTTTGAGTTAACTCTAATAATTTGAATTTTTTAATACCTTGTACAATGATGGTAACACTACCATCGGGCATTGATAAGAATTTAAGTATTTTGGCTAAAGTTCCTACAGTGTACATATCCTCTTGAGTAGGTTCCTCAACTTCATTCTCTTTTTGTGTAATTACGCCTATCGGTGTGCTACTCCTGGAATATTCTTGAGCTAATTTAATAGATTTGTTTCTACCAACTGTGATGGGAATTACCATCCCTGGAAATAAAACGGTATTTAGAAGAGGAAGTATAGGTATAACTTCATCAATAATCTCGTCTTTCAATAACTTTTCATCTTCTAACGAGAAAAGGGGTATAAAATTTGATTCTGAGTTTATCAAATCATTCATTAATAAAAGATCATCAAGCATGTCATTTAGTTTTGTCATAAAGAGTACGGATTAATGTTAAATAAGTTTCATCAATTTCAATATTTCTGCGAATCATCATTGCTTTTTCAGATGATATAATTTTTTCGAACATATTTTTGTGATATCCTGAATTAGGTGACCCAATCATAAAAGAGGGAATATAAAAATTCTGGAAATCAGAACCATAAACACTTGAGCAAATTCCAATTACTGTACCAGTATTAAAAGATACATTTATGCCACATTTAGAATGGTCACCCATCATTAAACCGCAAAATTGTTGATTAGTTCGGTCAAATTGTTCAGTTTTGTAGTTCCATTGACGAACATTCCCGTAATCATTTTTTAAGTTTGATGCAGATGTCCCAGCTCCAATATTACACCATGTGCCAATCACAGCATTTCCTAAATAACCGTCATGAGCTTTATTAGAATAGCCAAACATCACTACATTACTAAGTTCTCCACCCACTTTACAATAAGGGCCAATGGTGGTACCTCCATATATTTTGGCGCCCATTTTAACTACAGAATTTTCGAGAATAGCTAAAGGGCCTCGAAGGTTGCTTCCTTCCATAATTTCTACGTCTTTTCCAATAAAAATGGGACCATCAGAAGTATTTAAAGTACATCCTTCCATTTTGACACCTTCATCCATAAAAATCAAACTTTTATCTCCTACCATTATATTGGATTTGCTTACAGGAGCAGAGTGAGAAGAGTCAATAATTTTTTTAAAATCATTTTTGATTTCATTGGAATTTTGTAAAAAAATATCAAATTTTTCATTAATTTCAGTAAAATTTTCTGAAAAAGTGATTTTTTTAAATTGATCAAGTTGTAAGAATTGTTCAGGAGAACCCGCTTTTAGAGCCATTAACCTATTATCTGGGGAAAATAGTGCTTCGTGTTGATTTAAAGATATTATAGCTTTTGCTAATGTATCATTAGGTAAAATATTTCCAGCAATAAATATATTCTCTTCTTCCAGAAAAAGTGGAAAAAGTTCTGTTAAGCTATCATGACTAAAATGGCTCACTTCACCTTCTAGATACACTTCCCATTTTTGAGATATTGTTAATATTCCCAATCGTATTTCACTTATTGGACGAAGGAATGTGAATGGGAGTAAATTCTCGCGGTACTGATTGTCAAAAAGAACTATATTCATGTTTCTTAAAATAAAAAATGAGGCCTTTTAGATTTTAAAAAAGCCTCACATTACCATATTTGATGATATTAATTTTTCTTATCGAAATGTTTTTGATATTTGCTGCGGAATTTATCAACGCGACCCGCAGTATCAACAAGTTTAACTTTACCAGTGAAGAAAGGGTGTGAGGTATTTGAAATCTCTAATTTGATGAGAGGGTACTCATTGCCATCTTCCCATACAATGGTATCTTTTGTTTTAATAGTTGATTTGCTTAGGAACGCAGTTTCATTAGACATATCTTTAAAAACTACTGTTCTATAATCCTTTGGATGAATCTCTTTTCTCATTTCTTTACTTGTTTATAATTGGTCGGCAAAATTACAAAAAAAATTAATATATAATCACAAATTTTACCTCTTTTTACAATTTTTTTTTAAAATAACCAATTAAGGGTGATCTATTTTTTTAATTTATTTATTATTAAGTGTTTACATTATTAATATTCCAATTTTTAGAACATGATAATCGTAAATATTTATTTTCGAGCTCTAATCATTGCCCCTGTTTTTGATTTTCCTACTCGGATTAAATCCAATAATGGTCTGTAAGATGGACAACTAAATGAACAAGAGCCACATTCGCAACAATCCATGATTCCATTTTTTTCACAGCTTTCATAATCTTTTATGTCAGAAAGAGGAGCAAGAAGATACGGTTCTAATCCCATTGGACAACCATATACACATTTTCCACATCGTAAACAGTTTGCAATCTCTCCTCTTTTACTTTCAAATTCATTCATTAACAATAAGCTGGACATTCCCTTTACAGCAAATGAATTGATGTTGGAGATTGCTTTTCCCATCATAGGGCCACCAGATATAATTTTTCCAGTATTTTCAGGAATACCAACTTGATTTAAAATTTCTGAAACAGGAGTCCCAATTCTCACTTTATAGTTTTTCCTATTCACCAAATCTTTTCCTGAAACAGTTAAAAATGTTTCAATTAAAGGTTTGTTTTTTTGCACTGCTTCATAAACAGAATGACAGGTAGTGATATTATTAACAATAACACCCACTTCAATTGGTAGTTTTCCACTTGGAACCTCACGATTTACTAAAGCTTTAATTAACTGTTTTTCAGCACCTTGAGGGTATTGAGTTTTTAATGGAACCACTTCAATATTTGAGTATTGAGTTGCCACTTTTGTTAGATGTTCAATAGCATCTGGTTTATTATTTTCGATACCAATAAGTGCTTTTGGAGCGCCTGAAGCAATAAGTAAAGCTTGAATACCCACCATACACTCTTCAGATTTTTCCAGCATCATTCTATGGTCAATAGTGATATATGGTTCACATTCTGCGGCATTAACTAATATATAATCCACCTTTTTATTTTCAGGGATCATATATTTTACATGAGTAGGGAAACATGCACCACCTAGACCAACAATGCCACACTCTTTAATACGAGTTACGATCTCTGCTTTGCTAAGTTTGATCTCTTTTTCTAAAGTTGGAGTAGTATCAATTGTTTCTAACCATTCATCCCCATCTACATTGATGATTATAGCCATTTTTTTAAACCCAAATGCATCGGAAACGAGTTCTATGTTAGCAACAGTTCCAGAATAAGGTGAATGTATATTTGCACCAATAAAGCCCTCCGCTTTCGCAATAAGTTGTCCTACTTTAACTGCGTCACCTTTTTGAACAACAGGGGTGGAGGGAGCACCTAAATTTTGATTTAAAAAAATAGTTGCTTGTTTGGGTAGTGGAAAAACTTCTACACTAAATTCTTTAGCAAATTTATTTTCTTCAGGATGAACTCCTCCAATTTTGAATGTCTTCATATGTAATATTATTAACGTAGTTAATTGGCTATTTCGGTTATTTCTTCAACTGGTTTTTCCACTTTTTTGGGTGGAAAATTGATTTCATGAATGGCATTTGTAGGGCATTCAGGAGCACATTTTCTACAAAGTTTACATTTAGTATAATCAATATATGCTAAATAGTTTGTAATAGTTATCGCCTCAAATGCACATACTTTAGCACATTTACCGCAACCTATACAAGCTACAGCGCAATTTTTCTTAGCCACATCTCCTTTTTCTTGATTAGAACAAGCTACATATATACGTCTCCCTTTTTTCCCTTTGTTTCTAATCTCTAATAAAGTTCTTGGGCATGCTTTAACACAAGCACCACATCCAACACATTTATCTTCAATTACATCTGGGAGTTTGGTTTCTGGATTCATAAAAATAGCATCGAATTTACAAACAGAAACACAATCACCACATCCTAAGCAACCATATTGACAGCCACTTTCACCTGAGAAAAGTGTTGAAGCATAGGCACAACTTAAGGCAGAATCATAAAATGATTTTGCAGGTGCATGCTCACAACTACCGTTACAACGCAAAACTGCAATAATTGGATCAGATTCAACAGGAGTTAAACCCATAACTTCAGCAATATTTGTCATCGTTTCTCCGCCACCAGCAGGACAATTAAACCCTTCTAGAGAACCACCTTTAACTATGGCTTCTGCGAAACCACGACAACCAGGATAGCCACAGCCACCACAATTTGCGCCTGGTAGTTTATCTGCAACTTCGTCAATAAGTGGATCTTCTTCCACTTTAAAAGCTTTAGAAATAAAAAATAAAATGACTGCTGAGATTAGCCCAATAGCACCGAGTATTGCAGCCGCTAAGAGTATTACATTAAAATCCATAGATTAAATTTTTTGTGAACGCAAAAATAAAAAAAAAAACTTAATTTTGCAGTCCTAAAAATTAATATAAATGCATTTTACTTTTCCCTATTTTCTTTTTGCTTTAATTGCTGTTTTAATTCCCATTTTTATACATTTATTTAACTTTAGGAAGTATAAAACTGAGTACTTCTCGAATGTAAAATTGCTTCAAGACATTCTCTTAAAGACCAAAAAAGAGTCTCAATTAAAACATTTAATTGTATTAATTATAAGAATTCTTGCAATTACTGCTTTGGTTTTTGCATTTTCACAACCTTATATTCCTATAAAACATAATCATTCTGAAAAAGGAAATGTTGTCTCAATTTTTATTGATAATTCTTTTTCGATGGAACAAAATTCTAAAAATGGGAATTTTTTAAAGGAAGCATCAGATGCTGCTAAAAAAATTGTTCATGCTTTCTCATTCAATGATGATTTTATTTTGATAACTCAAGACTTTTCTGCGAATCAATCACATCTTTTAAATAAAGATGAAATATTAAATGCCATTGATGAGATTCAAATTTCTCCAGTTAGTCGCTCTTTACATGAGATCACTGATTTTAATCAAAATATAATTTCTTATTCTCAAAAATCTAATGTTCTTAAATATTTTATTTCGGATTTTCAAAAAAATATTTACAATTTTTCCGATTTACTAGAAGATACGGTTGGTAGCACTTTTCTGATTCCAATTACAGCAAAAAATGTAAATAATATTGCTATAGATTCATGTTGGTTTAACACACCTGTATTCAAAATGGGATATAAGGTTACATTAAATGTGAGAGTTAGGAACTATGGTAATCAAGACATTGAAAAACTTCCTCTGAAGTTATATGTTAATGGCAATCAAAAAGCGCTCAGTGCTTTAGATGTTAAAGCAGAAAGTTATACTGATTGTGTTTTAAATTACACCATAAATGAACCTGGAATACAAACAGCATATCTCGAAATTAATGATGCTCCTATAATTTTTGATGATAGACTCTATTTTGTTTATGAAGTCACAGATCAAACTTCAATCATTAGTTTAAATGAAAATTCAAATAATAAATATTTGAATGCACTTTATGGGAAAGATTCATTGTTTTTATTTCATTCTATGCCCATTTCAAATGTAAACTATACGCTTTTTAAAGAATCACAACTAATTATCTTAGATCAATTAAAAACGATTTCTACAGGATTGCAAGATGAATTGTATAAATTTGTTCAAACTGGGGGAAAATTGATTTTATTTCCAGGAGAAGAAATAGATTTCAATTCTTGGAACCAGTTTTTAACTCGTTTAGAACTCCCTAATTATCAGTCACTTCAAAATAGTGCACTTAAGATGGGAAAAATAAATTTAGAGAGTGTCTATTTTAAAGGAACCATTGAAAATAAAAATCAATCTTTAGAGATGCCTACTATCACTAAGTTTTTTCAAGTATCCAATTCGTCACAAACTTCAGAACCCATTATTCAACTTGAAAATAATGCCCCATTGCTCTCTTATTACCCGATTCCAAAAGGGGGAGTTTTTCTGTCAACTATTGGATTAAGTGACCCATTTGGAAATGCTCACAAAAATGCACTTTTGTTTGTTGCAATGCATAATATTGCTATAATGAGTCAAATACAAAATAATATTTACCATGTAATTGGAAAAAATAATGAAATAGTTTTTTCTAAAAAGGTTCAAACTAAAGATGATGTTTTTGCTTTTAAATCAAGAGTGAATGGTGAAGAGTTTATACCTGAACAAAAAGATCTGGGTAATGAAATCGTACTTTTTGTGAATGATCAAATACAACAATCTGGTCTCTTTGATTTAAAAATTTCAGGAGAATATGTATCAACTTTTGCATTTAACTTTGATAGATCTGAATCTAATTTAGTGTATCATAATATGGATGATTTAGAACAAATGGCAGATAAAAGTGAAGGCAAAATTGATATCCTCGATTTTCAAATGAAAGATTTCTCTAAAGCTGTATCTGATAAACTTAATGGTACACCCTTATGGAGATTGTTTTTAATCATTTCTTTGTTGTTTTTCCTTGCAGAAGTGATGGTACTTCGTTTTTGGGGTAAAGTAACTTATAAAAAGTAATTTTATTTGTTAAAAATTCTTAAATATACAATATAAATGAATATTCGTTCATTTATATTGTATATTTGCAGTATGAGAGTACGAGATGATATAAAGAGAGAACGGATCTTCGACGCAGCATTAGACGTCGCACTTACGTATGGGTTTGATGGATTAACCATCAACAAGATTGCACAATTGGCTGGCGTTGCACCAGGTACTGTTTACATCTATTTTAAACATAAAGAGGATCTATTGACTCAGCTTTTTTTAAAATTAATACATGAAAGTATAGAAAGAGTGGTTCAAAAGAGTGACGCAAGCTTGCCATTTAAAATTGGACTCAAAACGGTATGGATAAATTATGTAATGCACAGAGTGTTGCATTATCGGGAGAGTAATTTTCTTATATTATATTATAGATCTTCATTTATTACAGAAGAACATAAACAAATAGCGGAAAAGTTAAAAACTCCAGTTATAGATATTTTAAAAGTGGGAGTTTCTGAAGGAATCGTAAAATCTCATGTATCTCCCGAATTGTTATTTTTAGGAATTGTTGGATTTGCACGTGAAATTGCGGATGAATATGTAAATAAAGTACAATTATTAACAAAGGAAACGATAGAAGATGCTTTTGACATGACTTGGGATATGATTAAAAAATGATTTTTTTTAATTTATAAATGAATAAATATTCACTTATAAAACAAATATAAAAAGTATATTATTAACTTAAATTATTGGATTATGTTTTTTTTCGAATCGATACCACTACACAACTGGTTAATGTGGTTTACAGTTTTAGCAATTTTACTTGGTTTAAACGAAATTATTCGGTATTCTAAATGGGGAAGTATTGCTTTATTTATTGCACTTCCCATCGTTTTAACACCGATTTGGTTTTCCATGGAGAGTGAGATCACTTCTTGGTTTACATGGATTAAAGTGTATTCAGCTTTGGCTGGGAGTATTATTTTTATGGTGATCCGTTTTACAAACTTCCACAAGAAACACAAATGGTACCTTTTTTTACCTGCTGCCATTTTAGGATTAAACATTTTAGAAGCATGTATACGTGAGTTTCAGGTTGGGGTAGCCAACTTTGAGGGAGTTGTTGATGGAATGCGTTATATTTCCGGAGGATGGAACTATGCCAATGCCATTGCAGGGATCTTTAACATTTTACTTTTATGTGGTTGGAGTGGAATTTTTGCTTCCAAAGGAAAAAGAAAAGATATGATTTGGCCTGATCAAATAAGACTATGGGTTATTGCTTACGGAGCATGGAATATCTCTTATGTATATTCATGTGCACCGGGCAACTCTTTCTATTCTGGAGTAGCATTAAATATTGCTGCAACCATTCCAGCACTTTTATGGGCAAAAGGAGCTTGGTTACAACATAGAGCAGCAACCCTCTCATTCTGGATGATGTGGGTGATGACCTTCCCCTATTTTTTTGCAATAGGTAGCCATTTTAATGTAGAACCAAGTTACAATCCTGCAGCCAATTGGACCATTGCCATTATTAGTTTATCCTTAAATGTGGGCTTAGCCATTTGGCAAATTTATAGAATATCATCACGTAAATTAAATCCATGCAAGGATGAAATTTACACTGATTTAGCAGAATATCAAGCATTAAAGAGTAAGCAATAAGGTTTTCGTTTTTGGGTTTTGGCTATAAGGTTTTAGTTTTTAACTTGAGCTCAAATTCTTCATTATACTATTCACTATTAGTTATTCACTATTAGTTATTCACTATTTTTGGGCGTTCCGGCTGTAGAGCCGCGCTAATAGCACGGCTCTACAGCCGTCGGTCTACGCCTTCAAGTCCGCAGCGCCCATCCGTGTATTTGGCTGCGCCGGTTAAGGGTTAAAGTTTAAAGATTAAGGGGTTGGTACTCTTAACTCTTAACTCTTATCTCTTAACTCTTTTTGGGCTTTCTCGGCTCCGCCCTAACGCATTTTTCAAACCGTGAGCGGTTTGAAAAAATGAAGAATGAAGAATGAAAAATGAAAAATGAAAAATGAAGAATGAAAAATGAATAGTGAATAGTTCCCGCTCCTTAGGAGTGAGATCTTTGTATCAGATGTTTGGGTTTATGATGATTCAGAGGGGCGTAGCCCTGAGATCTATTTTTGTAAATTTGATAAATATAAAGATCGCAGGGCTAACGCCCCTTAATTATTTGTTGTGATCACCTTTTCTACAAAGATCGCAGGGCTAACGCCCCTAAAAATAATCGAAATTCCAACGCCATAATGAAAAATCGAATTAATGAGCAATTGGATTTGTTGATTTAGAGCTCCGTAGGAGTGAGATCTTTGTAGCAGATGTTTGGGTTTATGATGATTCAGAGGGGCGTAGCCCTGAGATCTATTTTTGTAAATTTGATAAATATAAAGATCGCAGGGCTAACGCCCCTTAATTGTTGGTCGGGATCACATTTGCTACAAAGATCGTAGGGCTAACGCCCCTAGATATAATCGAAATTCCAACGCAATAATGAAAAATCGAATAAATGTGGAATTGGATTTGTTGATTGGGAGCTCCGTAGGAGTGAGATCTTTGTAGCAGATGAATTCCTGACCCCATTTTCCCGCTCCAGAGGAGCGTTACATTTATTAAATATTTTTTTTAAATTCTTTCTACAATTAAAAAATTATTACTATTTTTGCGTTACTTTTAAAACTAAACATTATGGCTAACACTTACTCACAATGCTATTTTCACGTTGTTTTTTCTCCTAAAATCTATAAATTATTAATAGACAAATCGTGGAGTAATAATCTAGAAATTTTCATTACATCAATTGTTCAAAAAAATGGGCACAAAATGATTGCAATAAAATGTATGTCAGATCATGTTCATGTATTTTTTGGGTATAATTTGAATCAGAAAATTCCTGATTTAGTTAATGTTATTAAGATGACATCTACTAAATGGATTAAAGATCAGAATTTCTGTAAAAATTCCTTTCATTGGCAGACAGGATATGGTTCTTTTACACATGCAAAATCTACTGTATCACGTGTTTATAAGTATATTATGAATCAAGAAAACCATCATAAAAAGATAAGTTTTAAAGAAGAATATTTGTCCATTTTAAAAAGAAATGATATTGATTTTAATGAAAATTATTTATTTGATTTTTTAGAACCAGAAGAATAATCTATTTAACAAATATAACGCTCCTCTGGAGCGGGGTTGGTTTGTTGGGATATTGTTTGCTACAAATTTAACGTTCCACAATTTTGGTCAACGCTCTACAGAATACGGACAACAGTCACTAAACCATCAAAATGCATAATTAACCCTTAACCTTTTAACCCTTAAACGGCGAAGCTAAAAACCGAAGGTTTTGCGCGTGAGGGCGTAGCTGGAAAGCCCGCAAAGTTGGAAGATGATGGGATGCGGGAGTTAAAGAGCGACCAACGGAAGCTCCTTTAACGACCTGGCAGCCCACAGCTTACAACTGCGGACTTGGAAGCGGAGACCGACGGCTGTAGAGCCGTGCTATAAGCGCGGCTCTATAGCCGGCACGCCCAAAATAATAAGCTAATGTGATAATGAGATAATAAGCTAATGAGATATTAAGCTAATGAGATATTAAGTTAATTAACTGATAATGAAGAATGGAGAATTAGGATAAATTTAAGGGGGATTTGAGTGCGTTTGTGATTGCTTGTGTTAAAAGATTATGAGATAGTGTATATCCTGCTTCAGAAAGGGAGGTGACAAACTCTTTGTGGGTTCTTCCCTGACGATAATCGGGCTCCTTGGCGGGATGGGCGATGTATTTTGAAATGGTGTCGATGTTTTCAGAAATATTGAGTACAGCATGGTAAAACATCTTTTCGGTGGTTCGGTAAATGGAGGAACCCAGGATCTTTTTTTGATGGATGGAGATGTCGGAGATGCCACGCTGATACAAACCATGAACCCCCATTGACTCCAACGCCTGAATGATTGCATGGTTGATCTTTTCGAAGTAGATTTTAGGATTTTGCAACGACTTTACTTGAAAAGCAACAGAAACTACAAGCATGTTGTTTGTTAGAATTACTGTTTCCCCTCCAGAAGGGCGTTTGTAAACAGGAATCTGATCTTGAATCACATTTTCAGTAATCAATGATGATTCAGGATGATTGCTCTGCCCTAAGACCAATGAAGTGCTCTCGGGGCGCCATACAAAAACGGAGTAATCATCCTGATTCTCAAAGATGTCGAAGTCTGGTAAGTTGTAATTTTTAACCGTGATCTGTTCCATATTTTTTAGAATTGTAGTGCTGACACTAAAATATTACTTCTATTTATGAATTGCTTTATCTACGGCATCAAATGCGGCTTCCATGAAGATTTCGGAGATCGTAGGATGAGCGTGAATGGTTTGAGCAACATCGTAAATGGTTCCTTCAATACTCATGTAGGCAGCTGCTTCTGCAATCATATCGGTAGCATGATCAGCCACGATTTGTACTCCCAGAACCTGACCATATTTTTTATCGGAATAGATGCGAAGTGCCCCATCGCTATGTCCTTCAGTAAGCGCTTTACCGTTGGCAGACATAGGGAAATCACTCAATTTGTAATCGATACCCTCTTCTTTAAGTTGCGCTTCTGTCATCCCAATTTGAGCCATCTCTGGATAAGTGTAGATGTTGAGCGGATAGTTCTTGAAATCAAAGTTGGTTTTGATCCCTTTGATGTGGTTAATCACAAAGATCCCTTGCGCTGAAGCCATGTGGGCCAGATAGCTCTTCCCATTTACATCCCCCACTGCGTAGATATTTGGAACCTTGGTTTGAAAATTTTCGTTGGTTTCAATAAATCCTTGCTGATCTAAGGCAATCTCAATATTTGACTTGGGAACAATCGCTTTACGGGCACTGCTGTTTATGATCAAATCACAAGGCAATTGATGATCTCCGATGGTTATGATTCCCTCTTTGTAATCTCCCAAAGTGTTTGAATAGACTACAGGGATTTCAGATTTCTGTAGCAGTTTTAGCGAGAAGTCAACCAGATATTGATCTGCACCAGGCAAAATATTTTGATCTGGGGTTACAAGACTCACATTTTTACCGATCATCTTAAAGAATTGAGCCATCTCTATAGAAACAGCTCCTTTTCCAGAGACGATTATGTTTTGAGGAAGTTCTGTCAGTTGAAAAAGGTGTTCCAACTCCACAATTTGCACATCGGAAACCGGTTTTTCAACCTGAGCAGGGTAGGAGCCCGTAGCGATAATAATGTGATCTGTTTCAATAGCCCTATTATCAACGGTTAAGGTATGGTTATCGCGAATCATCGCATCTCCGGTGATCACCTCGATCCCATTTTTCTTCAATAGGAAAGAGACACCCCCAGTTAGTTTTCTGACAATTTTAGTAGCTCTTTTTTTTGCTTTATCCCAGTTAAAGGAGAGGTGATTCAGATCAATTCCATCAATGCCAAACTCTGCTCCATTTTGAATATGGTGGAACATTTTTGCACTTTCAATAAGCGCTTTTGTAGGGATACACCCCCAGTTGAGGCACATGCCCCCAATATATTTTTTCTCTATCAGTGCCACTTTTAGTCCTAGCTGACCAGCGCGAATGGCAGCCACATATCCTGCGGGACCTGCACCAATTATTACAACATCATATTTCATAGTCAATCTCCTCCATTTTTGTTAAATATCTCACAATTTTTAATAATTTCTGACTCCCTGATTTTCATCATTCTATAATCATCAATACCGGTTCGTTCAGGTAAGCCATAAAAGTATTGATAAAACGGGTAGTTTCGCCCCCATCCACAATTCGATGATCCACAGAGAGTGAGAGTGGGAAAAAGCTCCCTTTCACCACCTCTGTACCTTTAAAGATTGGTTTTTCGATCAGACGGCCAATCCCTAAGATAGCAGCTTGAGGGTAGTTGATCACAGGCACAGCAAACATCCCTCCAATGGAGCCGTAATTGGTCACTGTAAAGGTACCATCTTTCATGTCGTTCAGAGAGAGTTGGCGATTTCTCGCTTTTTCAGCAATTTCCATAACTTTAACGGCAAGATCAGTAATACTTAATTGATCCACGTCTCTGATCACAGGCACAACCAGACCATCTTCTGTATCTACAGCAATCCCGATGTTATAGTAATTCTTATACACCATTCTGTTCCCTTCCAAATCGAGTTCTGCGTTCAAGCTAGGGTGTTTTTTAAGACTCAAAGCGAGTGCTTTTAGAATAAAAGGCAAATAGCTAAGTTTAATATCTTTTTCTGCCAGTTGTTTTTTAAATTTATCACGAATTCGGATCAACTCAGAGATCTCAACCTCTTCATGAACGGTCATGTGAACGGCTGTATGCTTAGAGGTGGTCATATTTTTCGCAATAGTTTTACGAATTTGGGTTAGAGGTTGGTAGGTGATTCTGTCTGATACAACCTGTGGGGTAACTTTAGCGTTATCCTCCATCCGTTTAGAACTTTCAAAGTAGCTTTTGATATCCTCTTTCATCACACGACCACCAGGGCCAGTTCCAGTAACTAAGTTAATATCAATATTGAACTCTTTTGCATAAGCGCGAGCTACAGGGGTAGCCAAGATCTTTTTAAGTGGTTTATCGGTTGTAGTTGTAGTTTGAGACAATCCTTCATTGCTAGAAGGAAGATAAGCATTATTGCCAGCAACCTCTAAGGTTCCAACCACACCAGCTCCCTCTTCCTCTACTGTTTCAAATTGAGGTTTTTTAAGTTCTTCTTGAGCTGCATCTCCCTCAATTCCTTCCATTTCAATTTCAACCAATGGGTTTCCTACATGGATCACTTCCCCAATTTTGCCATACAACATGGCAAGGGTTCCGGTCTTAGGGGAGGGGATATCGGTTACAACTTTATCTGTTTCCATTTTTAGAAGCGGGTCACCTGATTTTATCTGTTGCCCTTTCACAACGTACCATTCCAGAATGGTGCCTTCATCAAGACCTTCACCGATGTCAGGGAAATTAAATATATATCTCATAATTTCTTACTTTTTAAAATTTCATTAATCTTTCCAACTCATAAAATATTTTCTCAGGGCTTTGCATGTAGAAATGTTCTCCTCTTGGAAGAGGCACAATGGTATCAAAAGCAGCAATCCGTTTAGGGGGAGCTTCCAGATAGAGGAAAGCTTCCTCCGTTGCGATAGCTGTTAGTTCAGCACCCAATCCAAAGGTTTTAGGTTCCTCTGTAACAATAGCGAGCCGCCCGGTTTTTTTAATCGAGTTAATAATAGTTTCTTTATCAATAGGATAGATGGTGCGTAAATCGATCAATTCGATAGAGATATTGGCTTGTTTTGCCATCACCATCGCTTTTTGCACTTCCCGAATCATGGCGCCATAAGCCACAACGGTGATGTCAGTACCTTCGGAAACCACTTTGGCTTTTCCGATTGGGATACTATATTTCTCTTCATTTACCTCTTGTTTGATTGCACGATAGATCCGTTTAGGTTCCATAAAGATCACTGTATCATCACTTTCGATTGCTGATATCAGTAATCCTTTTGCATCATAAGGGGTAGATGGGATCACCACTTTAATACCTGGAATATGTCCATAGAGAGATTCCATACTTTCTGAGTGGTGTTCCAAAGCATTAATACCGCCACCATAAGGGAAGCGGATTACCATAGGGGTTTTAAATTTTCCACGTGTTCTGTTGTGGATTCTTGCGGCATGTGAGATAATCTGATTAAAAGCTGGATATACAAATCCACAAAACTGCATTTCAACCACTGGACGCAAGCCCGACATGGCCATTCCCACAGCAGTTCCAACTATCGCAGATTCTGCCAATGGGGAATCAAAAACGCGATCTTCTCCAAACTTTTGTTGAAGTCCTTCTGTTACTCTAAAAACGCCCCCTTCGGTTCCTACATCTTCTCCAAAAACCACTATTGATGGGTCATCTGCCAGTTTAATATCAAGCGCATTCGTGATCGCTTGAACCATATTCATTACTTTCATTGTTTATTCTCCTTCCATTTCAAAAAATTCTCATATTCAATTTGTTGTACTTTTAAGTCTTCAGGCATATCCACGTAGGTATATTTGAAAACATCTTCTAGTTTGTATGGTGGGACATTCTCGGCCTCTTCAAACTGCTTGTCCACTTCCATTTTAAATTGTTCAACGATCTGATTTTCAAGTTCATCGTTCCAAATATTTTTAGCTTTAAGATATTTGCTAAAACGTTGTAAAGGATCTGTTTGTTTCCAGAGTTCCTCTTCGTCTGATGTTCTGTATTTTGTAGGGTCATCGGATGTTGTGTGTGCACCCTGACGGTAGGTCAGCGCTTCAATCAGAACCGGGCCATTTCCATTTTGTGCATATTCAGACGCATATTTTAAGGTTGCGTACATAGCGAAAAAGTCGTTGCCATCCACTTTAATTCCGGGCATTCCGTAAGCAAACGATTTCACTGCGATATTCACAGAGTTCATTTGTTTCTTAACCGGCACAGAGATGGCAAACTGATTATTTTGGACAATAAACACAACGGGCACTTTCCAAACGGAAGCGAAATTCAGTGCTTCATGAAAATCGCCTTCAGAGGTTCCGCCATCCCCAACCACAGCAAAAACGACATCATTATCATTTTTGTATTTGATTGAATATCCAATCCCAGTAGCATGAAGAAATTGGGAAGCGATAGGTACAGAAATGGGTAAAAGTTTTTTAGCATTTTTAAAAAGAGAGCCATCTTCATATCCCATGTAATACATAAAAACCTCTTTCAAGGTAGCCCCTTTAGCAAGCCAAGCCCCGAGTTCTCTAAAAGCGGGAACGAGCCAATCCTCTTCACGCATCACATTACCGAGTGCCCCTGAAATTGCTTCTTGACCAAGGTTAGGGGGGTAAGTAAACATTCTGCCTTGACGTTGATAGGATACAGCCATATAGTCTGCAGTACGTGCAAACAACATATCTTTATATGCCTTAAGTACAAAAGGATCCTCCAAATCAGGCATCTGTTTTTGGTTGATCACAATCCCCTCATTATCTAAAATTCTGAAGATCTTATCTTCAAGGGGGTTATATTCTTCAAATAGATTCATAAATTATATATTTTGATTATACAGTTATCCAATTAGACTCATAGATAACATAAATGTAACACCAAAATTGTATAAATTTTATGAATAGTAGTGATAGACAAAAGTAAATTAGAAAATTACTAAATTAGAAAATTACTAAATTAGCAAATAAGCAATTTTGCAATTATCTAAAAAGATGAAATGCAAATTCTAGATTCATTATTGATAAATATCCAAATTCTTTTCTTTTAAACATACCGTAAAACAAACTGATAACAAAAAACAGGATGGGAATAATCATACTTAAATGAAATATTTCAGCATGAGGCCAATGCATTATTGAGGATAGATTTCCAACAAAAGCCCAAATTCCTGAAAGTAATATTGTTACTTGATTCAGTTTTGTCAGATCTTTCCGTTTTATACTAATAATAGTAATTCCTAGTGCAGTCAACATATAAATTATTGATCCGATAAATAATAATATTGGTATTTTTGTTAAGGTTATCAATATTCCAATAGTTAGTCCGGTAGTTAAAAATATTGTTAGTTTGTCACCTTTTTTTAATGTAATGACAAGCATAATTATTGAAATTATTAAAAGTATAATTTTTTCAGTCATGGTTAAAAGTGTTATTATTATCCGTTGCAAATATAGAAAAAAACTTCCAATTATTCGCCGATGTCATCCTATTCTAATTAACGACTGTTTTAGTTTTAGTACATATTTTGATTATTTTGTAAACAGTTATTCTTGAATTGATTATCTGATGATATCACCCCATTTTATTTAGAATATGATTTCAGTGCTTCGTAGGACAACAGACTACGGAAAAATGGACCATCTACCACGGATCACGGACAACTGACCACGGACAACTGACCACGGACAACTGACTACGGAAAACGGACCAGAGACATATAATTGCCAATAAATCAACAAAATAGTATTCTAAACCAAATACCCAAAACCTAATACCCAAAAAACCGCTTGCGGTTTTGCGGATTAGGGATGTGGAGGGCGCTTCAGGTGGTGCGAACTGTAACTAACGCCGTGATGAATTATCAAAAAAGTTTTTTGCCGTTTAAAATATTAATACCTAATTCTTTTGCTACAGTACTCTGTTTGAAAGGGTTGATTTTTTTTACAATACCATCCTGTCTAAATAACGAACCTGTATTTTTAAACCAAAAGGTGATTCCTGCTTGAATACATTGCTCTCTAATATCTAAAACCCAATCGAAATCACATATACGAGCGTCTCGACCAGTTTCACCACCAACAGTAACATGCTCAATTCCATTTAGATAGTTAGATAGATCAATAGCTTCCAAAAGTGGTGCTGCTGCTATAAATCTCCTTTTGATGGGGTAGGATAGAAACAAAGGGAGATGATAATCAGCTGATTCCTGATTTTCTATGGTGCATCCAATTTGAACATTATCATATCCGTCACCCCAATCGTTTGGTAAAGAAATATGAAAGCGGTCAATACGTTTTGTTAAAATTAAAAAATCCAGGTCTGGTCGGTTCTTTATCATAGCCCAAGCATCAGAACGCCATTCGTCAGCTTCAGCAATAAAAAAATCGCTTGCAAAACAAGTAGCGACAATCTTTCCGCTTTCTATTTTATTTTTACCTTTTGACGTTATAGCTACAGGTTTATCAAACTCATTCGTTTTATGCACGCTATTTTGTCCATAACGTTTTGAGAAGGGGCCATAAAAATAGCAGTAAGTGCAACCTTCGCTAATCTTATAACAGCCAGTCCATGGTTCCCAATTCATAACATTATCTATTTAATGTTTCCATTTTGTATATAGTTTTCTTTAATCAATATAAAATTATTTATCCACATTGTTAATGAAATTTGAACATTGGAATTTATCATTATATTGTTGGCCAAATCTTGTAAGATTACAGAGAATTTCTTGATAAGGGTTATCATTATTTGAATCATCATTATTTGCACAAACCAAACAGAGTGATGGTTTTTTAATCAAATCAACATTAACTTCATATCCTTGATCATCAAAAATTCCATTGATTTCATGAGGATTCATTGAATCTATATGTCTGCGCCCTTTAATATTTTGGTTTTTGAATACTGCTTCCTCTATTTCGAAATCATTACTTGGATCTTTTTCACCAGTAATGCATGAAAAACAAGTATTCCCGACAAAAGCTGAAGCAATCACCCAAATATCATTTCCACAGGAACATTTAATTCCATTTTTGTATTTTTCTAATGCTGAATTTAGGTTTAAAAGTATTTCCTTTTCATTCTCTTTTGGATTACTTTTCAAGTGAATTTTTAGATACTGCTCGATTGAAATTGGTACAAATCCCATAATTTTAATTTTTTTTAGTTATTAATTAGTTTTATTTAGTATTTAAATGTTTTATTGTTTTTTTTTAGAGTATACAAAGTTGTTAAAAGTCTGTATATCAATAAATATAACATTTTTACATTCATTTCTTTTTCATCAAATTGTTTTTTTTGTATTGGATTTGGATTTTTTAAATTGTTTTATTATATTTTTCGATGTGTTTTATTTGTTAGCAAAAATAAATAAAATATTTTATAATTGCAAGTGCTTTTTTTAATGAATAATGAAAAATGAAAAATGAAGAATGAATAATGAAGAATGAATAGTGAAGAATGAAGAATGAAGAATGAAGAATGGAATGGGGATGGGAATAATTGATCGCGAATCTTTTGAACGAAGCTCTAAACTTATATTCTAATTAATAACTGATTAAAAAAATTGCAATAGATTCATTTACTATCTGTTATAAATTCCTTTTTTGATTCTTATATTCTGTAACCCATTTTTATTAGAATATAATTTCATAGCTTCATCGGACTAGAGACTATGGACAACTGACAACAACAAGTAAATCAATAATATACAATATTAACCATTAAACTTTAACCCTTAAACGGCGAAGCCAAAAACCGCTTGCGGTTTTGCGCATTAGGGATGTGGAGGGCGCCGCAGGCGGTGCGAACTGGAACGAGCGCCGTGATGATTTATCCGATGTAGATTGAACTCTGTTAAGCGAAGTGCAGTGAAGCACGGGAGCGAAGCGAACCCCGGAACAAGCCCGACGGCAACTGCGTGGATTGTGTGGAGCAGGTTGCCGGAATGCCCAAAAATAATGAATAATGAATAATGAATAATGAATAATGAAGAATGAAAAATGAATAATTGATTTAGCAAAATATACGAAATACTAAATAACTAAAATTAATAACTGAAACCCAATAACTGAAACCTGATAGCTGACAGCTTATTCTGAAAAATTTCTCAGATCGATCCCCCACATGAGTTTTTCGCGGATGATAGAATAGTAATCCGTTGCAAAAAAACGGGGTGTTTTAATGGTGAATTGCTCTTTTGAAATCGTAAGTGTACAAGGATTTTCAATTTCTATACGTGTGGAATCAAGAGCTAGCACAAATCGGTTACAGCGACTTTGTACTTTAATGGTGATGATATCATCGTTGTTGACAATAATGGGTCTTACTGCCAATGTATGTGAGGAGATGGGTGTGATAATATTGACATGGGTAGTAGGATGTAAAATAGGACCACCGCAACTCAATGAATATGCAGTAGAGCCCGTTGGCGTAGCTACAATCAGTCCATCTGCCCAGTAAGTATTTACCTTTTCATCATTAACCCATACCAAAATACCATTTACAGAAGTATCATCTGAGGGTCTTATGGTGACATCATTAACTGCAAAGAAATTAGTGAGAGGAAGTGGCTGGTCAGCAGATAGATGTAGCAAAGAGCGCTCTTCAAGAACATACTCCTCCTTTTTGAGATAGTTAAAATGTTGTTCAAAGTTCTTTTTGGTGATGGTCGTTAAGAACCCGATACGACCTGTATTTACCCCTACAATTGGAATGCCTAAATCGGCTACAATGTTAGCGGTATCAATAAAAGAGCCATCACCTCCAAAGGAGATACAGAAATCTATAGGAGTATGATGGCTTAAATCTTCATAATTTGAAAATATTTCACATCCATCTATTAAAACAGCCAGTTTTTTTTCTTGGAGTAGATTCTCATGAATGATTAACTCTGTCCCTTTGATTTTCATAAACCACAGTGCGTGGTGCATAAAATCGATGTCATTAATGGCGTTTTGTCTAGAATAGACGGCTATTTTCATTAGTTATATTCTTTAGCTTCAACTTCTTTTGTAGCAATCAACATTGCATTAAAAGCCAATGCTTTCATTTCATCTTCACCAGGATACACAAAAACAGGAGCGATCCAGCTTATATATTCTTTGATTTTTTCAACCATTGGCTTTCCGTATGCGATTCCACCTGTAAGTAAGATTGCCTCAGCTTTTCCTTGCAGAACTGCAGCGGCTTCACCAATAGCTTTACTTACTTGGTAGGCCATGGCATGTTCAATAAGTTGAGCTTGTTCGTTTCCAGCAGCAGCCATTTTTTCCACTTCATAAGCATCGTTGGTGTTGAAATAAGCTACATACCCACCTTTACCAGTGATCATCTTTTTCATTTCCTCTTTAGTGTATTTTCCACTGAAGCAATATTCAATAACCTGATTCATAGGTAGTGTTCCTGAGCGCTCTGGAGAGAATGGACCTTCACCATCAAGTGCCTGATTTACATCGATCACTTTACCATCTTTGTGCGCACCCACGCTGATTCCACCACCCATGTGAGCCACAATCAAGTTCATGTTTTCATAGGTTTTCCCTTCTGCATGGGCATGAGTTCTGGCAATCGCTTTTTGATTTAAAGCGTGGAAAATTGAGATTCTTTTAAAAAGTGGATGTCCTGCAATTCTTGCCACATCTTGTAATTCATCAACAACTACAGGATCAGCAATATAAGCAGCATCAAGTCCAATAGATTGTGCAATATTATCTGCAATTAAGCCCCCTAAATTTGAAGCGTGTTCTCCAGTAAATCCGATAGTAAGATGCTCTTTTAAAAGGTCATTCACTTTGTATATTCCAGATGGAATCGGTTTAATCAAGCCACCACGTCCAATGATTACTGATAAAGTATTGATGTCAATATTGTTCTCTTTTAAAGTGTTCAATATAATATCTTTACGATAATCACTTTGGTCAGTAATTTTTTGAAAACCTTCCAAATCTTCGGAAGAGTGTTTAATATTTTTGATAAAAACTTGTTCATAATTTTCAAAAACAGCAATTTTTGTTGAAGTTGAACCAGGGTTAATCGCAAGAATTTTTGTCATAATTTAATTTGTTTCTTTATTTATAATTTTTAAATTTTATGTTGCAAAGTTACACTAATTTTTAACATTTGCAAGAGTTTATTCATTTAATTTAAAAAAGCAAACTCGACCGATGTTGGAAAAGTTTGCTTTTTTATCTTTTTTTTATGTTTTATTATTCAAAAGATTGAATTGCTTTTTGAATAATACTGATTGCTTCTCTCAGTTGCTCTTCAGTGATAATCAATGGTGGAGCAAAACGGATAATATGCTGGTGAGTAGGTTTTGCTAAAACTCCCATCTCTTTCATTTTAACACAAACATCCCAAGCTTCTTTACCGTTTTTAGGTTTAATTACGATAGCATTCAATAAACCTTTACCACGAACTAGTTCAATCATGTCGCTTTTGAAATTTGTCATCTCTTCGCGGAAGATTTTTCCTAATTTTTCAGCTTTTTCAGCAAGATTTTCTTCTTTAACAACTTCAAGAGCAGCGATAGCCACTTTACAAGCGATTGGGTTTCCACCAAAAGTTGATCCATGCTCACCTGGTTTGATGGTTAACATAATGTCATCATCAGCTAAAACAGCAGAAACAGGGAATGCACCACCAGAAAGTGCTTTACCTAAAATAAGGATATCAGGTCTTACATTTTCATGATCACAAGCTAACAATTTACCAGTTCTTGCGATACCAGTTTGGACTTCATCAGCGATGAAAAGTACATTTTTAGCTTTACAAAGTTCGTATGCTTTAGCAAGATATCCATCTTGAGGAACATAAACACCAGCTTCCCCTTGAATTGGCTCCACTAAGAACCCAGCAATGTTTGGATCCTCAAGAGCTTTTTCTAAAGCAGGAATATCATTATAAGGAATTCTTACAAAACCTGGTGTAAAAGGACCATAACCAGCATAAGAATCAGGGTCGTTAGACATAGAAACGATGGTGATGGTTCTACCATGAAAGTTTCCATCACAGCAAATAATTTTTGCTTGATTTTCTGGAAGACCTTTTTTCATATAAGCCCATTTACGGCACAATTTTAAAGCTGTTTCATCAGCTTCAGCGCCAGAATTCATTGGAAGAACGCGGTCATATCCAAAAAATTCGGTTACATATTTTTCATAAACACCAAGACAATCATTATAAAATGCTCTTGAAGTTAAAGTAAGGGTTTGAGCTTGGTCACACATTGCTTTAACAATTTTAGGGTGACAATGCCCTTGGTTAACTGCAGAATAAGCAGATAGAAAATCATAATATTTCTTTCCTTCAACGTCCCACATGAAAGGACCTTCACCTTTTGCAAGAACTACTTCAAGTGGATGGTAGTTGTGCGCACCATATTTCTCTTCTAATTCAATGGCTTGCTGACTAGATGTTACTTTTTCAATCATAAGTTATTTATTTTTAATTGGTTATTGTTTTCGAAAATGAGTCTGCAAATATAATCAATTTTTTTAATATTTTGGGCATTCCCCTTTGGCTTGCAAAAGATAATTTAAATCTCAATTGAAAATGACTCCATTGCAAGCCAAAGGGTCGGTCTCCGGCCTATACTCCGCGTTTTTCTGTCAAGGGGCTGTATGGCCGGGACGTAGAGACGCCATGCATGGCGTCTCTACCAGAGCTACCGCTCTGCCCGATCCATCAGCCCCTAGCCATCAAAACTTGCGGGGTATTTGGCCTCCGCCCTAATGCAGAGGAAGGGTAGGGGCAGATTGGGAATGAGGGGCTCTGATTGTTCAAGTGTACATTTCCTTCCCGT
>JBLJBB010000019.1:0-2731 GCA_047638115.1 Bacteroidales bacterium | reverse complement strand
GATATTACCTCGTATAAACAATAAAATAAAGTATAGAGGGCGGGCGAGAGTACAACTATATAGTATCCAGAAGCTAATGCATGAAAAACAAACTTCTTTCTATTTGATCTTCTATCCTGCCCAATATGACACTCACTACGTAAATATTTGCTATATCATAATTCTTTTTATGAGCTAATAAATAAATCAAATCAATTCCAGATACATTAAACTCCATTGCTTCTATTCCAATAATATTTCTACCCGATTCTAATTCAATATCCTTTAACAAGAGTACAATGTCATCTAAGTTATCAACGATGCCTCCCCCCGACTCGTTTAACCCTATTGCATCAACTTTAATATTTGTTATCGGTATATCTTGAAACATCAGATTTAGTTCATTGGGTTGTTTTAGTTCCCCAAACTCGATATAGACTGGCTTTGGAATAAAGGTTAGTATAAGAATCAGTGCTATCGCGATAGCTCCTATGGTAATCTTGCGTTTGTTTGTTTTTTTCATTTCCAAACTCCTAATTCAAATCGGTAGGAGGTCACCCATTAGTTGGACGACCGACCTCTCACACCATCGTAAGTAACGTTCTGTATATGGGATTAACCCATTTGATTGCAAGGACTCTTACTGGTCCAGTTAAAGCTATCCAGCCCATGTAAAACATTTGAGTATTTTTTCTTGCCGTTCAAATGATGGAGATGCTAAAATATATACATTGGTAAATTAGCGGTCGTATATATGAGGAATGGTGAAATGAAATGAGGAGAAGTAATATGTTGAATAAATTGTTGATTTTTTTAGCTGGGATGTTAACTTATTTTATCATTTCTAGCGCCTATACTTATTGGTTACATTAATTTAAACAATACAGTTATTAACTTAAAACCACCAGGATTGAAGCCTGTGAAGTATCCTAGTTTTAAAAAAGATAAACTTATTTTATTAGAAAATAAATAATAAGTCGGCACATGAATATTCCTCCAGCAATAGCAAACATACTTCTAATGAATATTATTTTATTATTCTCCTGGCTAAATAGATATTTATTGTCTTTATAATAGGTTAAAACTATACCAAAGAAAAAAAGGCTTAGTGGAGTAAAAAGGAGCTCTAAAATACTTGCATCAAATGGAAATAAGTAAGTATAATAGTTCATAAATGATTCAAAAAAAACAACGATTAAAAAGTAAAGGATAAATAAAAGCCATGGCATCTTAATATCTTTACTAAATAGATTAAAATATTTTTTAATAAACGCCATAAATACCACCTTATTTCCGGGGACGCTATCCCCTCCTCGGTTTCAAGCATGCTTAAAATAAATTATTTATTATTTTTAAGGCTGTGACACAATTTTTAGTTGATATTTAGTAAATTAGTAAGCCAAAAAGATATCTGCTCTTGGTTGAGCGCGGCTACCTTTTTCTAAATAATTAGTTTTAATTTGTTAGCCAAATAATTATTTTGCTTTTGGCAGGAATATTTTTTATTGTAATTCTGATATCCACTTCAGTTCATTTTCACCCAACTTATCTATTTTTCTGGTATTTTTTAAAAGAAAATCATAATTGAGTGGATTTGTATTTCTTAACTTTTCAATTGTATAACCGCCATTTCTGTCATAGTACCATATCTGTACTCCTGTAATGGTGTAGGGTTTTCCCAATGAATCAATAGTGTACATTGTGAATTCAGCAGCCTTTTTCTCGCTTTCCTCAACTGTAAGCTGCTCCTCATTATAAATAGAAAGATACAACATTTGTATTTTAATTGAATGATCATTTGCATTAACGAATCCCACGATTGAAGGTGGATTTAATGCAACATATTTAGGCATCTGTGATTTAACCTTTTCAAAATCCAAGAGCAGTTGATTCTGCCATATGTCTATTTGATGCGTATCCCAAATACCATTATGGATCAAACTATAGCTTATGGGATATTCCTTGTTCTTATTATCTATGGTTTCATACATCCCGCTTTTAAGGTTATATTTTGTATTTTCAATGTCATTTGATTCATAAATTTCTGATTTGTAAAGCTCTATTTTTTTGTTTGCAATTAATTCACCCACTATGGGGAGATATCCGACTTTATAAAATATTGCTGCTAAAATTAAAACTAATACAAACCCTATGAGTACGTATTTCTTGGTTTTTTTTATATGCTCTTTTACAGGTGTTCTATTATCCATTTCGAATCCCCCTTTATTAAGGCGCATTTATAATTTGAATTCCATCTTTATTCTAATTTTCAATAATTAGTGAAGATTAATTTCGGGTTACTAATTTGGCAAAGGTATAGCCGGTCTGCTTGACAAGGTGTTGCATTTAATTGTTATCCTGGTGGATAATAAACAGCAACTATAAATTTTGCCGCAGCCTTTATATTTTACACCTCAAAACAGAACCCGTTGTAATTTATTACTATGCCCTTTATTAGCACTAAAATTTATATCTTATTGTATTTAAATAAATTTGTTAACTTCAACTTCAAGCAACTTCATTTCGTTTCCATAAAAAAATAAGATAAATTTGTTTCCTGAACTGTAGCGAATATCGACTGCCGTGCCATCCAGTGCACCCTCCAAATCGGCCTTCAAATGATCATCAACAGTCAAATCTTGAATAGTTATTTCATCTTTTTTGTTTATTCTCACAATATGATTATTAAAATAGCTAATGGGAGCGTTGTAGCCTTCTATATGCTGGATATGTTGGAAATGCACAATCGACC
>JBLJBB010000018.1:0-27633 GCA_047638115.1 Bacteroidales bacterium | reverse complement strand
TTGCGGCGCTCGTTCCAGCTCGTACCGGCTTCGCCGCCCTTCAAATCCCTAACGCGCAAAACCGCAAGCGGTTTTAAATAGTTTTAATTATGACTAATACAGCAAGACATAAAAAATTAAAAAAAATTAAGTCTATAACTTGTATGGTAAATAAAATTTTATTGTACTGTTTTTCATTCCATTGAATATGGCGTTTTTATTTTATTTACAAAAACACCAATTTTCATCATACAACTATTAGACTTTAATTCAAGAGCAGGATAACGAAGAAAGAGATGGATACACAATTCTAACTGTTGTATGGTGTTTCATTTTTTATTGTTTTGCTGATCAACTGTTTCGAATGAGCTGTTTTGAAAAACGTTCGTAATCAATCAAAATCACCATACAAAGTATAGACTTTGGTTTGATTGCCAGCGATCCCAATCTTTTTAAGCTGTCAGCTATCAGCTTTCTGATTTAGATACTCTGTGGTTAAATCATTTTACATCATTGCCATGCACTAAAGTACATAGCAATTGATAGGTTTAACAAATATAACGCTGCGCTTCAGCGAGTAGTCTTTAGTGGTTAATTGTTTGCTACAAATATAACGCTCCTACGGAGCAAAAATTATTCACTATTCACTATTCGTTATTCACTAAAAAACCGCTTGCGGTTTTGCGCATTAGGGATGTGGAGGGCGGCGAAGCCGGTACGGAATGGAGCGTAGCGGAATGGAGTACGGGAGCGAAGCGCACCCCGGAACAAGCCCGACCCCGAGCGAAGCGAGGGGGAATGCCCAAAAAAGTTAAGAGATAAGAGTTAAGAATTAAAAGTAGAAAATTGCCAAAAGTCTAAAGTATTTGAATTTTAATATTTTAAGGTAATATGTAGTGTACTGTATTTTACTTTAGCCCTTTGCCATTAGCCCTTCGCCATTAGCCCTTGGCCCTTAGCCCTTCGCCCTTCGCCTTATAAGTACGGCACGATTATTGATATAATAGACTTAAAATTACGTGTAAAGGTTTCAATTTTATTTCGTACTTTTGCACCCCAATAAAAATTATTAAAATTAAAACGTAAAAATATATTATAATGAATGTTAAACACGAAATGAGTGATGCTCTTGTTCAAGAGATTGTGATTGAAATCGCTAAAGAAGATTATGCAACTGAAGTTGAAAATGGTTTAAAAAAACAACGTAGAACTGCACAAGTTCCAGGTTTTAGAGTTGGAAATGCTCCAATGGGTATGATCAAAAGATTATATGAGAAACCTTTGATCTCTGACGAAGTGAATAAACTCGCTGGAAATAAACTTTATGGATACTTTGAAGAGCATAAATTAGACATCATGTTCGAACCAATGCTTGTTGATGAAAAATCGACAGTAGATTTCGAAAATAATGAAAATTTTACATTCACTTTCGAATTTGCACTTCAACCTCAGTTTGAAATCGATTTCGCTTCATATCCAGTTCTTAAAACATTCCAAGTTTTAGCTGATGAAAATCAAATTGATGAGTATGTTTCTCAAATTCGTAGAAGACATGGAGAGTATTCAAATCCAGAAACTATTGGAAATGAAGATTTTGTAAATATCAAAATGGAAGATAAAAATGGTAGTTTGTTCGTTGCTGATCTTACTGAAGAGGGAAAAAATATCTTCTTAGGTAAAAAACTTAACGAAGTGATTGAAAACGTTGCCCTAAAAGATGCTTTTACTTCTGTGGATATTTTCAAAAAAGCCCTCAAATTAACTGAAGAGACTTTCAATCCTGAAGATTCATATACTTCAAACGTTGAAATCGTTTCTATTGGTCGCGTTGAGATGGCTGAAATGAATGATGAATTTTATGCTAAAGCGTTTCCAGATGGTTCAATCACTACCATTGATGAATTAAGAGCTTACGCATCCAATCAAATTACGGCTCAATGGAAACAAGAAACTGACCGTAAATTTATGAATGATGCTGTTACATTGATTATTGAGAATACTAAAATGGATCTTCCTGAAGATTTTATCAAAAGATATGTTCTTAAACATAGTACAGAGCCAATCACTGCTGAAAAATTAGAAGAGGAATTTCCAAAATATTTATCTTCATTTAAATGGCAGTTAATTGAAAACAAAATCTCTCAAATGGAGAACATCCAAGTATCAACAGAAGATGTTGAACAATATATTCGCAATTTCTACTACGAAAACTACTTCAAAAACTTCAACCAAGAGGATGTGGCTGAGCGTTTAAATGAACTTGTAAAAGAGCAAATGAAAGATAAAAAACAATTGAAAGGACTTTATGATCAACTATTTGATGAAAAAATGATGGTTGTCCTTCACAATAAATTGAATGTTGAAGAACTATCGGGAGACATTCAAGCGTTTATCAATTATATGACTGGTGAACTTCCTGTTGCTGATGAGAAACCAAAAAAAGTGAAAAAAACTACGAAAGTAGAAGAGGTTACTGAGGAAGCTGAAAAACCAAAAACCAAGAAAACAACAAAAAAGAAAGAAAATGAATAGTAATGAATTCAGAAATTATGCGCTTAAACATCGCGGTATAAGCAGCATGAAATTGCAAAGATTTGAATCTATCGCTAAAGGGTATATCACCCCATATATCATCGAAGAGCGCCCCATGAATATTACACAGTTGGACGTTTTCTCACGATTGATGAAAGATAGAATTATCTTCTTAGGTGTTCCCATTTATGACGATGTTGCAAATATTATTCAAGCGCAACTTCTATTTTTAGAATCTCAAGATTCTGAAAGAGATATTCAAATCTATTTGAACTCTCCTGGGGGTAGCGTTTATGCTGGCTTAGGTATTTATGATACTATGCAATATCTAAAACCAGATATTTCAACGATCTGTACAGGGATGGCTGCCTCAATGGCCTCAGTTCTTCTATGTGCTGGAACAAAAGGAAAAAGATTTGCATTACCTCACTCCAGAGTGATGATTCATCAACCAATGGGTGGTGCTGAAGGTCAAGCTTCTGATATTGAGATCACTGCAAGAGAGATTCAAAAATTGAAAAAAGAGTTGTATGAAATCATTGCTCACCATTCTGGAAAAGATTTTGAACAAGTATGGAAAGATAGTGACCGCGACTACTGGATGATTGCCGCTGAAGCGAAAGATTATGGCATGATTGATGATGTTTTAAAACAAGAGAAAAGATAATGGCAAAAAGTACGCAAAATAAATGTAGTTTTTGTGGAAAACAAGTTAGTGCCAAAGATCTCTTAATTCATGGCTATGATGCTTCAATCTGTGAAGATTGTGCAACTGCTGCTATGAGCATTGTTCGAGAGCACCAAACCAGTGTTAAAAAGAAACAAGATGCCTTTACGCTAAATCTCCTTAAACCTAAAGAGATAAAAGCGAAGCTGGATGAATATGTTATCGGACAAGATGATGCTAAAAGAGTGATCTCAGTCGCTGTTTATAATCACTATAAAAGACTTCTTCACACTCAGAAAGAACAAAAAGAGATTGAAATTGACAAATCAAATATCATTTTAGTCGGAGATACTGGAACTGGGAAAACTTTGATAGCTCGCACAATTGCGAAATTGTTGGATGTCCCTTTCTGTATCGCTGATGCTACCGTTTTCACTGAGGCAGGTTATGTTGGAGAAGATGTGGAAAGTATCCTTACGCGACTTCTTCAAGCGGCCGATTATGACGTGGCACGCGCGGAAAGAGGGATCGTTTTTATCGATGAAATTGATAAAGTAGCACGCAAAGGGGGTGATAATCCTTCAATAACCAGAGATGTTTCAGGCGAAGGAGTACAACAATCCTTACTTAAACTACTCGAAGGTGCTCATGTAAATGTTCCACCAGAAGGAGGTAGAAAACATCCTGAACAAAAATTTATTGTTGTAAATACACAAAATATTTTATTCATTGGAAGTGGAGCATTTAATAGCATAGATAAAATTATTGCTGAAAGACTCAACACTAATGTGATTGGTTATAACCAAAAAAACAAAGTTTTAGACAAGAACAACATGTTACAATACCTCACTGCTCAAGACTTAAAATCGTTTGGATTGATTCCTGAGCTATGTGGTAGATTTCCTGTTACTACGTATATGTCTACTTTGGATAGAGATGCTTTGATTAGAATTCTAAAAGAACCAAAAAATGCACTAATCAAACAATATGAGCATCTTTTTGATTTTGATAATATCAAGCTCACATTTACTGATGATGCAATTGACTATATTGTTGATAAAACGATTGAATTAAAATTAGGAGCCAGAGGACTTCGTTCGGTTATGGAGAGAATCATGACCAATGCGATGTTTGAATTTCCATCAGCTAACTTAAAAAAAATTGCTATCGACAAAAAATATGCGATGGAACAATTTGGTGAAGAGGGATTTTCACATAATTCCTAATTGATATTTATTATAACAAACAATTCATAAAATTAAATTATCTTTGCATCTTCATTATTCACTTCATGAAGATGCATTTTTTGTAATAAATGGAAACTACAACTAAAAAAACTGACCAAAGCTTATATAGCAAAATATTTTTCTTTGCTTTCATTCTTGCACTCCTTTTTGTACCCCCTTTTAATCTCCCGGGAATCTCATTTAAATTTCAAATTATTGATTTTTTCTTTCCCTTTATGGTGTCTTGGATCATTTGGAAAAAAAGAGATGTTTTCAAATTGGCATATGTAAGAAATCTTATACTCTTTGTAGGAGTAATCATTGTTAGTATACTCTTTAATTCAAAAAAAAATTCATTTAATGATTTTTTTGAAGTTTATGATATCCTAAAATATATTGCAGTTTTTATTGTATTTAAAGAGATTTATCAGCCAAAAATTAAAAGAATCGCATTTGATATTGCATTTATTCTATTATTACTCTTTAATCTATTGCATTACCATGATATTTTTGGGTTTAATGAAGTCATTATGCCCTATTTTTGTGGTGATCATAGTATTCATTTATTGACGTTTGGGTACAATTCAATTGGAGAACCTGCAACGAAGAGGATGTTAGGCGTAATTGGAAATCCAAATAATAATGCCATTTTATTTATAATCTTTTTTATTTTTTATTTACCTAAAAAAGGGTGGACTACCAAAGAGATGATCTTTTTCTATCTGTCTGTGATTGCTGTTTCAGCTTGCCAATCTCGAACAGGAATCATTGCCTTTGCAGTTATCTTTATATTTAACTTCATCTTAATCAAGTGGAAATGGTGGAAAATTGCCTTACATTCTACTTTTGTAACATTATTTTTGGTATTATTTTTCAATTTAAGTGCATTTTCTAGTTATTTACAGTTAGATTTTTTAACTCAAAAAAAACAAAAGAAAGATTATATCATGTCTCTTTTTAATGAAGAGGGTTTTCAAGGAACTTCTTGGCAAAAAAGAGTTGAAATTTGGAAAAATCTTTTAGGTGAATCGGTGCATAAGCCCATTTTCGGACATGGACCTCAAAAAAATCATTTTTATGAACAAAAGCTTTATTCTGAAAATGAATATGTTCTCGTTATTTGGCGATATGGATTAGTGGGAATCATAGTATTTCTATTCATTTACTTGATTCCAATCAGAAATATTTTAAAAAATGCCAGAGGTGATATTGAAGCCAAAAATATTCTTATGCTTATTCTCCTTTTTATGATCTCATCTTTAACAAATGTGCCACTCTCAAATACCACATTAGCACCATTATTCTTCCTATTAATGGGATCCTACTACGCACAATATAAAACAGAAACTGATCTTTATTATCTGAAAAAATATATACATAAAAGGGTACCTAAATTTTTTAAAAAATGAGAAAACTGCTGAATTCGTTTAAGTATAGGATACTTAAACTATTTGCCTCTCTTAGTAAACCTATTATCATTTATGGATATAGAAGATCTGATGGAAAATATTTGAAAGACACTAGAATCAGTTCTTCAACCGCTATAATTTCTCCAGAAACACTTGATATTTCTGATAATGTTTTTATTGGCCATTTTAATTTCATTGAAGCAAGTAATGGAATTACTATTGAAGAAGGGGTACAAATTACAAATTATGTAAGTATTACTTCTCATTCTAGCCATAATGCTGTAAGATTATATGGGAAAGAGTATCGGAAAACAACTAAGGATATTGGCTATGTTAAAGGATCCATAAAAATTGGTGCATACACTTTCATAGGGCCACACTCTTTAATTCTTCCAGGAACTGACATTGGGAAAGGGTGCACTATTTCTGCTTTTAGCAAAGTGAGCGGGCACTTTCCAGACTACTCAATAATCTCAGGCAACCCGGCTAAAGTAGTCGGTACAACAAAAAAAATTGACAACATTTTTCTTCAGAAACATCCTGAACTTAAGAAAAGCTATTACGAAAAAGATTAATCTGATATGTCAACACGCTTGAAATCGAAGTTCTCATCAGAATTTGCACGTAATTCATTCACTATTTTTTCAGGGAATGTTATTGCACAAGCGATCCCTTTCCTTGCAGAACCAATCTTAGCACGGCTCTACTCTCCGGCTGACTTTGCTGTCTTGGCTGTTTACCTCTCCATCGCGAATCTATTCTCAATTGTTGCTACTGCCCGCTATGAACTAGCCATTATGCTCCCTAAAGAGGACAGAAAAGCGGCTAATGTGTTGGGTTTGTCTGTCTTAATCAGTTTTGCAGTGAGTGCTCTCGCTTTTCTTGTGGTGCTCCTTTTTAATGCTAAAATTTGTAAGATTTTAAACAATGAGGATGTTTCATCCTACTTATATCTCGTGCCATTATCAGTTCTCTCTGTTGCTTGGTACCAAATCTTTAATTACTGGAACTCCAGAAAGAAAAGATTTAAAAATGTAATGTTCTCTAAAACTACACAAAGTGTTTCCAATGTGACTGTTAACCTTGCCCTCTCTTTTAAAGCGCTTGGTTTGGTGATGGGCCAGTTTCTGGGGTACCTTTTTGGAAGTTTCGTTTTGATGTTTGCGTTTCTGAAAAAAGATAAAGATAAACTCTCCTTGATTACTAAAAAGGAGATGAAAGAGGTAGCTGTTGAATATCAAGATTTTCCAAAAATTAATACGATTCACGCCTTTTTTGATGTGCTCAAACAGAGTGGAGAGGTGTTTATGTTGTCCTATTTTTATATTAAAGAGAATGTGGGGCTACACTCTAGAACCTTGCGCCTCTTGTTTGCACCTTCCTCCATGATTGGAAGTGCTGTAGGTCAGGTGTTCTATCAAAAGGGAACTGAAACTTACCATAATGGAGGCGATTTAAGAGCGCTGGTTATTAAGGTCTTGAAATCTATGGCATTGATTGCACTTCCTGTTTTTTTAATCGTTGCACTTTTTGGCGATGATCTATTTGCCTGGTTCTTAGGAGAAGATTATAGAATGGCTGGATTTTATGGCAGATATTTAGCGCCCTGGCTCTTTTTTAATTTCATAACCATGCCTATCTCCCAGATTCCTCTCATCGTGCAGAAACAAAAAACAGCTTTTCTTCTAAGTATTTGTGGACACACACTCTATCTTCTGGCTGTAATTATTGGAGGATTAAACCACAATATACTTCTGGGATTCACATTGTTAAGTATTTTTTCTTCTACCTATTATATCATTATTATTGCATGGTTTATCAAAATTTCTGGGAACAAAAAATTGATTGAAAAATGAAAAAACTTTTGTTAATTGGCTCTAATTGTGTGCATACATACAATTATTTTCATCTGATTAAATCCTACTTTGATCAGATTGTGATGGTTACAGATGATCAACATGAACTTATAGATGCCAAAATCTCCAATTGTTATTATGTGAACTCCTCTTTGAAAAAGTGGAGTAATTACACTACTGCAATCAATGAATATAAAGAAATTATTGAAGTAGAAAATCCTGATATAATTCATATTCAACAAATTAGCACCTATTCATTTTTGTTATTGAGAGCACTTAAGAAAACGAAAAAGAAGATTCCTGTAGTATTAACTACTTGGGGAAGTGATGTGTTACTGCTCCCTAAGAAGGGTTATATTTTTAAAAAAATGGTGCAATATGTTTTAAATAACTGTGATAAGTTTTCTACAGATGCGCAATTTGTGGCTGACAAAATGCAACAATTGGCTCGCAAACCGTTACATACTGTCATTGCAAATTTTGGGATCAATATCCTTGATATTGAAGTAGATAAAGAGAATATTATTTACTCAAACAGACTACATAAACCTTTGTATCGTATTGATCACATAATCAAAGCTTTTCATGTTTTTTCTCAACAACATCCCGATTGGAAACTGGTGGTTGGCGCTGTTGGAACTGAAACGGACAATTTAAAGTTGTTAACCCAAGAGTTAAATATTGCCGATAAGGTCACTTTTATTGGATGGGTAGATGCTGCCGTCAATTCAAAAATGTATGCTAAATCCCGTTTATGGGTCTCAATTCCTAAAAGTGATGCTACCTCTATTAGTCTATTGGAAGCGATGAGTCTGGGTTGTATTCCTGTTGTTATCGATTTGCCAGCAAACCGCGAATGGATTCAACATGGCGTAAATGGAATAATTGTTACTGATATTGACACCAACTTTTTAGAGGAAGCTTTAACTATCGATTTTGAAAAAGCGGTCCAAATCAATACCGAAATCATTAACCAAAAAGGGACCAAAGAGACCAACCAAAAGCTTTTTTTTGAAATTTATGATAGTTTAAAATAATCCCCCAAATTATTTAAAAGCCCTTTCAAAATCAGTTCGTGTGAGTAAAGAGCGCCCTAAAGTAACCTCATCAGCATACTCTAACTCTTCATTTATTCCCACTCCCCTAGCTAAAGTTGTAATAATAGAAACTTTATCTTTAATATTCTTATAAATATAAAAATTGGTTGTATCCCCTTCTGGAGTAGCAGGCAGGGCCATAACCACCTCCTTGATCTCATTTTGTGCCACACGATCAAACAACTCTTGTAACTTAATTTGTTGTGGGCCAATCCCATCCATAGGAGAAATTACACCACCCAGCACGTGATATACTCCTTGGTACTGATTTGTGTTTTCAATGGCAATTACATCGCGAATATCTTGAACCACACAGATTAAAGAGTGGTCACGTTTATGGTTTGAGCAAATATTGCATTCTATGTCATCAGAAAGATTATAACAGATTTTACAGATCTTCAAATCATTTTTTAGTTTTAAAAGAGAATCTGTAAGTTGTATAATATCATTGGGTTCTGCTTTTGTAATATGCAATGCAAGTCTTAACGCCGAACGTTTACCTATACCAGGTAACTTAGAGATCTCATTTACTGCATTTTCCAAAATTTTGGAATATTGAATCAACATCTTAGGAATTTTTGTGCAAAGATACGAAGATTGTGGATATTTTTCATATCTTTGCGAATTGTTATGATAAATTTGAAAAAAAAATATAAATGAAAAAAACAATTTTAACTTTAGTCGTTTTATGTAATTTTGCATTATCTTTAGCTGGCTCCATTCCTCAAGAAATTGCAATCCAAGTAGCAAAAAATTTTGTAATTGAGAAAAGTGGATACAAAGATAATACAGCTATCAAAATCTCTTTACTTCAAACTTTAGAAAATGAAAATGAACCTGTTCTATACATTTTTGATGTTAATGAAACAGGTTTTGTGATTGTATCAACATCCAAAATAGCTCATCCAATTTTAGCATTCTCTTTTGATCATACTTTTGAAATGAATCCCGCTTTGGAAAGTTGGTTACAAGGGTATTCAAAACAAATTATTGAACACGAAAAAAAAGGAACAATTGCTCCAGAAAAGAATAAAAATGCATGGAATCATTATACTGCAAACGTGTTTCAACCTAATGAAAGTAAAGCAGTTGTTGTCGGACCATTAATTACAACAACATGGAATCAAAGTAAGTTTTACAACACATATTGTCCTTGGGATATAAATGCAGGTGCATTTTATGACAATAGAGTTCCTAACGGTTGTGTTGCTTTAGCATGTTCTCAATTGATGAATTACTATCGCCATCCTCAAGTGGGTGTTGGTGGTGCTTCTTATATTCCTTATCCATACCCTAGACAAACTGTTTATTTCAACCAACATACTTATTATTGGGATGCCATGACAAATGCCCCAATGAATTACACAAATGAAATTGCTAAATTAGTATATCATGTAGGTGTATCTTGTCAAATGGGATATAATGCTGATGGCTCAGGAGCATATACTCCAGTTGCTGTTCAAAAAATGGTTACTCATTTTGGATATAGTACAGATAACAGAACTACTGGTCCTGCTGAGTATGCAAATGAACCTGAGGTTTATGTTGCCATATTAAAAGCTGAGTTGGATTCACTAAGACCATTACTTTACAGCGGGCAATCTGCGGGTGGTGGTCATGCATTTTTATCTGATGGATATCGTGATGATAATTACTTCCATTTCAACTGGGGATGGGGTGGATCTGGAGATGGATATTTTATTCATGACCAAATCACTTTTAACCAAGATGTTAAAGTAGTCAAAAAATTGTATCCTGCTACGAATTATCCTAATTTATGTGCAGATCAAAAAAGACAAACTGCTAGTGTAGGTTATATAACTGATGGATCTACCAACAAACCATACCAGGTGAATCCTGATTGTAGTTGGATGATTGCAGTACCTGGTGCCTCTACTTATTCTTTTGTATTTGATCGTTTAAGTGTGTATCCTGATGTAGATTTTGTTACGATTTATAACGGACCAACTGTTGAGAGTGGAGTTGCTGCTACATTTACTGGCACTACAACTCCAACTACTACAACTACGATCAATGCTGACAGTGTATTAATCACTTTTACAACAACGAATGGTAGCAAACCAACTCATCAATACCAAGGATTTTTGATCAGTTATAGTACCAATCAACAAGTTGCTTATTGTAATGCTAATACAAATCTATTTACGCAAGTGCATTACACAATTTCTGATGGAAGTGGTGATGAAATCAATTATAAACCAGGTTCAACATGTAGTTGGAATATTAAACCCTCTTTTGTAACTGGTTTTGCATTTGTTTTTCCAAAATTTGAACTTGGCTTAGGAGATTTTGTTGATGTTTATGATGCAACATCTACTACACCAATATTCTGGAAGAGATTTGACGTGTATAATATGCCAAATTTTAGCATTGTAAATAACGCACCTTTTTCCAAAATTAAAGTAACATTTGTATCTGACAATTTCATGCAAAAAGAAGGTTTTGCATTGGAATATTATGCTATTGTTGGAGTGGATGATCAATCTCAACTCAATGATTTATATTTCTATCCCAATCCAGCATCAGATTTTGTAACTTTAAGTTTCGATACTGAATCAGCTGAAAATATTCTTTGTAAAATTATGGATATGACTGGGAAAACAGTATATCAAAATAACTTTAATCATAATGGTGGAAAATTTTCGGAAACTATTAGTGTATCCTCATATGCAAAAGGGATCTATTTTATTCAATTAGAAACTAAAACGGGAAAAGCTGGAGGAAAACTCATTATTAACTAATTTTGGCAAACATGTTTTTCTTGAAAAAACTCATATTATTGCTCATCGGCGTATTTTTCTTAAATGCATCCTTTGCTCATGATCCTCATCCACCCATTCAGAAAAACATCAGTTTTATTCAAAATTTGAATCAATGGGATCCTAAAGTACTTTTTCAACTATCTGTACAAAACAGCACTCTTTTTTTTGAGAAAAACTGTATCACTCATCTTGTATTAGATCCTAAGGGATTGGAAACGATTTCAAAAGCAAAGTTTGATCCCAAAATTGAAGTAAAACCAATCAAAGCACACGCTTATCAGGTACATTTTTTAAACAGTTCTCAAAACGTTGAGATTGTTGGCTCTGAAAAACACGATTTTTATCACAACTATTACCTTGGTAATGATCCTACTAAATGGGCATCTAATGTGCCTGTTTATAAAACACTTACTTACAAAAACTTATATCCAGGGATAGATTTGGTCTATTATGATCAATCCAATTTGTTAAAGTATGAATATATTGTGGCTCCTGGAAGTTCTCCATCTCAAATCCAAGTCCAATACAATGGTGATGTGAATCTCGAAATTAAAAATGGGGTTTTGTTGATAAAAACCTCTGTAGGCGAAGTGACCGAATTGAGGCCTGTAGCTTATCAAATCAGAGAAAATGGAGATAGGAAGAGTGTAGAGTGTCGTTATTCAGTAAAGAAAAATATAATGACTTTTGATTTAGGAGAATATGATCCTTCTTTGGTGTTAGTCATTGATCCCACTCTAATTTTTTCAACCTATTCAGGTTCATCGGGAGATAACTGGGGATTTACTGCAACTTATGATCTTGATGGAAATATGTATGGAGGTGGAATTGCTAGAGAAACAGGATATCCCATTACGTTAGGAGCCATACAAACCACTCATGCCGGGGGTACATGTGATATTTCTATTTCAAAATTTAATAATATTGGAACAACTTTAATTTATTCTACCTATTTAGGCGGAATGAATTCAGAGATGCCTCACAGTTTAGTTGTCAACAACAACAATGAACTTTATATATTTGGGACCACTGGTTCTCCAAATTTTCCAATAACGAATAATGCTTACGATCCAACTTTTAATGGTGGCTTGAGTTGTGCTGTTAATTCAAATTCATATCCAAATGGATCAGATATCATTTTAGTCAAATTCAATCAAAGTGGAACCCAATTATTAGGATCCACATATTTAGGAGGGACAGGTAATGATGGGTTAAATCTCAATTCAATATTGAAACATAATTATGCCGATGAAGCTCGAGGAGAGATCATTTTAGACGAGAATAGCAATGTATATATTACATCATCAACTTTCTCAACAAATTTTCCTACGACTCCCAATGCCTATCAAACATCATTAACTGGAACTCAAGGGGCTGTTGTTTGTAAGTTTAATCATAATCTTTCTAATCTTATTTGGAGCACCTATTTAAGTGGTCTTGGTACATCTGCAGTTGCTGGATATAGCTTATCCTTAGGTGAAAATTACTCTGTATATATTACAGGAGGAACTACTTCTCCTAATTTAACACCTATTACCAGTGGTGTTCAACCTACTTTTGGTGGTGGAAGTGCTGATGGATATATTGCCCATTTTAGTAATGATGTAACCACTTTACTTGGGTTTACTTACTTTGGTAGTAGTGAGTATGATCAATCTTATTTGATTAAAACCGACAAGTTTCATCACCCTCATATTGTTGGACAAACCAATGCTCCTGCCAATACTTTTGTTGAAAATGCGATTTGGCATTATGGGGCAGGACAGTTTATTACAAAATTCACACCTATGTTGGATTCTATCATTTGGTCCACAGAATTTGGAAATTTGACAACAGGAGCTGACATTTCCCCAACTGCATTATTGGTTGATGTTTGTAACCGTGTTTACTTATCAGGTTGGGGAGGTCCCAACATAAATGGATTTGGAGGAACCTCTGGATTACCCATGACATCTGATGCTTTTCAAACAACCACTGACAACAATGATTACTATTTATTGTGTATCACTGATGATGCGTCTGCATTACTTTATGGTTCTTTTTTTGGTGACTCTAATCCATCTCATGCTGAACATGTAGACGGAGGAACCAGCAGATTTGATCGTCAAGGGCGCATTTACCAGGCCGTTTGTGCTGGTTGTGGAGGATCTGACAATTTTCCTACAACCCCTGGGGCCTATTCTAACTTCAATAATAGTAGTAATTGCAACTTAGCTGTTTTTAAGATTGACTTTAATCTCCCTGCTGTAGTTTCTGAATTTAACATGCCAAATACAGTATGTGCTCCTGCTACTGTAAATTTTGTAAATCAATCTTTAATTATTGGCTCAAATACTAGTTTTTACTGGAATTTTGGTGACGGTACAACTTCAAATGCATATGCTCCTAACCATTTATATTCTCAACCTGGATTATATTATATAACTTTAATCGTTCACGATTTAGGAAGTTGCAATTTTGCTGATACACTTGTCAAACCTATACTTGTATTAGCAAATTCCACACAAATGCTACCTGATGTATTAAGTTGTGCAGGAGAATCCGTTCAAATTGGGATCCCTCCTGCTGCTCAAGATCAAGTTACATACCAATGGATCCCTACAACCGGCCTAAGCAATCCAAACATTTCAAATCCATTTATAACACCCACTGTTACTTCTACGTATCAATTATTGCTGGACAATGGAGTATGTAAAGATACTTTAATACAAACTATAATTGCGGTTGTAATTGATATAACATTACCAACTCAAGTCGTTGTTTGTCCAGGAGAAACAGCAACTATAACACCAATCGTTACTTCCAACGTTCCTCTTCAATACTATTGGTCAACTTCCCCAATTTTTACTACAATATTAAATTCTGATTTCAACGATTCTACTTTAAATTACACACCAACACAACCCTTAACTATTTTATATTTTAAAGCATTTAGCAATACTTGTGAAAAAATTGGTTTCGTTACCGTCGTGGAATCACAAATAAATTATGAAGTTCCAAATCCAATTATCAGTTGTTTTAATGATAATGTTGTTATTGATTTAAATGTAACATCTCCCAATTGTACATTTCAATGGACACCTTTAGAATATATTATCAGTGGTGCTGATTCGGATGCACCATTAGTAAACCCACCGACAACAACTACTTTTACTGTTACAATTACCAATAGCAATAACTGTACTACGACACTTTCAATATTAGTTACCAAACAAACCGGTACATTTATATCTGAATTAGAGGCATGGTGTAACAATCCAAATATTTTTTTGGGGGAAAGTGCATTACTTGAATCTACAAATTTCACAGACAATGTGTATACTTATAGTTGGACACCCGTAGAATTTGTTACTACTCCAACAAATCATTCAACATACGTATCTCCACTTATAACTACGCTTTATACTGTTAAAGTAACCGATATTTTTGGATGTTTTAAAGAGGATACTGTTACCATTTTTGTTACAGAAAGAATTTGTGATGAACCATATGTTTTTGTTCCGAATGCATTCACTCCAAATCATGATGGATTAAATGATGTTTTAAATGTTAGGAGTGTAATTTTAGATTCATTTACTTTAAAAATTTACAATAGGTTAGGTGAATTATTATTTGAAACAAATAACTTATCTAAAAGTTGGGATGGAACATATAAAGGTGAGGATGTTCCTGCTGGTGTTTATGACTATTTTTTAGAGGGAGTTTGTAATAACCATAAACAAATACTCAAAAAAGGAAATATTACATTAATAAGATAAATATTTAATGATATGAAAAGAAAACTTCAACAATATTTATTGGGATCAAGTATGATAATACTTATCCTTGGAGGTTGCACAAAATTTGATGATTTATTCAATTTTAGCAATTTGGATGGATTGGAAGGAACATCTTCATGGGGAATTCCTATTGTGAACGCAAAGTACTCCATTGGAGATTTAATTCAACAATTTGACAGCTCAGGTATTATGCAAATTGCTCAAGATGGCTCTATATCAATAGTTTATAGTTTTGAACAGGAACAAATAATCAAAGCATCAGATTTTTTAAAAGTAGATAATCAGGTTTTTTCATCACCTTATGTAATAAATCCCAACAGATTATCAAATTCTACATCCATTGAACAACATATTTTCCCTTTAAGTTTTGATAATGAATTGATGAAAATTATGAGTGCTAACATTAAAACAGGAACAATTGTTATCAATGTAACGAATAATATGGAACAACAATACTATTGCAAACTAACGACACCAAATATTAAAACAAGTACTGGAGAAAATTTTTCTATAACTTTTTCCCCTACTTTACTAAATTACACGATTAATCTTGCGAATTACACGATTCTACCTGGAGAAAATAATACTGGAGAATTTAATGTTGAAGTGGGTGTAGTGAATAATGGAATTACTCCAACTGCAGATCATTACGATCTTAACATTTCTATGACACTGAATGATTTTTCTTTAAAAAGCGTTTATGCAAAAATTGCTTCATATGAGATCCCATTTAATGAATCGTTTGATTTTGATCTTTCTTCAGAACAATATGGAGCTGATATCACTGTTTACAATCCCAAACTTTTCATATCAACTAAAAATTCTTTTCTAATTAATGGTAGAATTCAATTAGATACTGCAGCATTTTCCGGAGATAATTTATACTCTTCTATCATTACAAATGCTCCTACAAATATAAATATTCCTATATCTCCTATTAATTATCAAACAGATCAAATAAATGCCTTTTCTAATATCAATATAAATACTGAATATAATAAAATTCAACTTAGTGGCGTTGCCATATTAAATCCAAATGGGTTTAATGCTGGAGTAGTTCGAATAGATGAAAATTCAGAAATTAGTATGAAAATAAAAGCAGAGATTCCATTAGATTTAAAAATTACCAATACATTTTATGCGGATACAATCCCGTTCGATTTGAATGATTTATTGAAAGATATCCCAATGGCTGATCTAAAATTTATTGATACATTAGCATTCAGAACTGTATTTGAGAGTACACTACCAATAAATGTTTATACGCAAGTACTATTTTTAGATACAAATACAAACACTATTATTGACTCTTTATTTACTAATTCTAAAATACTTTACGGATCGTTTAACAATTCTCCTGTTCCTTCTCCACCTCAAATGATTCAGATTTCAGGAGATAGAATTGAAAATATTAAAGCATGTGAAAAAATAGTATTTAAAATAAAATTAGATACCGAAAATCGAAAAGTAATTTTCAATACTAGTCAATACCTAAAAGCTTCTTTAGGATTAAAAGCTGTTTTTAATTACAATCAAATATCCTTAAATTAACTCAAAGATGAAAAAGATATCAATAATCATCTCCATATTTTTTTGTGTTGTTGCTCTTACAGCACAAAATTCTGATTTCATCCGCTATAGTCGGCTTAATCCAATGGCTAACTATTACAATCCTGCCTCTTACACTCCTTATAATGGATATGTGAGCTTCCCATTTTTAAGTAATTTTAATCTTTCTTTTCAAAACTCAGGTTTTAAGTATAAAAACCTTTTTGAACTGGGAAGTGATGGAACTCCACAAACTATTAGCGTAAACAAGTTTGTTAATTCGCTAAGTAAGAAAAATAATATTCTTGCTTTTAATATTAATGAGGAACTTTTCGGATTTGGATTCAGAATTAAAAATTTATTTATTTCTTTTAGTCAAAGAATAAAATATGAAGCAAATTACCATTATTCTCAGGACCTTTTTGGTTTTCTAGCTCTAGGAAATCTGAATTATGTTGGACCACACAATCCAGCTTCCATTGATATGAGATTTAACACAGCTTTATACAGTGAAACATCAATGGGTCTTCATTATAAGATCAATGATAAAATCTATATTGGGATTAGACCAAAATTTTTGAATGGATTCATGAATATTAATGTTTCTGACTTATCTTTTAAACTATATACTGATCCTGACGATTACTCTATGAAATTAAATTATAATGGAGAACTTAGATTTGCTACACCTATTCCCATTTTTACAGTTGAAAATAATCAAATAAAATTTGCAGATTTTAGCTCACTGAATAATGTTGGGGACTATTTTGATTTAGCAAAACAATCTCTTACAGGAAACTCTGGTGCAGGGATTGATTTGGGCGTTTTATATCGTTTTAATAATAATTTTGGAGTTTCTGTTTCTGCAACCGACATTGGGTTTATTAAATGGAAAACCAGTACTATTAGCATCAAAACAAAACCTCTGGAAGAAGGTGAGTTTATTGATTCCGAAGGAAATGTGGTTTTTAATGGACTTAATAAGGAAGTCATTGACGCTTTGATGAATGGAGCTTCTTTTTCTGAAGCTTTTGGCCTACCTTCAAGTATGGACACTTTCTTTCAAAGTTTATTCACTATCGAAGAATTACCTCACTATTATACATCGTTAACAACAAAAATTGGTGTTGAAGGGTATTACCAAGTGAATCCATCTAACCGTTTTTCAGCGCTATTTAGAGGTTATATTGTTAATAGTACTTTCATCCCAGCTTTTAGTGTGGCTTACAATGGAAACTTTTGGAATGTATTTGATGTTGTTACTTCATACACCATGACCAAGAATAGTTTTGCAAATTTAGGTATTGGAGTAGGTGTTCGATTAGGTCCAGTTCATTTCTATGGTGGAACTGATAATATTTTAGCTGTATTTAATCCACTAAATAGTTCCCTCATGAATGTTCAATTTGGACTCATCTTTGATTGGGGTATCAAAAAAGCTAAAGAAAAAAAATTGGATGATTACTAAAAAAAAAGTATTATGGATATCTTATTACAACTGAATGGCGTAATCCCATTTATAAAAAATGTGGACAATATCAAATCTGATGAAATTGAAAATGCATATAATCAATTAATTAACAAAACTGGAAAAGGAAATGACTTTTTAGGTTGGTTAGATTTACCCACATCAATCACTTCAAATGAGATTCTTGAAATTCAAAATTGTGCTGATAGATTATCTAAACAATCAGAAATTGTAGTAGTTATTGGCATTGGAGGTTCTTATCTTGGGGCTCGTGCTGTGATTGATGCTCTACAAAATCCATTTCATACTTTTAATAATCAAAATTCAACTCCTAAAATAATATATGCTGGAAACAGTATAAGTGAAGATTATCACCACAATCTTTTACAATTGTTAGAAGATAAAAATTATTCTATCATCGTGATTTCAAAATCCGGAACAACTACGGAACCTGCTATTGCATTTAGATTGCTAAAAGATCATTGTGAAAAGAAATATGGGGTTTCAGCTGCAAAGGATCGAATCGTTGCGATTACTGACGCTTCTAAAGGGGCTTTGAAACAACTTTCCCTTAAAAATGGGTACCAAACCTTTGTTATTCCAGATGATGTTGGAGGTCGATACTCTGTGCTTACTCCTGTGGGACTCCTCCCTATTGCCATTGCTGGATTTGATATCCAAAAATTGCTACATGGGGCTAAGTTCATGAAAGATGATTTACTTGCAAATAAAGATCTGGATACCAATATTGCCATGCAATATGCATATCATAGATATTTACTGTATACCGAAGGTAAAAAAGTGGAATTGGTGGTTTCTTATGAGCCGAGATTATTCTTTTTTATTGAGTGGTTCAAACAATTGTTTGGAGAGAGTGAGGGTAAGGAGAACAAAGGGATTTTTCCTGCTGGAGCTATTTTCTCTACCGATTTACACTCTTTAGGACAATATATTCAAGAGGGGGAACGACACCTCTTCGAAACTGTTTTGTCAGTTGAAAAGTCAAATACTCATATCGAAATCCCTTATGATAAGGAAGATTTAGATGGGTTAAACTACTTACAATTTAGATCTATGCAGGAGATCAACCAATTAGCAGAACAAGGAACTAGAGAAGCACACCTAGATGGTTTTGTACCTAACTTTAGAATTGTGATTCCTCAAATTAATGAACACTCTATAGGGGAACTTATTTTCTTCTTTGAATTTTCATGTGCTTTAGGTGGCTACTTACTGAAAATCAATCCTTTTGATCAACCTGGTGTGGAAGCTTATAAACAAAATATGTTCAGACTTTTAGGAAAATAATACTCAATAAAACACTTCATGAATTTCAAAAATATCACTCAAAAAGTTCCAGCTTTAAAATTTCTGCTTGAAAACACTCCCATATTATCAAATTTAGGTGAAAAAGTGCTTCACTCGTCTCCTTTCTACCTCAAAGCAAATCTGTTAAATGCAGAGTTTGATCATATTACAACCGTACAGAATTGGTACTTTTCTTTGGAAAACACTAATGCTTTAGATACTCTTATTCATTCATTAGAAGATTTCTCAGGTACTCTTAAACGACTCAAAAACGGTGAGATTCTGGATGATCTTGATTATTTTGAAGTTAAAAAAGGTGCGCTAACCTTACAAGCTATCAAAACATTTTTAGATCAAAATCCGAGTACCTTGTTTACATTGGAAAGTGTAAAACCTGTAATTCATATCCTTGATCCTGAAAATACCCTACTCCCCCATTTTTACATTTACTCAACCTATGATGATTCATTAAGAGATAAGAGAAAATTATATGATCAAGCTCAAGATCAGAATGTTAAAGATCAACTATTTCTAGATATTTCTCAAATAGAGGATCAAATTAGAAAACGGCTTTCAATTTCGTTAAGACAATACACCCCAATATTAGAATCAAATCTGAACCATATAGCGCATTTAGATGTATGGATTGCCAAAGGAAAATTAGCCAAAGCGTGGAATTGTTGTCGCCCCATAATTAACAATAATGGATTGAAATACAACGGGTTATTTCATCCAATAGTTAAAAACAGATTAGCCAAAGAGAACAAAGATTTTCAACCTGTTAACATCAATTTACAACATCAACCCACTTTAATAACGGGTGCGAACATGTCCGGCAAAACAATTCTTCTTAAATCGGTTGCTTTTGCTCAGTGGATGTTTCAATTGGGATTTTTTGTACCTGCTGAAAAAGCTGAATTAGAACTGGTAGAAGAGATCTTATTCAGTGTGGGTGACCAATCTTCAGAAATGAGCGGATTATCCTCTTTTGCTTATGAGATTTTGTTTATCAATGAGATCATCAAAGAGGTTAAGAAAGGAAGAAAATTATTGATTCTTGTAGATGAATTGGCCAGAACGACTAATCCCACAGAGGGAACCATTATTGTTAAAGCATTTTTGGATATTATGCATCAATACTCAAATCTATGTATCGTGACCACCCATTATTCTGGAGTTGAATCTAATTGTAAAAGATTAAGAGTTAAAGGATTACAAATAAACGAACTACCTGAAAACATAAATCCAACCGATCTCAATAAGTTTATGGATTACTCTCTCATTGAAATTGCCAACGAAGAGGTACCGCAAGAGGCGATCAAAATTGCACAGATTTTAGGTGTGGAAGCTGATTTTCTACAAATCGCCCAAAAACTTTTAAATGAATCAAAGAAAAACTAAACCTCACTACTCTTCACTCTAGTCCCTCGTCTATTTATTTTTTTTTTTTCATTTTTCATTATAAAGTTTCCGCCATTTAAAATATCCAAAAACGGCAACGATCGTATAAACCACAAATAAAATGGTGGTACCATATAATCCTAAATAGGCATTGTAAACGATATAAAACAGATCCACTACGATCCAGATCAACCAATGCTCCATATATTTTTTAGCCAATAGATACATAGCCACAAAGCTCATTGCTGTAGAGATCCCTTCAGGAATAGGGATAGGGCTATCAGTAAATTTTTGAGCAATAATACTCAAAATCACAGAAAGTAGTGCAGTAAAAATGAGGAGATATCCAATCTTTTGAAGTGGAAAATGTCGTATCCCAACACCTGAATCACTTTGGGAATTAATCTTTTTCCAATTATAAATACTATACAACTGAATAGCAAGATAATACATATTAATTCCTGCCCAAAAATACACTTTTGAATGGATATATACAACAATATAAATCACCGACATGATAGCTCCAAAAAACCACAATTTGGGATCCGCTTTATATTGATAGTACAAATAGAAAAATCCTATAAATGCGCCCAGAAATTCAAGAATTTGGAAAAAGGAGATGGTTGTCCAGAAATGGATAAAATTATCTAATAGCATAGTAAATATTAAAAACCGTTAAACGAGATATACAATGGAGGTAATAGCAGTAAAAATCCAATGATGATGAGAATTAGAATGTAAGGGAATATAAATTTTGCCCATTTTGAGTATGGAATTCTAGCCACTCCTAACACTCCTATTAACACACCAGATGTTGGGGTGATCATATTGGTAAAACCATCTCCAAACTGAAAAGCTAACACAGTAATTTGTCTGTGAACTCCAATAATATCAGAGAACTCGGACATCATGGGAATTGTGAGTGCAGCTTTAGCAGATCCGGAAGGAATAATAATATTTAACATATTTTGAATCATATACATTGCCCCAACTGAACCCTCTTTTCCAGTGTTACTCATGGATTGAGAAATGGCATACAAAATGGTATCAATCACTTTTCCATCTTCTAAAATAATAATAATTCCACCTGCCATTCCTACAATTAAAGCGGCGTTCATGATATCTTTACACCCTTCTAAGAACTCACGAATTATGAGATCAAATTTCATATTGAATGCGATCCCACAAAGTAAGCCCATGGCAAAAAACAAACCAGCAATCTCCATCACATACCACTGGTATCCTAATACACCAATCACTAAAAAAACGATCGTTAAAAGGAGTATGTATAAAATAAAACTATGTACTGATTTAATAATAGTAATGAAACCTAATGGCATAAAAAATGCCGTTAAAAATGGAAAAAATTTTACATCATATTCACTCCCACCAATTGAAATAGTGGTAATGGGAAATTCTATAGCACAATATAATAGTATTGAAAAGATAAATGCAAAAACAAACCAAGTTGCTACTGTAGCTTTTTTAACCTCTTTATGTTCAGGTATATCGCTGATTTTATCTCTCCAATAAGCATCTAAGGAATACATAAATGACTTTTCAGGATTTTTCTTCACTCTCCGTGCATAGATAAGAGTAAAAACAATCACCAAAAGCGTTAATATAAACCAACAAATGGTTCTATATTCAATCCCTGAAAAGGTGGGTAAACCAGAGAATCCTTGAGCAATACCGATGGTAAATGGATTTAAGATAGCTCCTGCAAATCCTACGTGTGCAGCAACATAACAAATTAAAACGCCTACAACAGAATCGTAACCCATTGAGATAGATAAGGGTATAAAAATCACAATAAAGGCAATGGTTTCCTCACTCATCCCAAAGATGGCACCAAAAAGACTAAACAAAATAATAACAAGAGTTAAAATGATATTATGCACACCAATCTTTTGTAATATTTTGATATGCTGTAATTTATCAGTAGTTTTCAGAAAAGATTGAATTCCAATATTGATGGCATTGGTATAGTTAAGAACCCAAAAAGCGCCCCCAATCATCAAAATAAAAATAATAATATTTGAAGTTCTGGTAAAACCTTTAAAAAAAGCGGTAAACACTTGCCAGGTTTGAGGAACGTTATCCACATTCTGAAAAGAGGATGCATCCACTACGTTTCTTTCAGTACCATCCACCATAATTTTCTCTCGTGCATATTCCCCTCCAGGAATGATCCATGTAGCAACAGCACATACTATAATAATCGCAAACACTATTGTAAAAGTATGCGGAATCTTTAATTTAAAAGCCATAAAAGTGATTTAAAAGTTATTCTCTGCAAAAATACAAAAAAAAGGTGCAAAGTGCAGGGTGAAAGTTTAAGACTCATTTCTTTAACATTTGACCTCTTTATACAAGAGAGAAGGTCATCATCTTTTTCATGAGGTCAACTTCGACAACTTTCACCTTGATCGTGTCGCCGAAACGAATATTATTGCCATTGTGGAGCCCAATTAAGGTGTAGTTGTCTTCGTCGATGTAGTAAAAGTCATCAGAGAAGTTTTTCATTGGGATCATCCCCTCACATTTGGATTCCTTGAGTTCTGCAAAAACGCCCCATTTTGCAATGCCACTTACCGTAGCTTCAAAAACTTCACCTATTTTATCTGCCAGATATTCAGCTTGTTTGTATTTGATCGATGCTCTTTCTGCTTCAGTTGCTTTTTGTTCCATCTGAGAACAATGTTTGCAATAGTTTTCGTATTCGGTTTGATTGACTGAGGGTAGATTTTTTAAATAGTGATCTAACAACCGGTGAACAATCAGATCGGGATACCTTCGAATTGGTGAGGTAAAGTGCGTATAATGAGGAAATGCCAAACCATAATGCCCAATATTTTCCGTAGAATAGATAGCTCTGGCCATCATGCGGATAGAGAGTTGTCCCAACAAATTGTACTCATTGCGATCTTTGGCTTTATCAAACATCTGGTTCAGCGATTCTGTAAATTGCTTGCGAGAACCACTTTTGAGTTCAAAACCAAGTTTAGAAACAAAACTCTTAAATTTTTCCACTTTATCATTAATTGGTTCATCATGAATACGATAGATAAAGGTTTTAATCTCTTTGTTTTTCACACCCTTCTTCCCTACTCTTTCAGCCACTTTTTTATTGGCTAACAACATCATCTCTTCAATCAAAAAGTTTGCTTCTCTTTGAACTTTAAGGTAAACACCAATGGGCTTACTATTTTCATCTAATTTAAAGCGCACCTCTTCGGTTTCAAAGTTGATGGCATGATTCTCAAAGCGCTCTTTTCTCAATTGTTGTGACAACTGATGAATCTGAAGTACGATCTCCGCAAAATCCCCTTTTCCCGTTTCAATCACCTGTTGCGCTTCATCATAATCGAACCGTTTATTGGAGTTGATCACTGTTCTTCCAAACCACTCATGATGCACTTTTGCTTTATCATCTAGGTCGAAAACGGCACTGTAGCAAAGTTTATCTTCCAATGGTCGGAGGGAGCACAAATTATTGGAGAGTTTTTCCGGGAGCATGGGGATGGTTCTATCCACCAAATAGACCGAGGTAGCTCTGAAATAGGCCTCTTTATCAATTGCAGAGTGAGGGCGCACATAATGTGACACATCCGCAATATGAACACCTACTCTGTGTAGGCCATTTTCAAGCTTTTCATAAGAGATGGCATCATCAAAATCCTTAGCATCTGTAGGGTCAATAGTAAACGTGATCACATTTCTGAAATCTCTTCTTTTGTGAATCTCCTCTTCAGGGATCGTCATGGGGATCGCATCACACTCTCTTTCCACTTCCACAGGAAACGAGAGAGGAAAATCGAATTCTGCCAGGATGGAGTTCATTTCCACTTCATTATCGCCAGGTTTTCCGAGAATATGAACCACTTCACCGATTGGATTTCGTGTACCGGCTTCCCAATCGATAATGGTTACGACCACTTTTTCGCCATTTTTGGCACCTTTCAATTTTCTTCCAGGGATTATGATATCTCTTCTAAAGGAGGTACTATCTGGAATAAAGAATGCCACGCCGCGATTTATTTGAATAATCCCAACAATCTGCTTCTGACTTCTCTCCATTATTTCCACCACTTGACCATCTGGTTTTCTATTCTGACGAGCTGGGAACACTAAAACTTTAACAATATCACCGTGAAGGGCATTGGAAAGATGTTGTTCAGGAATAAAAATATCATCTACCTCTTTTTGATCTGTAACAACAAAGGCGGATCCACTTCTGTTAATCTGGATTTTTCCAATGACAAAATTTTTGCCTGTTGTTTCTTTGGTAAGATATTTTGGATTGATGGTATATTTTCCTCTGGCTACAGAAAGTAAAACTTTTGCTTCTATAAAATCAAAGATTATTTTTTGCACCAGTGCTCTCCCATTTTTATCGAAAACGCCTACTTTAGCTGCAATTTGTTTATAATTAAGCTTTTCTTTTCCATTTTTGGAAAGTTCTTCAATAATTCTATTTCCTAGATTTGCATTTTTTTTATCTTTCATTGTGTTGATATTAGAATATGCAAAGATGCACATTTTTTTTTGAATACTTGGGATAAATACTCCTTTTTTTCCAAAAAAAAACTACCCCAAATTGAGGTAGTTTTTTTTTATCGAAGTATGTTTTTCAATAACTATTTTTCGATAGCAATAAGTTCCACTTCAAAAATTAGAGTAGCACCTGGTTTAATTTGTTGACCTGCACCTCTATCGCCATAAGCTAGATCAGAAGGGATGTAGAAAATGAATTTTGAACCTACTGGCATCAATTGAACACCCTCAGTCCAACCTGGAATAACTTGATTAAGAGGAAAAGAGATTGGTTCACCTCTTTGAACAGAAGAATCAAATACAACACCATCAATAGTTGTACCATGATAATGAACGTTTACTTTATCTGTTGCAGTTGGCTTTGCACCTGTTCCCATTTTTATTACTTTATATTGAAGACCAGATGGAGTAGTTATAACGCCCTCTTTAGTTTTGTTTTCTGCTAAAAATTTTTGTCCTTTAGCTTTCTCTTCACCTGCACCTGCATTTTGTTTTGCCATAATACTGTCGTTTAATTGTTGGAAAATAGCATTCATCTCTTCTGGAGTAAATTTATTGGTCCCATTCATTCCAGCATTGAATCCCTCTTTGAAAGCATCAAAATTGATAACAATTCCATTGGTTTTAAAACTTTCTCCCACGTTAGCTCCTAGAGCGTAACTAATTCTTTGTTCTTGTGTCATTTCTTGTGAATTTGCGTTAAAGCTTGTTGTTGCAAATAATGCAATTAAGCTGATTACTAATAATTTTTTCATAATTAATATTTTTAATTCGAGGGCGCAAATATACAAAAATTCTTTGTATAGTTATCCACTTTTATTGTATATTTGCCATTGATTTTTAATAAGTCATTGAAATGAAAAAATTAATATTCCTTATTTCAACATTTATTCTTTTTCAGAATAGTTTGTTTGGATCTTTGCAATCATTTACACCGACTACCTTTGACTCAATAACACCAATTTTTGAATCTTTTGAATCAGTGAACCCTCTTCAATTTTGGACGCAATTATCCTATAATGCTGCTATCGTTTCGAGTACAGGATACAATCCGCCTACAACGCCAATTTTTGGAAACAAATTGCTAGATATCAGAACGCTAAATTATTCTCAAAATCAAAGAATTGCCATTGCAACAATGCCCATCTCAAATTTAACTCATTTTGATCAATTAAAATTTTGGATGCACAGAAATAATGCCTGCAGTCAAAATCTAAACAGATTGGAAGTCTATTTCTCATCCTCTTTGGACACAAATAATGGTATTAAAGCTCTTACAATTTTCAGACACATCACATTACCCCCAATTGTTAATCAAAATGGATGGTATGAATATTCCGTAAATGTACCTGCAGATACTTTTAGATATATCATTTTTGTAGGCATCCCAGATTATTATGGCAATATACATATTGACAACATCTTTATTGGTCCTATCGATTATTGTTTTCCTCCACCAAATAGTTCCGTAAATATTTCAAACATTACGAATCAATCAGCAATCATCAATTGGAATTCTGGTAATTTAGAATCAGAATGGGAAATATCATACAAATCTGACACGGATACCAATTGGAGTATTGTTCAGGTAACAGACACAAACTATTTGCTGAACAACCTCACACCTTTGACGTTATATCAACTTAGAATCAGATCTTTATGCGACACCAATACTCAAAACCATTATACAGATACTTTCTCTTTTTCAACAAACTGTAGTCCAATTTCTAATTTACCATTATTAGAAGATTTTGAAACTACACTCGTGGGAGAGATCCCAAATTGTTACTCTAAAATATCCACTGGTATTGCTGAAGTTTTGGTCAGCAACTATAGTGCGGCAAATACAAAAGCATTACAATTAAAAAAGACATCTCAAAGTGAACAATCTATATGTATTTTACCAAAGATAAGTAGTTCAATAATGAGCAAAAGGATAAAGTTTAAATACTATTCAACTACAACATCTATAATGGTTCCCTTTTTTAGGGCAACAAAAATTAAAAATTAACGTATAAATAAT
>JBLJBB010000017.1:0-13392 GCA_047638115.1 Bacteroidales bacterium | reverse complement strand
TCGATCAACGTAATTAGGATATTTAAATTGGGGCATCCCCATCGCCAATCCAGCATGGATTTTTCCATTGATTCCCAGTGATTTAGCAAATTTCCCGTTAGAGTCTCTATCTAATGCTTTAATTACAAAACCAGTATAAAAATTACCCACTCCTAACGTTTCAGCCATCAAAGATCCATTTTGATAGGCCAAGTTGGCATCGGCTGCACCAAAAAGGTGATTTTTGGGAGTATAGATCAATAAAACAGCAGTAGCACCGCGTAAGATCATATCTTTTCCTGCCAAATAATCGGTTTCCATCTCTTTAAATGAGGGGATATATTTGGCAATATCAGGTAAAAACCATTTGATGAAAGGTTTTATCAATGGAAAAGTGAGGATTTTTACCATCTTTTGAAAACCGTTAATGGTAAAATCAGAGATAGATTTTAATTGATCAGGATCTGTAATTAACTTAAAGAAAACCTTTTGAGAATTACTGGAGGTAGGAGCACGATTCGCGGCATCAACAATTTGAGTTAAAAAGAGTTCTGGTATTTGATCTTTCGTAAAGTTTCTTTGTGAGCGACGTGCATTCAACAACATTTGAAGTTGTTCAGGTGTGGGTATCAAAGAGTACTCAATAGGATGGATCTTTTCCGAAGGGAAAACCTCATGATTAACTGCCTGAGTTGGACAAATTGCCACACAATGCCCACACTTGATACAAAATTCTAGTTTAGATATGGTTGGAATATCTTTATTTTTTTGTTGAAAAATCTCTGAAGGACAAACCTTTACACATTTTCCACAAGAGATGCAAGATTTTTCAATAATTTCAATCTTCATAGAAATCCCTTACTTTTTCTTGATCGTAAGTTTTCCTGTTTTGGAACCAAATTTGTTGCAAGTAGTTTTCACTTCTACGACATCACCCTCTTTATAATCAGGAAAATCCACAACAATACTTTCCATTTCTAAAGATGCTTGTTTAGTAAATGTAAGTGTCTTATACTCTTTTCCATTTACAAAAATTACCACTTCTTTAATGTAGTGATCAGAAGCGTCTTTTACTTTATGGTTCGCTTGAACAGTAAGTTTTCCATCTTTATAAGTTACGATTACTTTTGAAGCAGGGTGCGCTTGTGTAGCAAAGCCAATAAAAATTGAAAATAGGATAAATAAAAATAATTTTTTCATAATGTTTTGTTTTTTGGGTTAATTAACTAAAAAAAAAAGTAATACAGCATGGTAAAACCATGAATCATGGCAGCTATAAAACCAACAATGCCAATTCTTTTGTGGTAAATCATTCTCTTCTTAGATTTCCAGATTCTCATTCCTGTTAAAAAGAGAAAATCATCATCAATAGGCCTAAAATGCCTAGATAAACGGTAATGTCATAAAATGTAATGTCCATAATTTAAATTTTTATTTTGGCGGATTTAGTTCCGAATTCATTACAACGAGCTTTAACTTCTATTTGGTCTCCTGCTTTTACTGCGGGTAAATCAACAGTTGTTTGTTCCGATTTTTCACTATTTTGTTTGGTCGGTTTAATCACTTTATACTCTTTTCCATTTATGGAAACCGTGATCTGGTCAATATAGTGATCTCCTGTATTTTTAACAGGATGAACCACTTCAATGGTTAATTTCCCATTTTTAACCGCTAAATTAATTTTTTTAGGAGGATCTGCCTTAACGATAAAGGCAAACATAACCAAAGCAATGGTTAATAGAATACTTTTTTTCATAGTTTTATAATTTAATAGTTACTGTGGCAACAAAAAGGGAGCTAAAAGCCGCAATTCCTGCTGCACGATGATAAGGTTTAAGTTGTGGATAATCTTCAATTAATTCACTTAAGATATTTACTGCTAACATACTGGTAAGATGCACCATAGATAAAGTACGGTGGATTCTGAATTTTGTAAAACCTTTGGCGCGATTTTTCATAGGGGGTGGAGCAAACAAGATAGTTCCTAAGGATGTAAAATAGGAAATATTTGTAAATGTAGCAAGTCCTTCATGCAAATCTTTGATCTCTCTATGTCCCGTATATAAATATTGACCTGCAATTCCCGTACCCAACATCCCCACCAATGAAGCAAAAGCAATGTATTGGTGAGTTGTAATCATAACAGATCGGATGTTCATTTCAAGATCACGAGAAGTTGGAGATAACTTAAAAGTGTTAAAATAACGCATCAAACCGCGCTCTCCCCATAAAATTCTTTGCGTAAAAAGATACCTGTCTGGTAGTAACTTTATTGAATCTTGAAACGGAACGGTGTTATTAAAAATTTGAACGGACTTGTTAAATATAGGTTTGTTATAAGAAAAATCAAATGAATATCCTAACTTTAGGATGAATAACAAAAGAATAAAGGATACTGTTTTTTTCATAATTATTTAGATTTATAAAACATTACAATATTAAGTTAACAACGTGCAAATATAAACATTAATTTGTAACACAATATCAATGACAAATATTTATAATATCTATCAATTTTACTTCAAAAAAAACTACTTATTTTTACATATAATTATAAACAGAACTGTAATGTGCATAAAATCAATCATGTAAAATTTATAAAAATAGTTAGATATGTCTAATTAAAATTGTATTTTTGCACCATAAAATTTGAGACATGCAAAAAACATTAGAACAAATATTGAATACTATTCTTCATTCGAGTGAATTAATGGAGGAAGACTTAAGGCAAGAAACAGAATTAAAGCAACTAACATCACGACAGTTGACCTGTATTGAGTGTATCAACGAGTTGAAAAACCCAAGCTTATCTGAATTAGCTGAAAAGATGAAAATTGCCAAACCATCAATATCTGTTATGATTGATCGTTTAGAAAAAAACGAGTTTATTTATAAAGTGGTTTCAGACAGTGACAGAAGGTCGGCACACATTCATTTAACCGATAAAGGCCAAAAGGCAGCCAAGTTGCACAACGAAATACACGCTAAAATAGCAGAGTTGTTAACCATAGAAATGACAGATTCTGAAAAGCAGATTTTGATTGTACTCTTAAACAAATCGATACTTTCACTTAGTAAAAAAAGTTTTAATCTAAATTAGTTAGATAAATATAATTAAAAAATCATTATGGACAAGAACAAAGCAGGATACACAGAGGGTGTGGTATCCATCATTATTAATTCGGTATTATTTATTTTAAAATATTGGGCAGGGATTGTTACCGGCTCCATTGCCTTAACTGCTGATGCTTGGCACACCCTATCGGACTCTTTGAGCTCGATCGTTGTGGTTATAGGGGTTAAACTATCTTCTAAGAAACCTGACAAAGATCACCCTTTTGGTCATGGCAGGTGGGAACAAATCAGTGCATTACTTATTGCTTTTATTTTAGGACTTATCGCATACGATTTTGTTCAAAACTCTATTCTTCAGTTAGTAAACAGAGAGGCAACAACTTTTGGAACACTAGCAATTGTGGTTACAATTATTTCTATTGTTGTAAAAGAAGCACTGGCACAATACGCTTTTTATATTGCCAAAAAAACAGATAATGTTAGCGTTAAAGCAGATGGCTGGCACCATAGATCTGATGCTTTATCATCCGTGGTTGTTCTTATTGGGATCCTTTTTGCCAAACAGTTTTGGTGGATTGATGGTGTGTTGGGGATCATAATTGCCATTATGTTGTTCTATGCAACCTATGAAATCGCAAAGGAAGCAATTAAGAAACTTTTAGGAGAAACACCCGATCAAAAATTTGAAGAGGAGATTATGGAGATCATCAAAACATGTTATCCAAAAGATGTGATTCCACACCATTTTCATATTCATAACTATGTCAATCATCAAGAGTTAACCTTTCACATTAAAGTGGATAATCATCTTACCATTGAAAAAGGGCACCAAATCGCAACAGAAATTGAAACTCAGATTTTCAAATTAAAAGGGATCATAACCACTATTCATATTGAACCTCTGGACTACGAACACGATTTAGATTAAGATTTTCCATACTACTCTCAAAAAGGTTTGCGAATCTCCTTAGCGCCCTTTGCGTTTAAGTTTTTCTTAAATAAATTTTTCCCGCAAAGAACACAAAGATTTTTTCTCCCAAAGTTCGCAAAGAATAGATTCAAGGGTTAATTTCTTTTGAAGTTTAAATTAAGTTTGCTAGACAGAAGAATAAGGGATAGATAAAATGTAAAGCAAAAATTCTTTGCGTCCTTTGCGAATCTCCTTAGCGCCCTTTGCGTTTAAGTTTTTCTTAAATAAATTTTTCCCGCAAAGTACGCAAAGATTTTTTTTTCGCAAAGAACGCAAAGAACTAATACAGCCGTTAATTCTTTTTGAAGTTATTTATTAGGTTTACTAGATAGAAGAATAAGGGATAGATAAAATGTAAAGCAATAATTCTTTGCGATCTTTGCGTATTTCCTTTGCGCCCTTTGCGTTTAATTTTTTTAGCAAAAAGGGGTTTTCTCGCAAAGAACGCAAAGATTTTTTTACCGCAAAGTTCGCAAAGCTTTTTCTCGCAAAGTTCGCAAAGCTTTTTCTCGCAAAGACCGCAAAGAACAAATACAGCTATTATTTCCTTTTGAACTTTTTTTTAATATCTAAAGTGCTATTTAAAAAAGAAGTACTTTTGTACTTTAATTCTTCTGATTATTAATTTTTAAAAACAAATATTATGGCAAAAGCTATCGACAAATCTCAAACCCTTAGAACCGCTATTAAATTAGTGAACGATAAAGTCAATTTTGAAGGTAATGTGGAGGGAAATCCTCCTGTTTCCATTGACTATTTTCCACCTTTCGGAGACAATTTAGGATACACCTCCTTGGAACTCTTTTTATTGAGCTTAACCTCTTGTATGGGAACGGCCCTACTTATCATTCTAAGAAAAATGAAAAAAGAGATCACCTTTTTTGAAATGTTAGCAGATGGTGAAAGAAGAAAAGAGCAACCTACTGGATTTGAAGAGATTACTATCATGATTCACATGAAAACTCCAAATACTACGGATGCAGAAATGGTAAAAGCGATCCAGCTTATGGAACCTATTTGTCCAGTTTTATCAATGGTGAACAAAAAAGTTGAAATTCATACCATGTTCAAAATTCTTCCTCAAGAGGATTAATAAATAAACGGAATGATCCGATAACGCACTTTTTGTGTGTATTCTCCCCTATATAGTTGATATGCTGGCTTAATCCCCAAAAACCGGTGAATGCACCCGCCAGACTGTACCATCTGATCTCATACAACCAATCAAATTGGGAATACGCGCCCCATAAAAAACCCAGCCCTTCAGAAGCTCCTGCCACTAATGCCCAGGGACCATATTTGTTTTTGAAATCACGCATAGCACAAAAATAATTTCCCATAAGTTGTTTGATCTTTCAACCCACAAATATAGAATATTTTTTTAACAAAATTGCAAACTCTTCATTTGGTTTCAATTTTTTTTTATCTTTGCAACGTTAACTTTAAATCAGATCTCTAGTCAAAATTTGGGTTTTCGTGTTATCACATTTAGAAAAATCACATTTAAAAAATAGTATTTATGAAAAAATTATTAACCATTTTGGTAAGTGTTATCTTACTTGCAAATTCCGTTACAGGACAAACACCCAAAAATCATTTTTTAAGAAATTTTGAAGGAAAAGTTTCCCAAAGCAAAACCATGTTTTATGGTTTAACCACAGCCACGGCTACTTACAACAATTTAGTGAATCCTATTTCGCTTACTGAAGGGGATATTTGGGATGATCCAGAAGTTTCAATTACTCTTCCTTTCACATTTAAACTGTTTAATTTCCCTATCAATATGGTTTATTTTGACGGATTAGGGGCTATTTTATTGAGCGAATATACTCTTGATACAGCTTTTTACCTTTTCGTAAACACTGCAGATTTAATTGATAGAGGTTATGACGATGAGGTTTCATTGTCTTCAATTAATTATATTATTGATGGCAACGTTGGTAATAGAATTTGTAAAATTGAATGGAAAAATGTGGGCTCTTATGATGAAGGGACACCATATAGTATGTTTTTTAACTTACAATTATGGTTATATGAGGGCTCAAACATCCTAGAATGGCGTTATGGATCCTCTTCAATTACAGATATTTCAACTTTTTATTACGGAGAAGTGGGATCAATGTCAGGTATTGCATTTGAAACAGAATCAAACTATATTATTGAACTTATTGGTGGAACAACTCTAAATCCAGCATTAACAAATGATGAAACCTATTTAGATGGACATCCTGCAGATGGCACAATCTATAGACTTACACCAGCTACAAACCAAATAGCTGATCATCAAGGTCAAAATATCACCATTTATCCAAATCCAGTTCAAGATATACTAAATATTGAAACAAAACAAATCAACACCAAAGTTACTATTTTTGATTATACAGGCAAGTTGATTCAATCACAAATGATCTCTGAAACAGGAGCTATTGATGTTTCTAAAATTTCAACAGGAATTTATTTTTTACAAATTGAAAATGAAGGAATTACACAAACTCAAAAGTTTGTAAAACAATAATATTTTAATAATAAATTTTTGGGCATTCCGGCTCGCAAGCTCGCCGTCGGCCTTCAGCTTCAAGTCCGCATTCGTAAGCCGTGTGACTGCATGGTCGTAACCGTAGAGACGCCATGCATGGCGTCTCTACTAAAAGCTATCGCTTTTTTACTCCCTGCATCACAGCGGCTTTCTCATTTGCGGGCTTTCTCGCTTCCGGCCTAATGCAAAGGAGATAACACAAAATATCAACTTCTTTGAATATACTCTTTTGGTGTCATCTTGTTTTGTTTTTTAAACGCCCGATAAAATGAAGAAGGAGTATTGAACCCTACATCAAATGCAATATTTTCAATAGTATTGTTTTTTAGATTCTCTTTTGTTAATAGCGTTTTGGCTTCTTCTATCCTATAAAAATTTATTAAATCAAAAAAAGTCATTTCAAAATATTGATTGATAGTAATGGAGATATTATGAACATTTTCGTTTAAATCACTTGAAAATCGTGTTATGTTAACATTAGAATTTAAATAGGGCTTTTGTGTTTGTAAATATTTTTTGATTAAAATAGCTCTATTTTCAATTTCTTCTCGAATCGGTTCTTGTAATCTTTTTGTTGAATTGTCATTTCCAAGTTCGGGGACCAATTTTAGCAACTTTTTTTCTTCATCATCAATGGGATTTGATAAACTTTGATATACAATATATATAAATGTAATACCTGATCCTAAAGGCATTAAATATAAAAAAACTTCTATTTTTGGAAATAAAAAGAAAGGAAACATGGTTAAAATCCATAATATGATACAAAGTTTTATAAATTGAACAATCCAATTAAACCTGATAGATTCAATATTTGATCCCACGTGAACAATATCTTTTTGATATTTTTTTACTCTAAGATAACTGATAATAAAATAGAAAAACATTTGAACTATCATGAACATGTCTAGAATAGAGAGTCCTAAAGGGATAAAACCATTCCTAATTTCTTCAAAAAAGTCAATTTTGGAATTCCATGAAAGCATGCCAAAATGTACTAAATAGATAATACAAATTAGAAAAGGGATAAGATGAATAGCATCTTTTAAGAATAACTTATCTTTTTGACCTATTGTTTTTAACACATAGTAATAAAATAATGGACTCCATAAAAAATTTAAACCTAAATGTAATGGGAAAATTATAATTGCTGCTTTGAATATTCCTAAGTTAATTATTGTGTTGGAAATTTGTGCTAATGTGGGTAAAAGAACAATTATTGAAAGCAATAGGTTGTTATTATTTTTGGTATTAGTTAATAAAATACCACTTAAAATTAGTGAATTTAATATACAAAAGGAATTAATAAATGTTGCAATACTATTCATCTAATTTCTACTTAATTTGAAAAACAAATATAGTAAATTATCTTTTTTCTTCTTTAAAGTTAAAAAAAAGATCAGAATGTTCAGATGTTTCAGAAAATCAGCGAATTACATTTGTTGCACTTTTTAAAAAAGACAACTAATTTTATTAAGAATCACGTTAATTTTGAAGGAAAATTATAAACCTAAACGAATTAAAATGAAAAGAAGTCTATTTTTCTTGTTTTTTGCAACAAGTATTTTCGTAAATGCTCAAAATTGGTTTTGTCCTCATGTTTATGGTGGATTGAATTCAATTCAATTTCTTACTGAAAACATTGGTTATACTTTGGGATCCAAAGGGGTTTATAAAACAGATGATGGGGGTGTGAATTGGAATTTGGTTATGAACACAAATAGTGAAATATATAATATTTGTTTTTTTTTAGATCAGGACACGGGATACATCGCTAGTCAAACAGGAATTCTAAAAAAAACAACAAATGGAGGAGTTTCATGGACAAGTATTAATATCACCGGAAACAACGTATTTAAAGATATATACTTTATATCTCCGGCCAATGGTTTTTTACTTTTTAGTGGAGGTTTAGTTAAAACTACTAATTATGGAGCAAATTGGTCAAATGTCTCTACTAATGCTACTTCTATGTTAATAGATCTCTTTTTTCTAAATGAATCAGTAAGTTTTATTTGTGGTTTTAATGGCACAATATTAAAATCAACAGATGGAGGTAGTACATGGACAACCCTTAATTCCGGGGTTACTTCAACATTATATTCGATACATTTTGTGAGTCCATTAATTGGTTTTGCTGTTGGGGATAATAGTACAATTATTAAAACGACTGATGGTGGGCAAACATGGACTCCGATTACGAGTTCAGAAATTACATCAAGTTATCTACATTCAGTTTTTTTTACAAGTGAAACAATTGGATATATTGGTGGAGGAATTCCGGATGGATCAATTTATAAAACGATAAATGGAGGTATTAGTTGGACAAAATGGAGTAATCCTACAAAATTTACTATTACAAATTTGAAATTTTTCAATCAAAATTTTGGGTATGCATGCGGAAATTCAATAATCCTCAAAACTACTGATGGAGGATTCAATTGGAATATTTTATCAAGTAGTGCAGGAAATGAACTTTCAAATGTTTTTTTTGCCAACTCACAGATCGGTTATATAGTCGAACAAAATGTTGGAATTAGAAAATCTGTAAATGGTGGGAAAAGCTGGATTCTTCTCAATAATGGAACAGATAAATATTTCCGAAGAACCTATTTTCTTGATCCAAATCTGGGTTATGCAATTGGTCACACAATTACTAATGTTGGATTTATTAAAAAAACCACAGATGGTGGTCTTACGTGGACAAATATTTACAATGCTACTAGTGGGAGTTTTTATGATATTAAATTTGTAAATTCCAACATTGGATTTGTTTGTGGAACAATTGGTATTATGTTAAAAACTACAAATGGAGGACAAACGTGGACACCTCAAAACACAAATACAACATACACAATAAATGAATGTTGTTTTACAAATGAAAATAATGGAGTTGCTATTGGTTATTCAGGAGTAAGTAATAGTGTGATCATCAGAACAACCAACGGAGGATCAACATGGACTACTTTAACAAATCCCGCAACCTCATGGTTAATAACAATTGATTTTTCTAGTGAAAATGTTGGGTATATTGCAGGAAGCAATATAATTTTAAAAACAATCGATGGTGGTGCAACTTGGAGTATTATCAATAATGAAAGCTCATTATTATACTCCATTGATTTTGTAACTGAAAACAGAGGATTTATTTGTGGATATAATGGAATTTTAGTGGAAACCATTGATGCAGGAGCAAACTGGAATGTTGTGGAGTACGATGGAACATGGACATCACAACAATTACATTCATTACATTGTCCAAATTCAGGAACCGCTTATGTTGTTGGAAAATCTGGGTTTTTAAGAAAATGGAGTGATGGAACTACTGAAAATATTCAAAACAATCAATTCGAACTCCCATTATTTCAATTATTTCCAAATCCAACATGTAACAGTATCAATATAAAAACTTATAACAATGATAAGTATAAGATAATATTCATAATTGATGGTTCAGGAAAAATAGTAAAAAAAACAACTTCTTTTGCTGATGAAACAGAGGTTGACGTAAGTTCATTAAATTCAGGAATCTATTTTGTAAGAATAATAAGTGAAAACAGGAGTTCCTCCCAAAAGTTTATAAAGATTTAGTTTTTTTGTTTTAAAATAAATCACTTAATAATAAAGCAATAATCGTGTTTAAATCATTAATAAAATATAAATTTTAAAATTATGAAACAGATATTTATTTTTCTATGTACTGTTTTGGCTTTTTCATTTTCATTTGCACAAACTCCAAATTTTACAATATTTAATACATCAAACTCTTTTATTCCGGGAAATGAAATTACTTCACTAATCATTGACAATAATGGAACAAAATGGATGGTAACTGATGGGGGAATCGCCTCTTTTGATAATATTACTTGGACAATGTATGATTCTATAGATGTTTGTTTTAGTAGTCATCCCTGGATAAAAAAAGTCTATGCTGATGAAAATGGAAATATATGGATTACTACTTGGGGGTGTGGCTTTTGGATGTTCGATGGTACAAACTGGACTCAATTTTCTTCTCAGAATTCAGAATTAACGGATGATTATATTAGAGGTTTTGCTGTCCAACAAAACGGAACTGTTTGGATTGCTTCTAATGATCAGATTCAGTCTTTTGATGGTGAAAATTGGAATAGTTATGATACTTCTAATTCTCCTTTACCTCTATTTTCATTTTTTGAATCCATTTATTGTGATTATAATAATGATGTTTGGATCGGAGGAAAATATAAATTTGATGGTACAGATTGGGAAACATTTAATCCAACTTATGAATGTGTATCCGATATCATTTTTGATCTAAATAATATTCTTTGGGAATGCACTATGGATCCTAGTTTTATTCCAGGACCTAGAGGACTTCAATCTTATGATGGTTCTATTTGGACAACATATAATACATGGGATTCTGGTATTCCTAACGACCAAGTCACTTGTATTGCCATAGATACTTCTAATGTAAAATGGATAGGTACTTGGGGTGGATTAGCTAAATATGATGATCAAAACTCGATATTTTTGATATTCATGGAAAATTATTGATTAGTAAACAGATATTTGATAAAAATACAATACTTGATTTAAAAAATTTAGAGGCAGGCGTCTATTTTATCAGAATTGAGAATAATTATAATCATAAAACAAAGAAATTTATTAAACTTTAAAAGAGAATTCTTGAGAGTTTTATAAATATAAACCTACATCATTTTCATAATCAAATCAATCGCGATGATCAAACTAAATGCGATGATGAGGATGCCAGAGATGAGGTCGATTTTCCCCAAAATACCACAACTGAGCTTCTTTTTTAACTGAACGGTGATGCCACAAAGAAACGTCCACCAAGAACCAGAACCAATGATAACCCCTATCAATAAAGGAATTGCGGCCATAGCACTTAAATGAGAGATCCCTAAACCAGCAAATACAGCGATAAAAAAGAAAATGGTGAGTGGGTTGGTAAAGGTGAGCAAAAAAGTAGTGAAATAATCTTTAAAAAACCCTTTCGATTCTGGATTGATGATGTTCTCATCCTTGGATGGTTTTTTTAAAATGGTTTTAATACCAATATAGATAAGAAAAAAAAGACCCACAAAATGGATCCAGTTTTTGTAATCATTCAAAAATGTAGACACAACATTCAATCCAAGACCAGCAACAAAAGCAAAAACAACATCGGCTGTTGTAGCTCCTAACCCGGAAATTAGTCCAGCTACGTATCCTTTGTTTAAAGTTCTGTTGATAATTAATATTCCAATAGGCCCAACCGGAGCGGACACACAAAAACCCATTGCTATACCTTTTATCAAAAAAGTAAAATCCATGTATAATTTACTTTAATTGGTTACTTTATGCTATTCTCTAAGAGATCCCTATAACTTCACACGCAAAAAGGAAACCTATTTGAGTGCAAATATAATAATATTTTCAAAAATAGGAACTATTTTTAATAAAAAAACTGCGAATTATCTAATAGAGAGGTGGCTTTAGTTCTCTCTTCCCCCAAAATCCTCCTCTTTTTTCTTTTTTATCCGTCTAATAATGAGATAAATAATCAAAAAAAGGCAAACTAAGATAAACAAGCCATACAATCCGATAAATGCGATGCCTAGGAAATTCATATTATGCAAATTTTACTGCTGTACCATACGCAAGAATTTCAGAAGCTCCTTGCATAATCATAGAGGTTGAAATTCTAAAACAAACGATAGCATCTGCACCCATTCTTTCAGCATCTTGCACCATTCTTTGCATTGCTTGCTCTCTCGATTGCGCTTGAAGTTTGGTGTACTCTTCAATCTCTCCACCCACAATATTCTTTAAACCTGCAAAAATATCAGTACCAATATTTCTGGCTCTAACGGTACTCCCTCTAGCAACACCTAAGCATTCAACAATCACCTTGTTAGGAACAGTTTCTGTAGTTGTAATAATCATAATTTTATTTTTTTTGTTGATAATGTGTTTTGATAATTAGTCACAAAAGTAATAAAAAGTTACATGCACAGACAACGGACTACGGACTACGGACTACGGACAACAGTCTGTAGTCTGTAGTCTATATCACCTTTACCACCCCTACAACACTAAAAATTTTGTGGATTTGATTTATTTTACAAGGGAAAGCAGGGTAGGTGGATTGGTTATCGGAATGGAGTAGGTATTGATTGGGATTGGTTTCATCACGATAAATACGACAAACATGAGTACGTTGTGATATGGAAAGTAAGTAGATTTTTCCCCAATAGATGGGCTCCTCTTTTTCTATCTTACGACATGCTAAAAGATCTCCTGAGTTTAAATTGGGGGACATGGAATCTCCAGAAATTTTAATCAAAAAATGAGCACCTAAATTCGCAATATCGGGAATATAATAAAACTGTTCTGTGTTTAATGGATCATCTTCACTAATATGGGGGAATTTTGTAGCTTCTTCTACAGTGAGAAGAGGCAATCCAACCCTTTTTAATACCATCTCTTTTAAGAACGGATTGGGTAAATCGGAGATGTTTTCGGAGAATAATGCTTCATTTTTCAGCATAGAACCTTTCCCAGAAATCCAAAGTTTATTTATATTTTTATCTAATAAACATAGCTTATCAACAAATTTTTTTGAAATGGGAACTTTACCTTTTAAAATCTGAGAAAGTGACGATTGTTTATATCCTAATGCAGTAGCAATCTCAGCATCATTTTTGCCAATTTCTTGGAAAATATACCAATTAATAAGCTTTCTTATACGCTGTAAATCATACATTTGAACAATAGAGTTAAAAAAATATCACTACTGACCGACAAAAAAAGTAAAAAATAGAAAAGGGGTTTGACCGAAGTC
>JBLJBB010000016.1:0-28289 GCA_047638115.1 Bacteroidales bacterium | reverse complement strand
CACTATTCACTATTCACTATTCACTATTCACTATTCACTATTCACTATTCACTATTCACTATTCACTATTCACTATTCACTATTCACTATTCACTATTCACTATTCACTCAAAAAAAATCTTTCCGGTATTATTATAGTTATCCTAATTCTCAAAACTTATGAACCACAAAAACAGACAATATAGCTGCAAAAATGAAGAGCTATTGCCCATTTCAAAGTTCACTTTATTCTCATTAAAGCGTGACATTGCTGACTTTTCAGCTTTCTCGACGATTTTTAATGAGCAATATGTCACAGAAACAGAATCATTTATCACACAAGTTGAAAACGTTTTAGAACCAAAAAATGAAACGTTGGCATTGAAGTTGATCACTCAAGAGATAGATCAACTATTAATCCAGTTGCAACAGATCCTCTTAACCACAGAGGGGTATCTCAAGCTTTTGAAAAAAGAGCTTAAGATCACACCGGCTGCATTTGGGATTTCAGGAGTAAGAAAAAGTCTGAACAATGGTGATGTTGAATCGATTCTTCAAGGGATCAAGGTATTAAGTGCCAATCTTCAACACCATGCTGCACCATTTGAACAAAAGGGGATGCCAGCGACCATCTTTCAAAACTTGCAGGAGTTACAAACTGCAATAGGGGAGAAGAAGCAAAAGCAATTTGAGATCAAAACAGCACGAGCTGCCATAGTTCAAAATAATCTCACTATTTTCAACACGCTCTATCTTCGACTAACTGAAATCTACAACATTGGAAAAGTGTTATACAAAACCACCAATCCAGCAAAGTATGATGAATACACCTTCACCAAGCTGATCAAAAAAGTCAGAAACACAAGAAGTCCAAAGTCTGAAGTCCCTAGTCTCTAGTCTCTAGTCCCTAGTCTTTAGACCTAAAAAATTTTAAAATAAAAATAATTATTCACCGATAACTACTAAAAATCACCGGAAAGATTTTTTAACAGTTGTCAGCTATCAGGTTTCAGGTTTCAGTTTTTTATTAAATAGCCACGAATTCACGAATTAAAATAATTTTTCATTATTCCTTTGTCCTTTGTCCTTCGTCCTTCGTCCTTTGTCCTTAATAAGTTTCACAGTGGAACACAGTGGATGCACAATGGAACACAATGATTTAAATAAATTTTAATCTCTATTTGAGTAATTGTTAATTTAAATATATAGCTATGAAAATTAATTTTAAAAGTTTAGTTTTTATTATTATTATACTTTTCATGCAAATAACCCTGTTTGCACAGAAAGATGTTACGCAATTTTTAGGCATTCCTGTGGATGGGTACAAGTCAGAAATGCTCCAGAAATTGAAAGAGAAAGGGTTTACATCTGCTACAGATGGAACCGATCTATTGGTAGGTGAATTTAATGGTAAAGATGTATACCTATCGATTGTTACTAACAACAATAAAATATGGAGAATAGGAGTTGCCTATAAATATCCGGTTAATGAAACTGATATTAGAATTGAATTCAATAATCTCATACGACAATTCCAGAATAATAAAAAATATATTGCCCTCTCAAATTCCAATATTTCAGAACTCTCAATACCTGAAGATGAGGATCTCTCCTATGAAATGTCCATTCATAATAAACGGTATCAAGCAGTTTTTTATCAAAAAACAGCAGATTATGACTCACTAAATCGTGTAAAGGATTTGATTATGGCAAAAGAATCCCTAAATGAAGAGGATAAAAAACAATTAATCATTATCCTAGCTCAAATTCAAGAAGAACTCAATAACTGCTTTAAAAAAAATGTTTGGTTCACTATCAGTGAGAATTCCGGGAAATATGTTATCATGATATTATACGACAATGAATATAATAAAGATGATGGTGAAAATCTTTAAAAAACTATAACACAAATGTGTACATTTATTGCATCACTTAATTGGACAATTATTCTCTCTTCTCTATTTGTAATAATTGGTTGGATTGTTAGTTATTACTTTTTAAATATCCAAATCCTTAAAACAAAACAGAAAGAGGTTTTAACTAGTTATCTAATTGAAGCATATAAAAACATTGAGAACGCTTGTGGAAGAGAGAATGAAAGAACGATAGAACAAACTCATAATTTAGAAAATGCATTAGGCATCATTCAGCTTTTTGGCACCCTAAAACAAATTGAATTAGCAAAAAAAATGGCAAGTGAAATGAATTGTAATTCAGTAACTGATCCAAGGGAGTTATTAGTTTTATTAAGGAATGACTTAAGAAAAGAATTAGATTTAGAACAAGCTCCAATCAATTTTAACGACATTATTCATTGGAGAATAAAGAAATAACTCAAAAATTTAAGAATAAAAAGTATGGATTGTACGAATAGTTTTTTAAGTTGGACTTCTTTTATTATTGCCTGTCTAGGTGCATTAGCTTGGTTTCAACCTATCATTGGTTCTTGGTTCAAAAAATCAGAATTATTTTTGAAAATATTAAGCAATGATGCTGAAATTGGTAAAATTGCAAATGAAAGCATTGATCAACAAATTTATGTCCAAAAAATATCAATTTATTCAAAAAATATTGATTTTTCTATTAAAGATATCAAAGTATATATAAAATTTCCTGATAAAAAAGATGAATTAAATACAAAACTTTGGGCTTGGAGAGATTTAAAATTTCATTTTCCTGAAAATGGATTTATGGTTAAGAAAAAACTTAAAATTAATTCAAATGATTATTTAATTCATAAAGTATTATTCCCAAAAAACAGCTCAACTGTTGGCTACATGTCTTTCTCTGTAGATTACATAAAAGATGTAATGTTTGAGTATATTAGATTTGAATTTACAAATTTCAATGGGAAAATTATTAATAATATAGTTTATGGAAAAGACATACATGCTAACATGTTAATTCATGATACTGATATTTGGATAAATCAATAATAATTTTATGTATAATTAGTAATCAAATCAATAATTTCAATATTACTCTAATATTTTATTAAAATTAAATATTTGCTATATTTAACATTAACTTGTCAAAGTAAACTTGAATTTAAAGTGAATAACTAATCTGTGTAAATCTGTTTAATCAGTGTCATCTGCGTGCTATTCTAGCTTTCAGCTTTCAGGTTTCAGTTTAAAGTTGAATCGCTAACTCAAAAAATAACCACAGAGTACCACCGAGTAAAACCGAGTTCCACAGAGTTAATTCTCTTTTATTATTAAAAATATCTCTGTGAAACTCTTAATAACTCTGAGAAACTCTGTGATCCATTAAAAAAGAATATTATAAACATGATTCCCATTAAAATCGCCGTGATCGGATTAGGCTACGTTGGATTGCCTTTAGCACGATTGTTTGCCACAAAATTTACAACCATTGGATACGATATCAACCAAGAGCGGGTGAACCGTTTGATGGCTGGATTTGACGATACTTTGGAAGTTGAAAACGATATCTTACAGGAAGCGATTGACAAACACAACTTTATTTGTACTACTGATCTTAACCAAATTAGAGATTGCAACTTCTATGTGGTAACAGTTCCAACGCCAGTAGATAAACACAACAACCCAGATTTGACACCTTTGTACAAAGCTTCAGAAACGGTGGGTAAAGTGATCAAAAAGGGGGATATTGTAGTGTATGAATCAACTGTTTATCCTGGTGTGACCGAAGAGGAGTGCTTGCCCGTAGTGGAACGTGTTTCCGGATTAATATATAATGTGGACTTCTTTGCGGGGTACAGCCCTGAACGGATCAACCCGGGCGATAAAGAACATACTGTGGAGAAGATTAGAAAAGTGACATCTGGTTCGACTGAAGAGATTGCAAAGATAGTAGATGACGTATATAATACAGTACTAATCAATGGAACCCACTTAGCAAGCACTATAAGAGTTGCTGAAGCTTCAAAGATTATTGAGAATTCTCAAAGAGACGTGAATATCGCCTTTATGAATGAGTTAGCAAAGATCTTTAATGCCATGGGAATTGATACAAACGATGCTATTGAAGCGGCTGCATCCAAATGGAATTTCATCAAACTCAAACCAGGGTTAGTGGGTGGACATTGCATTAGTGTTGATCCCTATTATTTAATTCAAAAAGCTCAGGTTTATGGTGTACTACCAAGAATTATGTGTGATGCAAGACGTTTAAATGACGGAATGGGTGAATATGTTGCCAAAAAGGTGATTGAGCTGATGAATTTGAAAGGTGTATTGGTAAAAGATTCCAAGATACTCATTTTAGGGATCACTTTTAAAGAAAATTGCCCGGATATTAGAAATACCAAAGTAGTGGATATTATCCACACTTTAGAGCCTTACACCAAAAACATAACCATATATGATCCTTGGGCAAAAAAAGAGGAGGTACAACATGAATACAATGTTAGTATCACCAACACCCTACCCCATGAAAAATATGACACTATCATCCTAGCAGTTGCACACAACGAATTTCTAACCTTAGATCTTCGTTCCATGTTACAAACACATGGAGTCTTATACGATGTAAAGAATATCTATCCAAAAAATCTTGTTGACGGAAGATTATAAAATGTTAAAAGGTTGAAACGCTTCGCTGTTGAAGGGTTTAAAAGTTGAAATGCCTTTAATCTCTTGAACCATGAACCTTGAACCCTAAATAGATACTTTGTTTATATTTAATCGATACTTTGTTTATATTTTTAAATAGTTCCAATACAATCTTCTTTAGTCTCTTGTCTCTAGTCTATTAAACCTTTAAACAGCGAAGCGATTTAACCTTTAAACTCTAAATAAATACTTTGTTTATATTTTATCTATACTTAGTTTATATTTTTATACAACATTTCAAAAACAAAATAAATGTCCAATACGAACAACACAAAACAAGCATTTTGGATAGCTATCGGGAGCTTATTCTCATTTGGATTTGGAATTGTAAGTTCAATGATTTTAAGTCGTTATTTTGATAAAGCAGATTATGGTACATATAAACAAGTTATATATGTTTATCATACCTTGCTTACTGTGTTTACTTTAGGATTACCAAAGGCGTTTTCATATTTTCTTCCAAGAGTAGAGATAAATCAAGCAAAGAATTTAATTAAAAAAATAACTAATCTTTTTTTTATCTTAGGTGCAGTATTTTCTGTTATACTTTTTGTTTTTGCCCCGCAAATTTCAATAATTCTTAAGAATCCTGATTTAAAAATTGCACTAAGAATTTTCTCTTTGGTGCCTTTATTGATGCTGCCAACTATGGGGTTAGAAGGTATTCTATCTACCTTCAGAAAAACAAAGTTTATGGCAGTTTATACGATAGTAACACGTTTAATAATGTTACTTTGTGTTGCTTTACCAGTAGTCATTTATAATTTGGGTTATAAAGAAGCTTTAGTTGGGTTTACAATCGCTTCGTTCATTTCTTTCATTTTAGCACTTTATTTTAAATATTTACCTGTTAAAGATAATGGTAATGATCCATGTGAAACTTCTTATAAAGAAATTTTTAAATTTTCATTACCATTATTATACGCTAGTTTGTGGGGGGTATTAATTAGTTCTGCAGATCAATTTTTTATTAGTCGTTTTTTTGGAAATAAAGTTTTTGCAGAATTTTCAAATGGTGCTATGGAATTACCCTTTGTTGGTATGATAGTAGGAGCAACGGCAACTGTTCTTTCACCCATTTTTTCAAGAATGAGTCATGAAAAATTAGACCCTCAAAAAGAGATTTTTCCAATTTGGAAGAATGTTTTTGAAAAATCAGCAATGCTAATTTATCCTTTACTAATTTATACTATATTTTTTGCAGATATAATTATGATTGTTCTTTATGGTGAACAATATGGAGTATCAACTGGCTATTTTAGAATAAAGACAATTGTTAACTTTTTTACACTTATCGTTTATGCTCCATTAATCATAAATATTGGTAAAGTAAAATACTATGCAAATGTTCATATGTATGGAGCATTTTTATTAATTATTTTAGAATATTTGAGCATTTTAATAACTTCATCACCTTTTGTTTTAATAGGAGTTTCAGTAGTTTGTCAATTAGGTAGGATCTACTTTATGCTAAGATTAGTTGCAAAATTTTTCAATTTAAATATAATAAAATTATTCCCATTAACACTAATTTTTAAAATTTTAATACCATCGATAATAATCTTATTTTTTGAATATTTGATTTTTGTCAAAGTACTTATCATTTCTCCTCTGTTTATTTTAATAATTAGCTTTACAATCTATTTTATTTTATTTTTCGTTATTTCAAAAAAAATGAAGTTGGATTACACTTCAATAATTAAACCATTAGTTACAAAAAAATGAAAAAAATAATTTTGAAATCTTTATCAATTTTTCTACCATTTTTTAATTTATGGAGGAAATATTTAAAGACTAAACAAGAAGTATTAACTTATAAAAAATTTTTAATAGAAATTCTTTTAAATAAAAGATCTTATTGGTATATACATCCTAAATCTACCGTTGCAAATATTTCAAAAATTTTTGTTGGAATTAATTCTTTAATAAGTCGACCTGGTTGTTATATTCAAGGTGCTGGTACCGTTTATATTGGAGATTACGTTCAATTTGGGCCCAATGTCGGTATTTTAAGTGCCAATCATGATCTGTATGACCAGAACAAGTATAATGTTGCTCCGATTAAAATTGGTGATTACTCTTGGATTGGTATGAATAGTGTCATAACAGCGGGTGTCGAATTAGGAACAAGGACAATAGTAGGTGCAGGGTCGGTAGTCACTAAAAGTTTTCCTGAAGGGTTCTGTGTTATTGCTGGTAATCCTGCTAAGATAATTAAATATCTAGATAAAGATAAATTTGTACCTTGGCGCTATAAAGAAGAGTTTTATGGATATATCCCTAAAGAAAAATTTGAAAAAGTAAGAAAAAAATATATAACAATATGAACCTCACCCTAATCGCTGGTGCTCGCCCAAATTTTATGAAGATAGCACCAATTATACATGCCATAAAGAAAGCGCAACAAAACGGCAGAAATATTCAGTATCGTCTTGTGCATACCGGTCAGCATTATGATCAAAAAATGAGCGATACATTTTTTACAGAACTCAATATTCCTGCTCCGGATGTAAATCTGGGCTGTGGAGGAGGTACTCAGGCAGAACAAACTGCAGCCATAATGGTTGCGTTTGAAAAAGAGCTTATGGCTTACCCTACCGATTTAGTAATGGTGGTGGGTGATGTGACGAGCACTATGGCGTGTAGCATAGTGGCTAAAAAGCTTAATACAAAAGTGGCGCATGTAGAAGCGGGTATACGGAGTTGGGATTTAACAATGCCAGAAGAAATCAATCGCATGGTTACTGATTCTTTGGCAGATTACTATTTTACCACAACAGAAATTGCAAATGAAAATCTAAGACGTTTTGGAGCAAGAGAAGATCAAATTTTCTATGTGGGAAATGTTATGATTGATACATTGCTTGCCAATATGGATAGATTCCGTAAACCGGATGTATTTGATCAATTATCTTTAAAGGAAAATGAATATATCATTTTAACGATGCATCGTCCGGCTAATGTTGATGAAGCTGAAAAGCTCAAAGCATTAATGTCTGAGATTGTAAATAATGTTAACGGTTTGCCCATCATTTTCCCTATTCACCCAAGAACAGCAAAGATATTTACAGATTTAGGAATTCAAGCAGATAATCTATTTATTGTTGAACCAATGGGATATTTGGAATTTAATTATATGGTCAGACATTCTAAAGTAGTAATAACCGATTCAGGTGGTATAACTGAAGAAACCACAGTAATGGGAATACCTTGTATAACCCTAAGGGATAATACCGAAAGACCGGAAACTTGTACTATTGGTACTAACGAACTCATTGGAACCAATCCAAATGCAATCAAACCTGCTTTAAATAAGCTATTTTCAGGAAATTGGAAAAAAGGAGGAATTCCAGAGTTGTGGGATGGAAAAGCGGCTGAAAGGATTGTGAAAAAACTTGAAATACTCTATAAACTACATTGACTTTATGAGACTGATTAATATTCTAAAAGCTGTAGTTTACTCTCCTGTATTGTTGTTTTTGTATGGAGCTTATTTGTCATCTTCAAAAAAGAGTATTATTGATGAAGATTTGAGTAGATTAACAAATGTTAATTCATGGGGGGGGATAATTAAACAACTTTTGCTAAATAAGGAATTTAGGAATGTGGTGTATTATCGACTTGGTTCAATTTCATATTTGCCAGGTTTGATTCTAAAGCCAAATCCTACTTTACATATTATGACAAAGGAGATTGGCCCCGGATTAATCGTTGTACACGGTGATTCTACATATATAAACGCAAGATCAATTGGAAAAAACTTCTATATCAATCAATGTGCTACTGTCGGAGTTATTGGAAAAGATGCACCTGTAATAGGTGATAATGTACGAGTGGCAACCGGTGCAATAGTCCTTGGAAAAATTACAGTTGGAGATAATATAAATATCGGAGCTGGTGCAGTGGTTGTAAAAAATATACCCGATAATTGTACAGTCGTTGGAAATCCTGCAAGGATTGTTAAGATGAATGGGAAGAGGGTTGAAAAAGAATTATATATATTTGACAGAAAATTATGATAAAGAAAAAAATACTGATTGTTTGTAAGGGTTTTTATCCGCAAAACCATCCTCGTGCTTTTCGGGCAACAGAACTGGCCAAAGAATTTGCTCTGCAAGGACATGATGTAACTGTATTGACTCCGAAAGATGATCAGTTTCATTTAGCTTTTGAACAAGAACACAGTCTGAAAATAAAAGATTTAGGCACACCCCGCTGGAAAAGTCCGAATTATGGTACATCCAAAGTGGGCTATATCTTAACCAGAGTTTTCTTTAGATTACTCAATTTAGCATTCGAATATCCTGATATTGAGCTGATATTTCAGACAGTAAAAGCCCTGAAAAAAGAACGGGATTACGATTTACTTATTTCTATAGCCGTGCCTTACCCCATCCATTGGGGTGTAGCTAAAGCATGGAAAAGAAACCAACGTATAGCTAAAACATGGGTAGCCGATTGCGGTGATCCGTATGTGGGATGTACCACAGACACATTCCGAAAATGGTTTTACTGGAGCTGGGTTGAAAAATGGTTTATGCGAAAGGCTGACTTTGTAACTATCCCTGTAGAAAGTGCCCGAACTGCCTATTTCCCTGAATTTCACTCCAAAATAAAAATTATACCTCAGGGATTTAAAATGGATGTACAGGCTGACAAAACGTTTACCCCGAATTCCATTCCCACTTTTGCGTATGCAGGAGGATTTATTCCGGGCATCCGGGATCCTAGAGCTTTTTTAGATTATCTTTGTACATTGAAAGTAGATTTTCGGTTTTATATCTATACAAACAATCGTCCGCTGTTGGAATCGTACCAGTACAAATTAAAAGATAAGTTGATTGTCAGTGATTTTATTCCCCGTACGGAATTATTACAAAAACTTTCCGGTATGGATTTTCTGGTGAATTTCGACAACAATACCGGCACTGCTGTCCCCAGTAAATTGATAGATTATGTAATCATAGATAGACCAGTATTGAATATCAAACGTGAACCCGACACTGAAAACTACCGGCGCTTTATGAATGGAAACTACAAGGGAAAAATGATATTACCGGAAATTGACCGGTATCGGATTGAAAACGTATGTAACGCATTTTTGAACTTAGCAGATGGAGCAAAATAAACAAATTAATAGAAATAATAAAAACCAATTTGCCGGATTCTCTAATTGGTTTTATTTATGGTTAGTTTGGCCTTTTGCAGCATTGATTGGCGCTTTGCAAAGATTCAGATCTCCTCATGCCAAAAATGTCGTTTGGTTGTTTTGTGTTTTTTTTGGTTTTGTTTTTGTCTATGCCAACCCTTTTGGAGAAGGTGGTGCCGATTCAGCCCGCTATGCCCGAAATTTAATTGATCTGCATCAGGACTGGTACAGTTTTGACTATTTAAGTACCATGTTTTATTCCGATGAAGGCACAGTAGATTTGTACGAGCCGTTGGTTACCTGGATCGTTGCCTTTTTTACCGGCAATCCCCGATGGTTGTTTACAGTTTTTGCAGCCGTGTTCGGTTGGTTCTATGTGCAGAATCTCTGGATGGTGTTCGATAAGATTGACAAAAGAAAAAAAATCGATTTTGTTTTATTACTTTTCATGGTTGCATTTGCCCTGGTCAATCCTATCTGGAATATCAACGGAGTACGTATGTGGACTGCAGCGCAGGTGTTTATTTTCGGAGTTCTCCGGTATTATATTTACAAAGATAAGAAAGGAATTATTTGGATAGCATCATCTATATTATTTCACTTTTCTTTTATGTTTCCGGTCGCTATTTTTCTGGTTTATCTGTTAGTACCCGGTAATACAACTGTTTGGCTCATTTTCTTTCTCGCAGCCTCGTTTATCCGGGAGCTCGATTTATCACAGGTTCGTTCAGTGCTTTCTTTTTTACCCGATTTCCTGCAGCCTCGTGTTTCAGCCTATACTACTGAGGCGTATTATGAAACTATACTGGAAAGCCGGAAAGTGACAACCTGGCATATTCAATTTTCGTCTATTTTCGGCAGATGGATTCTTTATTTGTGGACTTTTCTGGTTTATTTTACCAGAAAACTGTGGCTGAATCGTTTTCCGGATGTGAATAAAATATATGTTTTTGCGTTGTTTTTAGGCGGTTTTGCTCAGATAGCTGCCAATGTACCATCAGGAGGACGGTTTATGCTGTTGGTTAATATGCTTATGTTTTCTGTCTTTGTAATAATGATGGCCCAAATAAGACTGGACCGAAAACTTCAAATCTGGAAGATTATCACTCTGCCATTTTTGCTGTTTTATCTAATTATTCAGATAAGAATGGGACTTGATTTTATCGGTATCTCCACTTTCTTTAGTAATCCTGTTTTGGCTTTGTTTGTTGAGGATACAACTCCGGTTATTGACTTTGTAAAAAAGATATTTTAATTCATGAATTTTAAGCAAACCCTCACCAACACCCTCCTCAACATTCCCGGCTGGCATACCCGACGAAAAATTGTTGTGATTGAAAGTGATGATTGGGGAAGTATAAGGATGCCGTCAAAGGAAGTATACGATAATTTACTTCATTCAGGTGTTCGTGCAGACAATTGTCCATACAATAGATACGACTCTCTAGAAAGTGATGAGGATCTTATTGTTTTATTTGAAATACTTGCCAGCTTCCGGGATAAAAATGGTAATCATCCAGTATTTACAGCCAATACGGTTGTAGCTAACCCTAATTTTGAAAGAATCAAGGCATCTGGGTATCAGCACTATTATTATGAACCATTCACTGATACATTCAAAAGAAACCCAAAACATAAAAATGCATTTGAAATAATTAAACAAGGTATAAATGAAAATATCTTTTACCCTCAATTTCACGGTAGGGAACATTTAAATGTGAATTTATGGCTAAGTTTATTACAGGAAAAGAATGAACTATTTCTTATGGCTTTTGAAATGGGATTTTGGGGTATTGGCCCTGAAATCGAACGGGTTAGTAAAATTCACATCCAGGCATCCTTTGATTGTTTAGAAAGAAATGAAATATCATATCATTCATTTATTATTCGAGATGGTTTAAAGCTTTTTTCTGAAATATTTGGATACAAATCAAAGAGTTTCATTGCAAATAACTTCATTTGGGATAAAAGTCTCAACATTGTTTTGGATGATCAGGGTGTAAAGTATATTCAAGGTATGAAATATCAAAAAATGCCAATATTTGATGGTGAGAAAAGAAAATTAATATTTCATTATACAGGTGAAAAAAATAATTTAGATCAATTATACCTTATTAGAAATTGCAATTTTGAACCAACAGAAAATCCTGGAATTGATTATGTCTCAAAATGTCTAAATCAAATTCAAAATTCATTTATTATGGGAAAACCTGCCATAATATCAACACACAGGTTGAATTTTATGGGATCTATTGAAAAATGTAATCGTGATAAAAATTTAGTATTGTTTAAACAACTTATTGGAAAAATATTAAAAAAATGGCCGGATGTGGAGTTTGTGACTAGTGTTGAATTAGGAGATATTATCAAAAGCAAATAAAGGATCTTAAGTATTTACTGTTTTGAAAATGAAAAAAATATGTTTTGTAGGAGCTGGCTTAGTCGCTGGAGGTCAGGAGAGACATCTGACTGGGTTGGCAAATTATTATGCTAAACAGGGATATGGAGTATCAATAATTAATTTATTTAGGACTAAACAATTTTTTCAGTTAGAAAATAAAATTGAGATTATATGGCCTGATTTTGAAAGAAAAAAGTTTAATCGATTTGTCTATGCTCTCAAATTAATTCCTTATTTACGTAAAAACTTAAAAAGACTTAACCCCGATGTAATTCTAAGTTTTGGTGAATGGTTTAGTCCCTATGTATTATTTTCAACTAGATTTCTGAATATACCTGTTTTCCCTTTTGAATTAATGGGGCCAACTCTTAATCTGGGTAAATTTATTGAGAAGATGCGTAAATTATCATATAAATATGCTAAAGGTGTTATAGTTCAAACTAGTATTGCAGCAGAAGTTATCAAAACAAAGACAGGTATATATAAAGTATGTATAATACCAACTCCTGTAAATGTGATTGAAACAAGTCCAAGTGAAAAGAAAAACCAAGTTGTTTCTGTTGGCAGACTTTCGAAAGAGAAAGGGCATAGTATACTATTAAATGCATTTGCCAAAGTTGATGATAAAAACTGGACACTCCATTTGGTAGGCGACGGACCTGAAAGATCAAATCTTGAACTTGAAGCAAGTGCCCTTGGTTTGAGTGATAAGGTTATATTTCACGGATTTATGAAGGATTTCAGATATATACTTGGAGAATCAGAAATTTTCGTTCTTCCTTCTTTTTATGAGGGTTTTCCTAATGCATTGCTCGAAGCTATGTCAGTACCCCTTCCCTGTATAAGCAGCAATTGTGTTGCCGGTCCTTCTGATATTATTGAACATGGTAAAAATGGATTGTTGGTCGAAACCGGTAATGTAGATGAACTCGCTGCTTCTTTAACAAAATTGATTAGTGATAAACAACTTCGGGATAAATTAGCAAAAGAGGCTTACAAGGTTCGAGAAACTTATGATTTTGAGAAAATTGCTGAAATGTACCTGCAATTTATTCAGCAAACCATTGACAATCGATGAAGGTATTACAAATAAATTCAGTATATAACTATGGTAGTACCGGACGAATTGCTGAATCAATCGGGAAAAAAGTAATTGACACTGGCGGCACGAGCATTGTTGCATATGGACGTGCTGCAAACCCGGGTGTATCTAATACTTTAAATATTGGTAATAAGAGGGATCAGGCATGGCATCTGCTAAACACCCGGATTTTTGATACACAAGGATTTCATTCCACAGGTGCTACCAAAGAATTGATCGCACGAATTAAAGAACAAAATCCGGATATTATCCATTTACACAACCTGCATGGGTATTATCTGAATGTGGATGTGCTATTTGAATTTTTGAAAACATACAACAAACCTGTTGTTTGGACTTTACACGATTGCTGGGCATATACTGGTCACTGTTGTTATTACGAAAGAGTGGGATGTGATAAATGGAAAACTGAATGCAACCACTGTCCTCTTAAATTTCTGTATCCGGAAAGTTTTGTTTTTGATAATTCCCCAAAAAATTACAACCGAAAAAAACGAATTTTTAATCAGTTGCCCAACCTACATATTGTAACCGTATCGAAATGGCTCGAAGGGCAGGTTTCCCAATCTTTTCTGAAGGGATTTCCGGTACATACTATTTACAATGGGATTAATCTGGAGATATTTAAATCGAAAAGTCAGAATGACCTTAAGGAACATTCCGGATTTAATAATAAGAAAGTAATACTGGGTGTAGCCAATGAATGGTCAGATGGTAAAGGATACTCTTTGTTTCAAGAATTAAGTAATATAATGCCTACTGAGTGGCAAATAAAACTGGTGGGATTAAGTGAGAAACAATTGAAGAATTTGCCACAAAACATTACAGGAATAACAAGAACAAAAAATCAAGATGAATTAGCAAGTCTATATAATCTGGCAGATGTATATGTTACACCTTCAATAGCCGAAACATTTGGAATGGTAGTAGCCGAAGCAATGGCTTGTGGCACACCCTGTGTAGTGAATAATTCCTCTGCTCTGCCTGAATTAGTAACAGATGAAGTCGGAGTTGTGGTAAATGAAAGGACAGCAAAAGCTTATTTGGAAGCCATCGAAAAGGTACTGGATAAAGGAAAACCCGAATACAAAAATAATTGTGTAACCAGAGCTGCAGAACTTTTCGGGATAGATACACAGTTAGACGCTTACTATAGCTTGTACGAAGAATTAACTGCAAATTAGCCCGATGAAAGTTTTATTTGTTATGTATGCCTTTCCGCATCCGGACAAAGGTTTCAACATGTACACCACACTGGTCGATGAATTTGTAAAAAACAATCACGAAGTGTTAGTGCTGGCGCCTAGTAATGCTTCTACACATATAAGCATGGAAAGAGGAATTGAAATTTTAAGAGTAAAATCGATACCTTTCAAAAATGTATCGAAATACCTAAAAGGATTGTCGAGTTTGCTTATGCCCGTAAGTTTTTTATCGGCTTTAAGAAAATTTTATCCATCTCAACGTTTTGATTTGATTATTTCGCCAACACCACCTATCACCTTTGCTGGTCTGATTTCGAAAATCAAAAAGCGTTACAATGCACAATTCTATTTGATTTTACGTGATATTTTTCCACAAAATGCCGTTGATCTTAATTTCTTCAAAAAAGATGGACTTTATTACCGATATTTCAGAACAATTGAAAAAAAATATTATAAACTGGCTGATTTTATAGGTTGTATGTCACAGGGGAACATTGATTATGTCCTTAGGCAGAATCCTTCTTTAGCTTCGGAAAAATTACATATACTTCGTAACTTTCAAAAACCATATTCAGCAACGGATCTTAAACCACAACTCATAAGAGATAAATATGGCCTTGGGGACAACTTTATTGTCGTTTTCGGAGGAAATATGGGTAAACCTCAACAACTTGAAAATGTACTCGAATTGGCAACACGCTGTATGGAACACAAAAAAGTCAAATTCTTATTGTTGGGCGAAGGAGTGGAGATGGATAAAATTGCCCAAAAAGCATCCAAAGAAAATATCGGAAACATTATTTTTCAAAAAAGTATAAAGAAAGAAGATTACCAAGATTTAATCAGTACATGCGATTTAGGATTAATCAGTCTACACAGTGACTTTACCATTCCTAATATACCAAGTAAAATACTAGATTATTTGAACGTAGGTATTCCAGTATTAGCATCCATCGACCGTTGTACGGATTTTGACAAGGTGCTTGAAGAGTCAGGAGCGGGACTTTATTCGTATTCAGGAGATCATGATGCTTTTAAGCAAAACTTCGATAAAATTTATAGGAATAAGTTGCTGAGAGAAGAAATGGGTAGAGCAGGTCACCGGTATTTTCAACAGTTTTTACTTCCTGAACAAGCCTATAACACGATAATGGAATACGTAAAATGAGCTTGAAAAAAGATATAGTTGATAATGTAAAGAATATCCCGGGTTGGAGGACTAAACGAAAAATAGTTGTCTTTTCGGTGGATGATTACGGTAATGTTAGGTTAGCGTCCAAAGAAGCGCGGGAAAATCTGGATAAGGCTGGAATGAAGGTGCTGAGCAGGTTTGATGCTTATGATACGCTGGAAACCCGCGAAGATCTGGAAATGCTCTACAATGTACTAGATTCAGTACGGGACAAAAACGGAAATCCGGCAGTATTCACCCCTTTTGCTGTTCCCTGTAATATCGACTTTGAACGAATAATTCAAGAAGATTTTAAGTTTTACAGACGAGAGTTGCTTCCTAAAACGTTTGAAAGATTGGAGACAGATCAACCTGTGGCCTACAAAAACGCATGGCCGCTTTGGAAAGAAGGAATAGAAAAAGGGTTTATGATGCCGCAGTTTCATGGTCGGGAGCACCTGAACCTGAAAGTATTCGAAGAAAAGTTGGAGAAAAGAGATTATGAGCTGGTAACTGCGCTTAAAAACCATTCTTATACAACCATTTCATCATCAGGTTATTCTACTATTTCTTATACGGCAGCCTTTGACTTCTGGGATATCAAAGAAAACGAAAAGTTTGTAGAAATAATAGACACAGGTATTGAAGCATTTAATGAAGTTTTTGGATACAAGCCCATTCATTTTAACGCTCCCGGAGCTGCTGCCAGTTCATTGCTTCATGAACCATTACGTCGAAATGGAGTTCTGTTTTCAGACAATCCGGTTTTTAAAAAAGAACATTTGGGTCTTGGTAAGTACAAAACTCATTTCAATTATACAGGAAAACAATTGACACATGGTATTATGAATATCAATCGTAATGTTGTTTTCGAACCAGGTGCAGATGATAACATTGATTGGGTTAATTATACTTTGAAACAAATTGAAACTGCATTTTGCTGGGGCAAACCAGCTATAATAAGTTCTCATAGGGTTAATTTCTGTACACACATCAATCCAAAAGCAGGAAAAGACGGTTTGAATACCTTAAAAAACCTTCTGAATAAAATTGTGCAATGTTGGCCGGATGTGGAATTTATGACATCAGTTCAAATGTGTAGTTTAATAACAAAGAGTAATAATACTGAAATATAAGACACAATGACTTTACTTGAATACATTAGAAATAAAGCATTTAAACTGTTTGATAGTTCAGGTGAGATAAGCGCTCACATTGCTGAGATAAAAATGATATTGGAAGGAAATCAACCAGAAAAGAATAAAAAAATAAATGATAAAATATTACAGGATTTATTACATCACGCTTTAACTACAACTCCCTTTTATCAGAAACTCAATGTAGATTCATTGGATCAATTCCCTATTATTAATAAAAGTATTATTAGAGAATCTTTTCAATTATTTCTATCCAATCAATTTCTAGATAAAGAATTGCTTCTAGTAGTAACAAGCGGATCTACAGGTACCCCGTTTAAGACGTTTCAAAACAAAGCCAAGAAAATTAGAAATTACGCTGATACGTCCTATTTTGCTAGTATTGCCGGATTTCAAATTGGTCATCGCCTTATTTATATGAAAATATGGGCGAAGGAAAAAATGACTAGTCCATTTGAGTATTGGATACGAAATATTGTTCCTATAGATGTAATTAGTTTGAATGATCACCAAATAGATGGTATTGTAAAAAAGATGGAGTCGAATTCATCAACCTACGGAATACTTGGCTATGCTTCAACTTTAGAACTTTTGTGCAGATATTTAGATAAGATGAATAAAATGCCAAAAACAAAGGTTTTATCAATAATCTCAATGTCGGAATCACTCAACGAGTACACCAAAACAACACTGCAAAAGCATTTTAATACGCCTGTTGTTGCCCGTTACTCCAACCTTGAAAATGGAATTATTGCACAACAAGAAACAAACGGAAAGAGTCGATATTTGGTGAATTCAGCCAGTTATTTTGTTGAAATATTAAAAATGGAAGAAGATGTCCCAGCTGAAATGGGTGAGCTTGGTCGAATTGTAGTAACCGACTTATACAATTACGCTATGCCATTGATACGCTATGATACTGGTGACATAGGAGCCTATGAACTAGATAACGAACGACCCGGTTTAATGTTTTTATCTACAGTTGAAGGGAGGAAGCTGGATCAATTGTTTGACACACAAGGCAACTTAGTATCTTCATATATTATGTATAAAAATATGTGGAAATACACGGAAATTAATCAGTATCAACTAATTCAGGAGGATCAAAAAAGGTATGTATTTAAAATTAACGTTGAAGGAGAGTTTTTGAAGGAAGAACAACTTATTAACGAGTTTAAAAAGCATTTAGGTTTTGATGCAAATTTTAAGATACAGTATGTTGATGAAATACCGTTGTTATCTTCAGGAAAAAGAAGAACAGTTGTGAATAACTATAAACCTACCAAATGATAACTAAAATTTTACTTTTCATAAAACATAAAATTCCATTTATTTGGTCATGTATAGAATTAGTAAATGCATTTTTATTTAAAATTCTTTATTTCAAAAGAATTAATAAAATTTCAGAAAATGTACTTCAAGAATTTTATCTTAAACCTTACAATTATAAAAAACTTGAGCATAAAGACATCAAAAAATTAGAACATTTTATTTCAAATCAAGAAGAAAAAAGATTAAAATTTTTCAAACCACACAAATTTGATTACAAATCACTGGTAAATGTTCTCAATAATCCTTCATTTTTAATGATGGGTGTTTTTGAAAATGAAGATCTGGTAGGATATTATTTTCTTAGATTCTTCTGGAATAAAAAATGTTTTGTAGGTCGATTGATAGATGAAAAATATGAAGGAAAAGGGATTGGTCGTGTAATGAACGAAATAATGTACAACATAGCATGGAGTGCTGGATTCAAATGTTTATCAACAATTTCAAAAAACAATAATATGGTGATGCGATCCCATTCTAATAACAAAACAATGATTATATTAAAAGAATTACCAAATGACTATTTATTTGTTGAATTTATAAGACCACAAAACCCATGAACATCTCAGACTTTCTTACCTTCGTTCGCACAACTTTCAACGAGCCCAACTCCTTTATTCCCCTACATGACCCCCGTTTTGTAGGGAACGAAAGGAGATATTTGAATGATGCGATGGATTCCAACTTCGTATCGAGCGTGGGGAAATATGTGAACCGCTTTGAACATGCTATTGCTGGCTACACCGGTAGTAAATATGCTGTGGCTGCCGTAAATGGTACCTCCGCACTCCATATCTGCCTTATCCTCGCTGGCGTAAAACCAGAGGATGAGGTGATCACACAACCGCTCTCGTTTGTGGCTACTTGTAACGCGATCTCATACACAAACGCAAAACCCGTTTTTATAGATGTTTCCAAATCTACCATGGGCATGTGCCCCGAAAAACTGGAACACTTCCTGAAACATAACAGCGTCAAAAAGTCAGATGGGTTCTCCTACAATACCCTTACCGGGAAACGGTTCGGTGCCGTAGTCCCTATGCATACCTTCGGTCACCCCTGCGAGATCGATCAGATCGCTACCCTCTGCGAACAATACAATATCCCCCTTATAGAGGATGCCGCAGAGAGTATCGGTTCTCTATACAAAAACAAACATACCGGTCTGTGGGGAAAATTGAGTTGCCTCAGCTTCAATGGAAATAAATTGATCACAACTGGTGGCGGTGGGATGATCCTTACCCAAGATGAAAAGATCGCAAAACTGGCAAAACATATCACCACTACAGCTAAAATACCCCATAAATGGGAGTATCGCCACGACATAACTGGCTACAATTACCGCCTCACCAACCTGGCCGCCGCTTTAGGGTTAGGCCAGATCGAAAACTGTGAGTTCTTCGTTCAGGAGAAACGGAAACTGGCAGAAAAATACGCCAACTTCTTCCAATCACAACCCGATATCGATTTCTTCACAGAACCCGAACACGCCCGCTCTAACTATTGGTTTAATGCGGTGATCCTGAAAGATAAAGAAGCGAGAGATCAGTTCCTCACCGAAACCAACGACAACGGCATCATGACCCGCCCCATCTGGGTGCTCAACAACAAACTCGAGATGTACAAAAATACCCAATGCGCCGACCTCACCAACTCCGAGTGGCTCGAAGCCCGCGTGGTGAATATCCCTAGCAGCGTGATCATTCCCGGATATTACGAAGGACTAAAGACAAGAGACTAGAGACTAGGGACTAGGGACTAGAGACTAGAGACTAGAGAAGAGGGACTATCGGTTTTTTGATTGGTTTTTTAAATAATTAAGAAATTTGAAAATACCTGAAGAAATTTGATCGGACTTAATTCTTAATTTCTCAGCTTTGATTTGATCACAAATTTTGCGATCTTCACATATATAAAGCATACTTTTTACTTCAGCACAACTTCCTTTTGCGATATTCAAATATCTACAATACAAATTATCAGTTCCGGATTCGGAACCTTCAGCTATGTTATTCATAATTGAAATTGATGCTCGTTTAATTTGATCCATCAGTCCAAATTCTCTTGAATTTTCAAATAAGTTAAAAATTTCATTTACAAATACTCTTGAATCCTGCCAGATCCTTAAATTCTCAAAATTTCTCATCTTAATAGTTTTAATAGTTTATTATTTAGTTAATTGCTGTCAAAAATACAAAAAAAATATAAATGACAAGAGACAAGAGACAAGAGACAAGAGACAAGAGGTTTCTCCCTAGTCCCTAGTCTCTAGTCCCTAGTCTCTAGTCAAAAAAAAATGAAAAAGCACCACCTCCTCCTTCTCATCTGGATCTCCTTCATCCTCATCATCACCTATTGGGCTTTGATTCCGAATGGGGGAGCATTTTTAGCTATTGGTAAAGAGAAACCTTGGATGTTTCGGCATTTTCTCACTTTTCTAGTGTTTGTACCGCTCACCAAGTACACTTTTCCAAAACTCAACTACCTATACTTATTCCTCATCTCCTTCGGCTTCGGCTTACTCATCGAACTCTTACAGCACTGGTTCACCAATGGTGTCAGAGAGTTCAACCTTGCGAATTTGGCGATGAATTTGGTGGGGATTGTTGTGGGGATGGTTCTGTTAAGTCTAAAGTCTAAGGTCTAACGTCTAAAGACTTTCGACATTTGACTTTAGACTTTTGACCCTTAAACAGCGTAGCGATTAAACCCATAAACAGCGAAGCGATTCAACAGCGCAGCGATTCAACCCTTAAACAGCGAAGCGTTAAACTTTTGACTTGATTTAATTTGAAAATATAATTTCGATTCTATAATTTTAACATGATTTTTTTGTTATTTTTGCAATGTAAATGGTTTTATCCTATAGAATAATATGAAAGAGATATTTGTCAGTAATTTTGGGCCGATAAAAGAAGGATATTGTGATGGGATGATGCCCATATTTCCAGTAACTATTTTTTGTGGAGATCAAGGATCCGGAAAAAGTACGATTGCAAAATTAATATCCTCATTTTCTTGGTTGGAAAAAGCATTGATAAGAGGTGATGTAAAAGAGAAATGGATCTCTCAATACAATCGATTTGTAAATAGTCATTGTGCCTATCATAATATTCAGAATTATTTTCAGGAGAATACTAAACTTATTTTTAAAGGAACTAAATATAAGTTCATATATGAATCAAAAAAACTAACCATTGAACATCTGAATAATAATGAAGAGTATTTGATGCCTCAAATTATGTATGTTCCGGCAGAAAGAAATTTTATAAGTGTGATCGAGGATGCTGAAAAGATTAAAAACCTCCCACATCCTCTTTCCACAATGCTTACTGAATATGAAAAGGCAAAAAAAAGTATTGGTAATAAAGTCAGTTTGCCTATTGATAGGTACTCTTTTCAGTACGATAAATTAAATAAAGTTTCATGGTTACTTGGAGATGGATTTAAACTCCGACTACATGAAGCAGCTAGTGGATTTCAATCTTTAGTGCCATTGATTTTAGTAACACGGTTTTTATCCAATCGTATTTCTGAGAAAGATGACAGCTCTCATAATAAATCGAGTGTAGAAATGAGTGCTCGACTAGAAAAAAGGATAAGACAGCTTTTATTAGATGAAAATTTAAATGAAGATATCAGAAACTCATTAATTTCTCAATTAAATACATTATATCACAATGATTGTTTTTGGAATATTGTTGAAGAACCTGAACAAAATTTATTTCCAAAATCACAGAAAAATATTTTAATGGAATTGTTGAGCGCCTTTAATTCCAAAAATGGGAACGGTTTAATTATAACAACTCACAGTCCTTATATTGTAAATTATCTCACTTTAGCTATAAAAGCAAATGAGATTAATTGTAAAAATGAGGAAATAAATAAACAATTAGAGCCCATAGTTCCAAGTAAATCGCGAGTTTCTATTGCCAATATTGCCATTTATGAAATGGAAAACGGAATGATTAAAAAATTGGATCATTACATGGATATTCCTTCAGATGAAAACTACTTAAATATCTCCCTTCGTGAAACAGATGAATTGTTTCAAGAATTACTCGAAATTGAAGACTTATGCAATCAATAAACTTTTTTGATGAAAAATATATTCGTGAAAGCACTAGAACAGATTACATCTTTGGATTGTGTGATGATGGAGCTTTAGCTTATTCTGATTCAACAAACGATCATGCATGGATCGCAAAGGTTATTAATCCATACCATTTAGAAGTTTTATTTACGCCTATTGATCATAATATTGTAGTTGATGACAATGGAAATGAGTTGAGTCAATGTGATGGAATGTTGACCTATTACAAGAACACTTCCATTATTTTTATTGAATTAAAAACAAGTCCTAAAGAGTGGATCCAAGACGCTATTGATCAACTTAAATCTACAATATCAATTTTTAAAGAAAATCATTCTATTTTTGAATTCAATATTAAACATGCTTATGCTGTAAATAAAAAACACCCAAATTTTCACTATTCAAAAAAAGGAGAAATGAGTGCGTTTAAGTATGAAACCGGATTTCATTTATATATCCAAGCAGAAATAAAAATCAAATAGCTGATAGTCAAAATCACTGGGATCTTTTCTTTGTCAACAGACAACAGACAACGGACTTTAACCCTTAACCCTTAACCCTTAACCCTTTAAACCTTAAACAGCGCAGCGTTTCAACAGCGCAGCGTTCAACCCATTTATTATTCATTCAAAAAGAATAAAAATTGATGTAATTATTCGTTTGTAAAGAATAAAATTGTATTTTTGCTGCATAATTAAAGCAGAATAAAATGAATAAAAGAGATTTGCAAGAGGTTCTTATTGATCAAAAAGAGGTTTTTAAAAACAAATCCGGTTTGATTCAGCGAGATTTGTCGTTAGATGTTTATTTAAAAACCAATCAGATTGTTGTAATCACAGGTATTCGTCGATGTGGAAAATCTTCCTTGATGTTTTTGATTAAAGAGGCATTGCATTTGAAGGATAACGAATATTGTTATTGCAACTTTGATGATGAGCGTATTACCTCTTATTCAACGATACTGAACGATATATATACCATTCACTTAGAGACGTATAGAACTGAGCCCATATTTTTCTTTGACGAAATTCAGGAAATACCAGGGTGGGAAAAATTTGTAAATCGGATGTACGAACAAAATCATAAAGTATTTGTAACAGGTTCAAATTCTACATTACTCAGTTCTGAAATTTCATCTTCACTTACCGGTAGAAACAGAGTATTGGAATTGTATCCATTCTCGTTCTCTGAATATTTAAGGATGACTGGGAAATCGTATGCTTCCAATCTTCTGTCGGTAAAACAACGTTCATTATTGCTAAATGATTTGAGTAATTATTTAGAAAATGGAGGATTTCCTCTTGTTGTAAAAGAGAAAGACCCAGAAATTGCACATGCATTATTTAAAGATATCCTCTATAGAGATATCTTAGTACGTTATAAATTGACCAATGTAGAAGAGGTGAAACAGATTGCCCTTTTTTTGGCATCCAATGTTGGTAAATTACACTCTTATGCCACATTACAAGCAGTTTCTGGTTTAAAAAGTTTGAGTTCAGTAAAAAATTATTTACACTATTTTGAAGCGAGTTATCTATTTTATTACATAAAAAAGTTTGATTACTCTGTAAAAAAACAGATCATGAATTCCCGAAAAGTGTATGCGGTTGATAATGTGATCCCTAATAGACTCGGTTTTAGATTTTCTGAAAATAGAGGAAGAGTTTTGGAAAATGCAGTATTTATTGAGCTGAAAAGAAAAGGATGTGAGATCTTTTATTATTCTGGCAAAAATGAATGCGATTTTCTGATTAAAGAAAACCTACAAATTACTGAAGCTATACAAGTTACTTTTAGCTTAAATCAAGATAATTTCAATCGTGAAATAAGCGGATTAACAGAAGCGATGCAAATGTTTTCTATTCCAAAAGGAACCCTTATCGTATTTGACGATAATAAATATCACCATGATTTACCAACAGGAGTTGAGATGATTAGGGCGTATGAATGGTTTTTGAAAGACTAGAGACTACGGACTACAGACTACGGACTACAGACTACGGACTACGGACTACAGACTACAGACTACAGACTACGGACTACAGACTACAGACTACGGACTTTAACCCTTAACCTTTTAACCTTTTAACCCTTAAACGCGAAGCATTTCAACAGCGCACCATTTTTATAGTGTGTATTTGATAAAAAAGTTGTATTTTTGTCGAATATAAACGACAGTTATGGAAAAAGAAGTTATTAAATCATTGCTATATGAATATCAACAAAATGTTGTTGGTGTTGATTTTATTCATCGAGATTTTGAAATTGATGATGTCTTAAATTATGTTTTTGTTGGATTACGTAGAGCAGGAAAGTCCTATTTGATGTATCAACAGATTGCAAAATTGATATCTGAAGGGCATCAGACAGATGAAATTTTATATTTTAATTTTGAAGATGATCGGATAGATGGATGTAACTTATCTGATTTGGACTTGATCAAGATTTGTTATGAGGAGATGTATGATTGTAAACCAATTTTTTTCTTGGACGAGATTCAAATAGTTCCACAGTGGGAAAAATTTGTTCGTCGATTGGCTGATCAAGGCTACAGAGTTTATGTCACAGGGAGTAATGCAAAAATGTTAAGTAGTGAAATTGCAACAACTCTTGGAGGTCGGTTTGTAATAAAGTATGTGTATCCTTATTCCTTTTCAGAATTTTTAACAGCAAATGGAATTGATATTAAACAGAAGAATTTGATCCAAGCAAAAGGGAAAGAGATTGTGAAGTTTTATGAAAGCTATTTCTATTTTGGAGGTCTTCCTGAAATCTATTTGATCAAAGATAAAAGAGCCTGGTTAAGTAATCTATATCAAAAAATATTTTTTGGAGATTTAATAACACGCTATCAAATTAGAAATGATTTTGCACTAAAAATATTGATCAAAAAAATTGCAGAAAATGTGAAGCAACCCACCTCTTTTAATCGTTTAGCTCATGTAGTTTCTTCAAGTGGGAAGAGGATTTCAACAGTTACAGTGATCGATTATTTAGAGTATTTAAAAGAGACTTGGTTGCTATTTCCTATTGAGAATTTAGTATCAAAGATGGCAGATAAAGCATCTATCAAAAAATACTATTTTATTGATAATGGACTGTTGAATCTTTTTTTAATGGATCCCAAAACATCATTACTGGAAAATCAAGTTGCCATTTCATTGTATAGTTTATATCCTAATGATCTCTTTTTTTATAATAAAGGTATTGAAGTTGATTTTTATTTATTTGAAAAACAGATTGCTATTCAAGTTTGTTATAGTTTAAAAAATAGTGAAACCTATAAAAGAGAGGTTACTGCTTTAATGAAACTTAAAACTCAACTTGAGATAAAAAAAATGTTGATTATCACAAAAGAGGAAGAAAAAATAATCACTATTGATGATCAGGAGATTCAAGTGGTTCCCATTTGGAAATTTTTGTTGTTTACTCAACAATATCTGAATGACTAGAGACTAGGGACAAGAGACAAGGGACTAAATTCACTGTGTTCCTCTGTGCATACCACTGTGTTCCTCTGTGATTATTTCTTGGAAAAATAAGTAAAAATAGTCGTTTTTTATTCGCGCATTCGCGGCGTAAAGGTCTAACGTCTAAGGTCTAACGTCTAAAGACGAAATAACTATCAGCTATCAGCTATCAGGTTTCAGTTATAAATGAAAAATGAAAAATGAAAAATGAAAAATGAAAAAAATATTCATTGATTATTCGCGCATTCGCGGCATAAATTTGTCGAAAGTCAAAAGTCAAAAGTCAAAAGACCTTGGACTTTAGACTTTAGACTTTAGACCTTTAAACAGCGCAGCGTTCAACCCAAAACTTATTTTTATGAAATTATCCATTATTATTGAATCTCCTTGTGATTTAGAAAAGTTGATTTCTCTGTTAAGAAAAATTGATGCTGTTCAAAAAGAGGGAAAATACCTTTTTTATCGATTGGTTTGTCTCTGTGAAAATCATGATGAGAAGGAGTTTAAAAGCTGTTTAAAAACCTATAAGCTCAACGTTCCTTATTCATTTTGGAATAAAACAGCAACCGGTAAAATTGTACAAAAAACTACTTTAACTAATTTTTTTGAAGAGGAGCTGCTTGTAAATCTAGTCGATTTGGTTTTGTTAACCAAAAGATCAGAAATTTCAGCCATTTGTGCCCAGATTGCATATTTAAAACATATAAATATTGCCCTAATAGAAAATAGTTTAGAAAACAAGTCAATCCACATTGCTGCAAATTATATTTTCCCATTGCAAAATTTAGAGGATGCTGATAGGTTGATTTTAAAAATAAAAGAAATATATAAATTATAAAATATTATCTCATGTTAAAAGAATTACTCTCTTTTGAAACTCAAGTTATTCTATCTTTTCTTACCGCTTTTGGGTTGTGCTATTTTATGATCCCTCCTATAACTCGGTTAGCTAAAGATAAGGGTTTAGTAGCGATTCCAAATCAAAGAGATTCTCATCATATACCCATACCCACTATTGGTGGCGTAGCCATATACTTTGCTTTTATCTTGTCAACACTTATTTTTGCGGGTATTGCTAATGAACCATTTTTGCCTTACATGACCGCTTCATCACTGATCATTTTTATGATTGGATTGAACGATGATGTGTATGTGATCTCACCCAGAAGAAAACTGTTTTTCCAGATGATTGCAACAGTAATAGTTGTGGTAATGGCAGATATTAGAATTACCAATTTTCAAGGCGTTTTTGGAATTTTTGAGATTCCTTACTGGTTTTCAATTCTGTTTTCAATATTTGTATTTGTAAGTGTAACCAATGCTGTAAATCTCATGGATGGGATCGATGGCTTAGCCGCTTCGATGGGTATCATTGCATGTTTTGGATTCGGTGTTTTCTTCTGGCAAATGGAGAAGTATGGAGCTACCATTGTTTGCGTTTCCATGATTGGTGCTTTGATTGCTTTTTTACGATTCAATTTTGCTACCATTAATAAGAAAATATTTATGGGAGATACTGGCTCTCTTACCATTGGTTTTATTGTTGCCGGGATCGCCTTGCGATTTAATGAGATCAACTTAGTTGCCCCAGTAGCTCTGAAAATTAATGTTTCTCCTGTGGTTTCAGTGGGCTTTTTGGCCATCCCAATATTTGATACTTTACGAGTGATGGTTTTTAGAATCTTAAGAAAAAAATCACCATTTAAAGCAGATAAAACCCACATACATCATATTTTACTCACTAAAGGATACACCCATCACCAAGCAACTGTAGTGATCTCTACGTTTTCATTGATGTTAGTGTTTCTGATCTATTCTATCCACGATAAAGTGAGCGGATATGCACTTTTAAGTATATTGTTGGGTGCTGTAATCACTTTTTACTTATTCCCATTCACACACATCTATAAGAGGGTGAGATCCTCAATCCAATACCGCTTGAAAAAAAATAGAAAATAAAATAAAATATGATGTTCCCTTTTTCATTCAAAAAATCTTTACAAGATAGTGGCTTTTTGCCGCAATTTATTGATTTTCACTCGCATATTCTCCCAGGTGTTGATGATGGTGTGAAAACTATGGAGGATTCCATCAAGATCTTAGATCAATATGAACAATGGGGAATACAACAAGTGGTTTTTACTCCCCATATCATGGAGGAGTATCCTCAAAATCAACCAGAGTTTCTAAGAGAAAAATTTGCAGATTTTTGTGCTCAATATAAAGGAAAAGTTTCACTTAGATTGGGTGGTGAATATATGATTGATGGAGGATTCTCTAAGCATGTTCAAAATGGAGATATGCTTACCATTAAAGATCAACATCTCCTTGTTGAAACATCCTACGCATATGAACCCCCCGGATTTTTAGGGCTACTGAGAGAAGCCAAAGATAAAGGATATCAACTGGTACTTGCACATCCAGAACGTTATATATTTATGACTAAAGGATTGCACCAGCAAATCAAACAATTAGGTGTGCTCTATCAACTAAATTTACCCTCATTGTTCGGATATTACGGTTCAAAAGTTGCCCAAAATGCTAAAGAGATGCTTGAAAGAAACGAATATAGCTACTATGGCAGCGATATTCATCGAGTAGAGTCTTTGAAAACCATATTTCAGACGAAAGGGTT
>JBLJBB010000015.1:0-44384 GCA_047638115.1 Bacteroidales bacterium | reverse complement strand
CCTTAAATTTTCAACAAAAGAAACATAGAGTTTATTTTGAAGGGGGTGTTAAAGTGTATGATATTTATGATTTCAAGAATAAACTTAACGCATATCATTTAAGACCAGGGGCCAAAGAGGTTTTTTATCAATATTCTGGAAAGAAAATGGGTAAAATTACCCTTGGAATGCATTCTATGCGATCTAATGATGAGTATTTACTCAATGAACGTGCTGTTGGGGTAACTTACAAACTTCCGTTAAAAGTGGGGACTCTTTCTTTAAATGCAGGAAGTGTAAAAAAAGATTTTTCAATTAATGGAACTTTCTGTACTACAGGTTATCTCTATGATATTATGCCTGATCGTGTTCGTCCGAAGCTTGGAAATGGATTAGGACAAACAAATTTTGCATTAGTAAGTTACGATTTCAAGCCAGAACGTAAGAAAAAAGTTGTTGATGAGTTTGGATCAGAAGATGAATTTGGATCTACAGAAGAACCTAAGAAATATGCTCCAAAAGTTAATAATTTAGGAGTAATAGCTTACACTGAATTTGGCAGCTGGATACCAAAACCAGTTTCATTGGGTGGACTATACACAACTATCGATTTAGGTGCAGGTTTTTATTTTTCTCCTGAATTACTATATCAACATTATCAAGATAGCTTATCAACAAACTTACATGGAATGGTTTATGCCGCAAAATTGGTAAAACGATTTCATTGGAATAATAATCACCAAACTCAATTAAATGTGTATTATTTTGGTTTTCATGGATTTACTGAAAATACTATCGCCATGAATTCATTTAGTAATATCTTTGGAGGAACTATTTTAAGATTAGACGTTCCAGAACTTCCATTTCTAAAAACTGGAATTCGACATATATTTCCTAAAGATATAAAAAGTTCTCTTTTAAAAAATCTGGAGCTAAAACTCTTTGGAACAACACAAATGATTAAAAATGGCATGTGGGAATTTGATTTTGAAATGGGTAAAACATTCCATACAAGCAAGTTATTTAAAATGGGGATTATGATTAATCTACAGTATGCGTATATGTTTGGTCCTTTTGATGGAATTTCAAGTCCATATCGTGGAGCCAATATGGTTAGATTAGAATGTAGATTCACCTTATAAAATTATAACATGAAACTTTTTCAATTCATTAGAAAATACATCCTTTGGCTTCTATTGATTGTTTTATTTGCTTTATGTACAGATGGGATTTATAAAATGTTCCATATAGAATCAGAAGATTGTACTGCATGTGGCAAATGTAAAGTAGTTTGTCCTAATAGTGCTATAAATTTAGCAGAAACTGCATTTTATAATGTTAGGCCTGATGATTGTACGGCATGTGGAAAATGTTTAGAAGAGTGTGAATATGATGCCATTACTTTAGATAATATTTCTCGTTTTACCATAGATATTTCAAAGTGTACAGGTTGTGGTTTTTGTAAGAGTGCATGTGAAAGCAGTGCTATTACGGGTAGTTTTAGATCTTTTCTAATAGATCAAGATGATTGTGAACGATGTGGTGATTGTAAAGTTGTTTGCGAGTATGATGCAATAACGATTCCCACTCGCACATTTACTATAGTACAATCTAGATGTGATAAATACAATGAATGTGGAAAATGTATAAGGGAGAATGTTTGTGAATATGGAGCACTTTATCGTTCAGGTAATCAAATACTTATTAATCAATCTTTATGTAAGAGATGTGGAGAATGTAAAGAATTTTGTGCAGAAGAAGCAGAAGATGCAATTTCCGAATACAATGGACCGGGTGAACCCATCATTGATCAATCCAAATGTACTAGATGTGGTAAATGTAAGATTGCATGTTCCAATTTTGATGCTATTTCAATAGTTGGAAATTTTATACCAGCCCAAATTGTGCAAAATAACTGTATAAAATGTGGCAAATGTTACGATGTTTGTCCTCATGGGGCAGTAATACGTAACACGAATGGGCAATCATTCAAACCAGCTTTGATAGACCAGAAGAAGTGTGAAAAATGTGGAAAATGTTATGACAAATGCCCAGCTAATGCTATCTGGCCTACAAAAACCGGCGCTCCATTAATTCCAGCCAGTATCAATCAAGAGAATTGTTTGAAATGTGGAAAATGTGTAAATGTTTGTCCTGAAGAGGCCATTGAAACAAAATAATTACCAGATACAAGCATCAGCTTCCATCCATCTTCCTTGAGCTTTTAAAGTTTGCTCAATAATATCTCTTGCACAACCATCTCCCCCTTTTTGAAAGGAGATATAATCTGCAATTGATTTTATCTCTTCGCAAGCATCTGAAGGACAACATTTAACGCCACAAAGTTTCATTAAATTATAGTCTGGAATATCATCACCCATATACATCACTTCTTCTGGAGTGATATTATGTTTTTTGATATAGTTGTCAAATACTATTAATTTATCATGCACTTGAAGAAACACTTCCATTCCTTCAAACCTTTGGTATCTTAAACGCATGGACTCCCCTATTCCACCTGAAATTACAGCGACTCTGTAACCTTTTCTTAATGCATATTGCAATGCATATCCATCTTTAACTCCAGTTGCTCTAATTTGTTCACCATCAGGGAGTACCCAAACTTTACCATCGGATAATACACCATCAAAATCAAAAATAAATGTCGTAATATCCTTTAATTTTTCTCTATAATTTATCATAATTATTTTTTTCAAAATTGAATGGCAAAATTACAACTTTTTATCCTCTTGGAGTCTATTAGAGTAAAATAAAAATTGTATTTTTGCAACCTAACTTTTTAAATATTATTAACACATGAAAAAAACACTTTTATTAATATTAGTAATGTTAATAACTTTAGCCATTTACTCTCAAGATAAAGGCATTCAGACTTTACCATCTGTGGATTTAAAAACTCTTGATGGCAAAACATTCAACACAAAAGATATTGTAAATGATGGAAAACCAATCATAATAAGTTTATGGGCAACATGGTGCAAACCATGTGTAGCTGAATTAATGGCAATTTCAGATGTTTATGATGATTGGGTTGAAGAAACTGGCGTAAAATTGTATGCAATATCTATTGATGATTCTAAGACTGCTTCCAGAGTTGCTCCTTTTGTTAATGGAAAGGGGTTTGATTTCGTAGTTCTTCAGGATCAAAACTGGGATTTAAAAAGGGCTTTAAACATAGTAGACATTCCATTTTTATGTATTTTGAATGGAAAAGGGGAAATTGTATGGCAACACACTTCTTATGCACCTGGTTCTGAAAATGAAGTTTTTGAGATCGTTAAAAAAATTGCCAAAGGGGAATCTATAGAACCTACTCATTAAGATAATTCAATTTTTTATGAAATATATTAAATTATTACTACTTTTAATAGTTGGGATGAGTAATAGTGTATACTCACAAACTAAAATTGGATCTGGAAATGTTACTGGAGATATCTCATTTAATGGAATGTATTATATTCCAGATTCTCTCATTGGAGCTGAAAAAGTTGACTCCAAAGTTCGTGCCAATTCCTGGTTGAATTTGAACTACACAAATGGAGGGTTAACTATAGGTGCTCGTTATGAGTTTTATTCCACTCCACTCATTGATTTTGAAAAAATTGGGTATAAAGGAGAAGGTATCACTCATTATTTTGCTGATTACAAAACAGATCTTTTGCAAGTAACTGTAGGAACTTTTTATGAACAGTTCGGTCAGGGATTATCTTTTAGGGCATATGAAGATAGATTATTAGGTATTGATAACTCTATTTTAGGTGCTCGTTTCAAGATAAACCCTTTCAAAGGTGTTGCCATTAAGGGGGTTTGGGGAATTGAAAGAAACAATTTTGATTTTGACTACACTAAACGTAATGATTTTATTAGAGGAATCGATGGACAAATCAGTTTAGATGAGATCTTTAAATCTTTCTCCGACAAAGGTTTTACAGCATCAATTGGAGGTAGTTTTGTCAGTAAATTTGAAAAGTCTACTGAAGTTGTATACTTTCCAAATGATCCACTTAAAACCATTCCTGCTGACAAAATACCCCAAAATGTAGGAATCTGTGCTTATAGAATAAATTTAGGTTACCAAGGGTTTCGTTTAGAAACAGAATATGCTTCAAAAATTAATGACCCAAATAATTCAAACAGCTATATTTATAAAAAGGGTGAAGCATTATTTGTAACTGGAACGTATTCCAAAAAAGGATTTGGAGTATCTGCTTCATTTTTAAGAGCTGACAATATGGATTTTCGTTCACAACGTTCAGTAAGTACTAATTCTCTGATGAGTATCAATTTCATTCCAGCTATTAACAGACAATATGCCTATCAATTATTAGGCAATTACAGCTATTCTAGTCAACCCAACGACCAAATAGGCATACAAGGTCAAATTAACTACCAAATCCCTAAAAAATCATTATTTGGGGGTAAATATGACACTGATTTGACATTTAATTATTCCAGATTTCATTCTATTGATAAAAAAATAGTTGATGAAGCCATTATAAATGGGACTCCTTATGGTACAGATGGTTACACGTCTTCATTTTTTAAATTTGGAAAAGAGCTACTATATCAAGATTTTGGATTTGATATCACCAGAAAATTAAATAAAAAATGGAAACTTGCCCTTTCATATAACTACATTGATTACAATTTATTATTATTGCAAGGTCATGGTGAAATGGTTCATTTACATCATATTAGTTCAGATGTAACGTATCGAATCACTGATAAACATGCCATCAGAACTGAGATTCACGCTCTTTTTACAGAAGAGGATATGGGAGATTGGGCATATGCTATGATAGAATATTCAATTAGTCCTAAATGGTTCTTCTCCATTGGAGATCAATATAATTATGGCAACAAAACTGATGAATTAAAAATCCATTATTATAATTTCTCCGTTGCATATGTAATTGGCACTACAAGAATTGCAGCTAACTTTGGAAAAACAAAAGAGGGGATTTTATGTATTGGTGGTGTTTGTCGAGCTGTACCAGCTTCATACGGAGTTGGATTAAATATTTCTACAAAATTCTAACTTCAATTTGAAAAATAAAGAGATGAAAAAGATATTATTATTAATTACCATAAGTGTTTCTCTATTTATATCTTGTGATATAATTGAAAAACCTTTTATAGAAATAGAAGAGAATCTAACTCCTATAGTATTTCCAGAGTTAAATCCTGATACAGTTTTTAGAAAAATTTTATTAGAAGAATACACGGGACATAGATGTACAAATTGTCCAAATGCGCACGATAGAGTTGCTCAACTTCTTGAAGCATATGGAGACACGTTAATTCCTATAGGAATACACGCAGGATCTTTAGCTGCTACCAATGCAGAGTATCCATATGATTTTACAAATCCAATTAGTATTCAATTATATAATGATTTTTCTATACCATTTGTTCCTATTGCTATTGTAAATCGAATTAAATTTAGTCAAAATAGTTGGGGGTCACCTTTAGCTTCTTGGCAAAACCATATCAATATGGTTGATAGGACTAAGAAATATGCAGCTATTCAATTGATTAACGAGTTTAATGTTCAACAAAGAGAGTTAACAGCTCACGCTAAAGTTACCATCTTAGATCAAATTACTGATAGAGTACAACTTTGTTTGGTGATCATTGAAAATGATATTGTTAAACCACAATTACGGGATGGAATCAGAATTCCTGAATACAATCACAAACATGTTCTAAGAGGATCTTTAAACGGAAATTATGGTGCGCAATTAACTTTAGATGGGATTGTTGAAAAAGATTCTGCATATCAAAAAGCTTATAAAATCTCTTATGTAAATAAAGATTGGAACGAAGACCATTGTTATGTTGTTGCTTATCTGATCAACATGGAAACTAAAGAGGTTCTACAGGTTGAACATTTAAAGGTTAAATAAAACAAAAAAAAAGCTGCAATGCAGCTTTTTTTTTGTTAATATTCATCTTCGTGAAAAAAGAAGTCATCTTTTGTAGGATAATCAGGCCAAATATCCTCAATGGTATCATACACTTCCCCTTCGTCCTCAATCTCTTTTAGATTTTCAATAACCTCCATTGGAGCTCCTGAGCGAAGTGCATAATCAATTAATTCATCTTTGGTTGCTGGCCAAGGTGCATCTTCTAATTTTGAAGCTAATTCTAGTGTCCAATACATAAAATAAAGATTAAAATTATATTAATTTCGTGGCCGCAAAAATATAAAAAAGTTTCAATAAATCACACACCATAAAAATTTTTATTTACCTAATTTACAATAAGTTTCATTTACAGAGTCTATTTTATGAAAAAATCTTGCTAAAATAAAGAAGTAATCAGATAACCTATTGACATAAATCATACATGATTTAAAAAGTGGATTTTCTGACTCTAATTTACACATTTTTCTTTCAGTTCTTCTACAAATTGTTCTACAAATATGAGCATAAGAAATGGATTTTGATCCTTGAGGTAAGATAAAAGTTTTCATAGGTTCAAGTTGATCAGACATGAAATCTATCTCATTTTCGATGGAACTAATAAATTGTGCAATATTCACATTTTGCCAATATTGATCATAAAAAGTTGGATCAGTAGCAACAATTCCTCCAATAACAAAAAGATTTTGTTGTATTTCGGTCAGAAAAGGGATCTCTTTTTCAGTAATCAATAAACCTAGAAATGCATTGAGTTCATCTATTGAACCATAAACCTCTAGAAGATCTGAAGATTTTTCAATTCGGGTCCCTCCTACTAATGATGTTATCCCGTGATCACCTGTTTTTGTATATATTTTCATTTTAAAATGATTTATTTATTTAATTTGGATTTGAAAACTTGGGATTAGTTAAAAATTGATGATCTGTTAATGTTAATAAAAATGCTTTTAAGTCTGCTAATTGAGTAGGGGTTAACAACATTCCCCCTTGATCAAGTTTATGCATCAGCGTACTTACATATGGGGAATATACTAATCCAGAGTTATAAAACTCCAAAACTTCATCAAGGGTTATAAATCGTCCATCGTGCATATAGGGTGCAGAAACAGCAATATTTCGAAGTGTAGGTGCTCTGTAAGCTCCACGGTCAAGTGTGTTTCCAGTTACTGCGAATCGATCTCTAGGATCATCAAATACATTAGATAATGCATTATTATAAAACAAATTAGTTGTAAAAAGGGGTGTTCCATTTCCTCCATGGCAATGAAAACAATCGGCTCCCTCTTCAGTAGTAAAAAGGATATATCCGTTCAATTCAGAAGATGTAAGAGTTTCAAGCCCTTTCATATATCGATCAAACTTTGAATTCCCAGAAACTAAAGTTCTCACAAATTGTGCTATAGCTTTTTCAACTCTTTCAATAGTAATTTCAGATGTTCCAAAAGCTTTTTCAAACATTATAGGATATTTTGGAACAGTTTTCAAAGCTGCAATTGTTTTTTCGACGGTACTATTCATTTCATGAGGAGCAATAATTCCCATGGACACAATATCTTCCAAAGTTCTGTGATTTGGATTATTGTTGTTAGGATGAATATACCCATTCCAAAAATACCCTTCATGATTAAATACAACATTTACCAATGGCATCATATTATGGGGTGTATATGCACCTGATAATCCATAAGTTCTTCCATTTGGAAATCTTGGATTATTGAGTCCAACTTTGAAGTTATTTTCTTGAATATGACATGTTCCGCAACTCATCATCGAGTCTGGATTGGTTCCTAAATAACCACTTAGCTTGGGTTCATAAAACAAATGTCTACCCAATTCAATTCCTTCAACTGTTAAGGGATTATCTGATGGAATATTTAAGTTTGTTGGAAAAAATGACGGAATCTGAAGATTATAAGGTGTTGGTTGATATGGAATGGGATCATCTCCACAAGAAGCTGCCAATAAAAAAATTGAAAATAAAACAAATACTATTTTTTTTATTTTAAAATCTGATTTAATATGTGGTTTTAAAAAAGTGTTAATTGTTCCCATTCATCTTCATCTTTAGATGGTTCTTTCTTTTTAAAAACTTTTCTTTCTTTTATCTCAACAGCTTCTTTGTTTTCAGGTTTGTTATGTGTATCAATGGTATCAAAAATCTCTTTTGCGATTATATAATCTAAATTTTCTACAACTTCCTCTTTAGTATCCTCAATTTGATCCTCTTCAACCATCTCATCATCAATCTCTTCAATAATCTCTGGTTCTTCAAATGGCATTGGTTCCAGTACAGAAATTTTCTTTATAGTTCCATTATTAATCCTCTTTCCTCTGGCTTTAATGCTCATTAATTCAACAAATTCCTCACATGATATAAATGCACTTTCAATATCTTCTTTGTTTTTAATATAATAATCAACCTTAATTTGAGGAAGATAATCGTGTAAAATATGTAGAATTTTTAAATTTTTATCTTCAGCCAAAAACTCCATATTTTTATCGGTAAGTTCCAATAAAAATCGTTTCATATAATATTTATCCTCTTTTAAGTTTTGATATATTACTGTAACGGGTTTTTTAGGATTATATTTTTGAATAATAACTAAAGAATCATCAAAATGAGTAGAAATTTCAAAACCTGTAATTCTGTAATAACCAGCTTTATAAATTGAAACAATTTTATCATTTTCTTTAAATGCGCCTAGAAGATCACCCCGTTCATCAGTATTTAGTCTCATCACAGTAGAATCAAAGTATATATTGATAGCACTTAACGTAGAAACTCCTTTTTCACTTAACTCAATTTTTCTAACTGCGTGACGAGAAAGAATATTTCCTTGAGAAGCTCTCCCTTTAATCGCTAATGAAGAAAAATCAAAGTCAAATTGAAGCTTTTTAATCTTAGCTTTTGCTTTCAAATATACTTTAACTTTTTCTGCTTCACCATTTGGATTGGAGGTTAAATAAACTATTTTTGATCCTGATTTTCCTTTAGTTAAATCGTATTCTTTGTCTCTTGTAACACCACCAATGGCAAATCTTTTTACCATTGCCATTCCATTAAGTCCATCTGAATAAACCAAATTATAAATGGTACGATCATCATTTCTTTTAAATACTTCTACATGGAGAATATCTTTTCCAAAAAATTGTTTTTCGCTTACTTTACTAACTGAAAACTTTCCATCTTCACGTATAACAACAATTTCATCTATATCAGAACAATCACAAACATATTCAACAGCATCATCTTTTTTCAATGCAATACCAACAAATCCCTCTTTCTTATTTACATATAATTTTTGGTTTGCTACTGCAACCTCTGCAGCTACAATTGTATCAAAACTTTTTAGTTCAGTTTTTCTTTCTTTACCCTCTCCATATTTCTTCTTAAGATCAGAAAAATATTTAATGGCATAATCTACAAGATGATTAAGGTGATCCAGAACTTCTTTAATTAATTCTTCAATAGAAGCAATTTGCTCTTCTGCTTTTTTAATATCAAATTTGGAAATTTTTCTAACAGGTTTTTCACAAAGTTTTAATACGTCCTCTTTAGTGATCTCTCTTTTAAGAAGTGGTCTGTATGGATCAAATGCTCTTTCAATATTTTCAACTTGATTATCCCAAGTTGTAGTATCTTTTTCTAATTCTTTATAGATCCTTTTTTCAAAAAATATTTTTTCTAATGACCATTTATGCCAATCATTTTCAAGTTCTTCCAGTTGGATCTCTAATTCTCTTTTTAAAAGATGAAGTGTATGATCTGTATTGATATGTAAGATATCTTTTACGGAAAGAAATTTTGGTTTTCCATCATGAAGAACACAAGCATTTGGTGAATATGACATTTCACAATCTGTAAAAGCGTACAAAGCATCTATGGTTTGGTCAGGAGAAACACCTGGATATAAATGGAGTACTATTTCAACTTGAGCAGCTGTATTGTCATCAATTTTTTTGATTTTCAATTTTCCTTTTTCAATTGCGGGTGCTATTGAATCAGCAATTAAACTAGAAGTATTTGTTCCAAATGGGATTTCAGTAATAACGAGCATTTTTTTATCGACGATTGAAATTTTAGCTCGATTTCTAATCTTTCCCCCTCTCATACCGTCGTTATACTTACTCACATCAACAGATCCGCCAGTAGGGAAATCGGGATATATTTCAAAATCTTTATGTTTTAAAATTGCAATTGATGCATCAATAAGTTCAATAAAATTGTGTGGTAATATTTTAGTATTCAACCCAACAGCAATCCCTTCAACACCTTGAGCTAAAAGCAAAGGGTATTTTATGGGTAAAGTAATAGGTTCTTTATTACGACCATCATAAGAGAGTTTCCATTCAGTAGTTTTATGATTGAAGCACACTTCATTAGCAAATTTTGACAAACGAGCTTCAATATAACGTGCTGCTGCTGCCGAATCTCCTGTATAAATATTTCCCCAGTTTCCTTGGGTGTCTATTGCAATCATTTTTTGACCCAACTGAACTATAGCATCACCAATAGATCTATCCCCATGGGGATGGTATTTCATGGTATTTCCGATAATATTTGCAACTTTGTTATATCTTCCATCCTCCAATTCATCCATCGAATGTAAAATACGTCTTTGGACAGGTTTTAATCCATCAATAACATCAGGTATCGCTCTATCTAAAATCACATAAGATGCATAATCTAAAAACCAATTTTCATACATGGTTTGCACATGCTTAACTTGATGTAAATCTGAAATAATTTCTTCTTGTATTGGATTGTTAATCTCCTCAGAGAGATTGGTTTCTTCTGTCATATGCTCTAATAGTTATCTAACACTTTGTTCATGCAAAAATACAATTTTATTTTTAAAATTTAAAGACAAAATTGATGCAATAATAAACATTTGTAAACTAATTTTATGAGCAAATTCAGTCCCATTAATCATATCTACTCATGTGTGAATATTCTATTTTTTAAATTAAGTAAGAATTACATTATTGATATTTTTTTCGTATATTTGCAATAATTAATGATAAACAAACTATAATTGAAAATATTTTTTCTAATGGGTAAAGAAACTTTTATTGCCAAAACATCTTCAGGATTAGAACCTGTTTTATTTGAAGAATTAACAAAGTTAGGGGCAGAGAATTGTCAACTTCTGAATAGATCTGTTCAATTTGAAGGAGATTTTGCGATGATGTATCGTGCAAACTATTTTTGTCGCACTGCTATTAGAATTTTGTGGAAAGTTGATGCTTTTACATTTGAAAACAATGAACAATTTTATCAATTTTTATTCAAATTTAAATCTGAGAATTATTTAAAACAGAATGGTACTCTTGCTATCAGTGCCACTTTAAATAATACCATTTTTAACACACCTCTTTTTGCATCTATGTTAGCAAAAGATGCTATTTGTGACCATTTTAGGGAGTTATACAATGAGAGACCCAGCGTGGATAAAGAGAATCCGGATGTTCAATTTCATTTACATATTTTCAATAATCAATGTCACCTTTTTTTAGATAGTTCTGGCGAATCTTTACATAAAAGAGGATATAAAGTCTCTAATCATCCTGCTCCGATCAATGAAGTTGTGGCTGCAGGGATGATCATGATGAGTGGCTGGAAGGGAGAGTGTGATTTTATTGATTTTATGTGTGGTAGTGGTACTCTCCTTATTGAAGCAGCAATGTTTGCATTAAATATTCCTGCAGGGTATTTTAGAAAACATTTTGGATTTTTTAATTGGAACACTTTTGATCCGGTACTATGGGAAAAGATCAAATCAGAAGAGAATATTCAGGATGATGTAGAGATTAATTTTTATGGCTCAGATATTTCTGGAAGAAACTTAGGAATGGCAAGAATAAATGTAGAAGAAGCACGATTAGAGGAGTTTATTCATTTATCAAAAGAAGATTTAGTAGACTCAAGACCTATAAAAACACCAGCATTTGTAATGATAAATCCTCCATATGGAGAAAGATTAGAGGTTGATGATTTGGATGCATTATATAAGCAAATCGGTGATACTTTAAAGAAGAATTACACGAATTGTAAAGCATTTATCATCAGTTCTGACACAAAAGCTATGAAAAACATTGGTTTAAAAACGAGCAAACGTTACACCTTATTCAATGGGGCTCTAGAGTGTAAATTTTGGGGATACGATCTCTATCAGGGAAGCAAAACCCCTATTGTAGAAGAAAGAAACAGAGGAGCACATAGCTAAGTAAATCCAAATATAAAACTTAAATCAATGAAAAAGATCCTATTATTAACAACCCTATTCGTAACATTTCTATTTACAACTTTAAATGTTACGGCAACTGAAATTAAAACAGGGACTTTTAATATCAGAATGGCAACACCTGTGGATAGTGCCAACGAATGGAAATACAGATTGGGTTTAGTTATGGATATGTTAACCATAGAACAATTTGATGTTATTGGATTTCAAGAGGTGCTTCAAAGACAATTGGAAGATTTAGAAATAATGTTGCCCAATTATGCATACGTGGGGGTTGGTAGAGACGATTTTGATAAAAAAGGGGAATATGCTCCGATTTTTTACAGAGCAGATAAATATCGTAAAATTGAGAGTAACACTTTTGTACTTGCTGAAGACACTCTCTTTATTGGAAAGTTGGGCTGGGATGCTGCATGCACAAGAATTGTTACCTGGATCTTATTAGAAGATATCAAAACCAAACAAAGATTTTACTTTTTCAACACCCATTTTGACCATGTTGGTAAAGTAGCTCAAAAGTACAGTGCGCAATTATTATGCGATAAAGCAGTTGCTAAAAACAAAAAACATCCTGTTATCATTACCGGAGATTTTAATGTAACTTCTGATTCAGAAGCGTATACCATTATGACCAACCATTTTCAGGATAGTAAAAAGATTGCTTCATCTTTAAGCGGGGACTCATACACCTATCAAGGATTTAAAAAAATCCCCGAAGAGAAATTCTCACCTATTGATTATATTTTTGTATCCAAAGAGATTAAAATAAAATCGTATTACACCATCTTTACTGAAAATAAAGGGGTCGTTATTTCGGATCATAACGTGGTGGTAGCGGTAATTGAGATTTAAAAGTCGATAGTCGATAGTCATCGGTCTACAGACTACAGACTACAGACTACAGACTACGGACTACAGACTACGGACTACTGACAATCCACACTAAATCAACAAAATACATAAACTGAAAGCTGATAGCCGACAGCTTAGAACCTTTAAACTTTAACCCTTAAACCTTAACCAAAAACCGAAGGTTTTTCGCTGCATTAGGGCGGAGGCCAAGTACCCCGCAAGTTGAGCTGCTTAGGGGATGACGGATCGGGCAGAGCGACCAACGGAAGCTACTGCCCGGCCGATCAGACCCTTGCAGCGAAACGAGGAGTACAGGCCGGAGACCGACCCCGAGCGAAGCGAGGGGGAATGCCCAAAAACAATGAATAATGAAGAATGAATAATGAATAATGAAGAATGAAGAATGAAGAATAATTCGTGAATTAGAAAATGTGCAAATATAAGAAAAGTGCTAATGAGAATGATTCCCCACTAGCACATTAGCCCTTAGCCCTGAGCCATTGGCCCTGAGCCCTTATATTTGTTTGTATTCAGCTAATTCTTCGATTTTGAAGTCTTTGATGTAAGATAGATGAGCTGCATGCGTTGCTTTTACCATACGTAAATAAGTAAAAGTGGAACGTTTTAATGTGTGGCAATCACAATCGTTTCTTAATGCATCGTGCATCAAAATGTAAGTCATCAATACATGAGCAGCCATCTCAACCAATCTTCTGGCATGGAAATCCAACACTTCGTCACTTTTTAGATTCGCAACGATTTGTCTTGCTTGTTCATACTCTTCAGTCATGGCAACTAAATCAGCTTTTGCCAACTCAAACTCAGGAGTAACAGGCATTGCAGCGAAAGCATTGATCAAATCTGAATATGTGTTATTGATCACAGCACGAATGGCTGCAACTACTTGTAACTGAGAGGTTCCTTCATAGATAGTGGTGATTCTTGCATCACGATACATACGCTCTACAGGGAAATCTTTCATATAACCAGTACCACCATGAATTTGAACGGCATCGTAACAAATTTGATTGCAATACTCACTAGACATCAATTTTAACATTGGAGTCAAGGCATCAGCATTTCTGTTAAAATGTTTCATTTCAGCACGTTCCTCAGGAGTTAAAGCACGACCTTTTGCATTTTCTTCAATCAATTTATACATATCCACTGCACGAGCTGTTTCATAAAGGATTGAACGAGCAGCATCATTTTTAGCACGCATATTTTGAAGAAGTTCATACACAGCAGGGAACTGGATGATCGATTTTCCAAATTGTTCTCTCTCTTGAGCATACTTAATCGCCTCACGGATAGCCGCTTCAGAGATACCTACAGATTGTGCACCCACACCAAGACGAGCCCCATTCATCAAGGACATTACATACTTGATAAGTCCCATTCTTCTGTTTCCCACTAGTTTAGCAGGTGCATTTTTGAACACTAATTCGCAAGTTGGAGAACCTTTGATTCCCATTTTATTTTCCACGCGACGCACGATAACGCCTTGATCTTTTTTATCATATACGAAATAAGATAAACCACGACCATCTTTAGTACCCTCTTCAGAGCGAGCAAGTACTAATTTTATATCAGCATCTCCGTTAGTGATAAAACGTTTCACACCGTTTAGTCTCCAGCAGTTGTTAGCTTCATCCCAGGTTGCTTTTAATTGCACCGCTTGAAGGTCAGATCCAGCATCTGGTTCTGTTAAGTCCATAGAGCAAGTAGCCCCTTCGTTAATTCTTGGTAAGAACTCCTCTTTGATCTCATCTGAAGCAAATTCGTGAATAGTTTCAGCGCAATCTTGTAATCCCCAGATATTTGCAAAACCACCATCCGCACGGGAAACGATCTCAGCAGCCATAACGTAAGGCACCATAGAGAAGTTCAAACCTTTATATTTGTAAGGTAATGACATCCCAAAAAGGCGTGCATCGGTAAGTGCTTTGATATTTTGTTCAGTTCCTTTAGCGTAAATCACGCGACCATTTTCAACGCGAGCGCCTTCATGGTCAACACTTTCTGCATTAGGAGCTATCACTTCACCACAGATATCACCCACGATTTCAAGAACTTTATCGTATGTATCGATAGCATCTTCGAAATCAACAGGAGCTACTGCTTCAGTTTTAGCAAAACTGTAATTATTCTCTTTCAAGCGAACAATTCTCTCCATAAGAGGATGTTGCAATTGAAATTTTAAATTTTCATTGTCGTTATAATAATTAGCCATAATGATCTATTTTGAATGTTTTTTGTAATAAGCTATCATTTTAGGAAGCACTTCAGCCAAATCTCCAGTCACTGCATAATCTGCAATGGCGTTGATAGGAGCTTCTGAATCCGTATTGATAGAGATAATTTTTGCTGATTGGTCCATTCCGGCGCGGTGTTGTACAGCTCCAGAGATACCACAAGCAATATATAATTTAGGACGAACGGTAACCCCAGTTTGTCCCACCTGACGTTCATGTTCAACATAGCCAGCATCAACAGCAGCGCGAGTAGCAGCAACTTCACCGCCAAGAACAGCAGCCAAGTCGTAAAGAAGTTTAAAGTTTTCTTTAGAACCCACACCATAACCACCAGAAACGATGATACCAGCAGCTTTCAAGTTCACTTTTTGCGCTTCAATATGACGATCGATAATTTCGATTACTAAATCTTCTGGTTGAATCAAATTAGAGAAATCAATTTTATTAATTTTAGCTTTCTTCTTAACTGGAGCTTCTTCCAACTTCATAACACCTTCTCTAACGGTTGCCATTTGAGGGCGTGTATCAGGGTTGATGATGGTTGCAATGATATTACCACCAAAAGCTGGGCGAATTTGGTACAATAGATCGATGTACTCTTTACCCGTTTTATTTTCAGTATGATTTCCGATCTCTAAAGAGGTACAGTCTGCTGTTAATCCGCAACGTAGCACAGAAGCTACGCGGGGAGCTAAGTCTCTCCCGATTGATGTTGCTCCAAACAAAGCAATCTCAGGGCTCTCTTTTTCAAAGATAGATTGTACCAGACGGAAATGAGGAAGCGTTCTATAAGGGAAAAGTTCTTTATGTTCAGCAATGTGGATTGTATCAACACCAAAATCCTGAATTCTATCTAAAGTTTTACCAGCTTCATCTGTAAGTACGATTGCCTCAAGCTTAACACCTAGACGTTCAGCTAATTTTCTACCTTTAGATAAAAGTTCTAAAGAAACCTCCGCAATGGTTTTTTCTTCAGTAACTTCACAATATACAAATACGTTTTTCATATAATTGATTATTTCTTTTTTACAATTTAATTTACTTGATAATTGATTGAATGATTATTAACCAATTACTCTTGATTTTAACAAATCCAACATTAATTCTTCCACATCCGCATCTTTACCGGTAAGAACTTTGTTCTCTTTTTGAGCTAAAACAACATTATCGATGTTTTTAACTTTAGTAGGGGAACCTGCTAATCCCAAGAATGTGTCATTTGCGTTGATCATATCCACGCTCCACTCTTCAATTTTAAGGTAAGGGCGATCATTGAAAAGGTCAGTATAATCGCGAGCTTGTTCTTGAAGTTCTGTAGATGTTCTGGCATGTTTATATTGCATCACTCTTTTAGCGTTTCTGGCGCGGCAAGGTGTAGCCGATCCATGAACAGTAACCAAAGCAGGAAGTTTCGAAACTACTGTTTCAACACCACGTTCTAAACGTCTTTTGATAACAATTTTAGAATCATTAACATCCACTAATTCTTCAGCATAGGTAATTTGAGGGAAATGAAGTTTTTCAGCTGTTTGAGGACCCACTTGAGCAGTGTCACCATCAATAGCTTGTAATCCACAGAAAATTAAATCTGGGTTAATTTTTTCAACAGCTTTAGAGATTGCGTATGAAGTTGCTAAAGTATCAGAACCAGCAAATTTTCTATCTGTTAAAAGGAATCCTTGGTCAGCACCACGATAAATAGATTCTCTAATGATTTCAGCGGCTCTGGAAGGGCCCATTGTAATCACATAAACTTCTGCATCGATTAGACGATCTTTTGCTTCGAGTGCCATTTCAAGGGCACATAGATCATCCGGATTATAAATAGCTGGAAGCGCACCACGGTTCACAGTTCCATCCGCTTTCATTGCATCCTTCCCAACGTTTCTGGTGTCAGGAACTTGCTTTGCAAGTACGAGAATTTTCATTTTTTTCATTTAATTTTGTTTAAAAATTTGGTCTGCAAAAATACAAAATAATCTTAACAAAAGTTAAAACGAAAGAAATGCTAGGTATTCTAGGGAAAATCAAAAACTAAGATTGAATAGTTTTGAATTTATTTAATAGAATTTCGATATAAGTTTTAGAAACAGGGATAATTGGGTTTGAATAATGATCTAATTCGAGCACTCCCCCATCCTTCTCTTTTTTAAATGATTTAACTTTATCAAAATTGATCAGATAGGAACGATGACATCTTATGAGATTATCGAAATCAGTGGTTTCTTCAATTTTTACAAGAGAGGATCTTAAAGTAAATTTTTGCATTTCATCGTTTTGAGTGTAATGAACAGTGATATAATTCACATCAGATTCAATATAGTACAAATTAAAATTTTTAACAGATAGTCTTAACACCTCTTTTTCATCAAAGAAATTTATTAAATCAGATTTTTCGTTATTTCCCATTGAATGAGAATGATTTTTTTTCTTTTTTTTCTGAACTTTTAGTTTTGCGAGTTCTTTTGATTTTTCCAAAAAATTAAAATAGAGAAATGAGAGAAAATATGGAATAACGAGTATTAAAAAAGTGTAAAAAGTTGTTCTTGCGAAAATATTCAGAAATGGTCTGATATCTTTTAAAATGAATTTAGTAAAAATGGAGTAGAAAAGTGCAAAAATCATAAATTCGAGTAATATCCAGATAAGATATTGCCAGTATGTAAGTTTAATTTTTTTACAAAAAAGATATAGTGTTAATCTACTAAAAAACAGAAATCCAAAGGCAGCAAAAACCACTAAAGATGCAATGGCAAAATTAGCAAGTTTATTATCTTCAACAAACCAGATAGTTAATCCAAATGGGGAGTATACAGATATAAAAATAAGAGAAAAAACTAATGTAAAAAGTAGAAAGTATATGTTGTATAATATACTATAAGAGAATTCTGGTATCTTTTTATTCATAAAATCAATAATTCAAAACCACAATTAAGCAAACATTACAAAGTTTGTAATAAAGCTAAAAAAATGGTTGTTGATTAACAACAAGGGTTTCATATTCTTTCCAAAAATAGAATTGCAAAAATAACACTTTTTTTGGAAAAAAGAGAATAAATTACGTTGAGGCAAAAAGTGTACAAAATTTAAGAAATAAAAAATCTTTTAACCTTTAAACTTTACACCTTAACCTATTTTAAATTAACAGATTAATTGAATAATTTATGGATAGTATCTTTATACCTCTCCTGGATTAAATTTCGTTTCACTTTTAATGTTGGAGTTAGTATTTCAGTATTTTGTGACCACTCGTCTGATATCAATTCAAATTTCTTGATCTTTTCAGTATCATTGAAAAATAGATTGTATTTATCAACTTCACGATGAAACCTATCCATGATTGCAGACTCTTTCACAACTAGTTCAGGAGATACAAAATCAACTTTATGCTTTAAACACCATTGTTTTAAAAATTCAAAATCGGGTTTAATTAATGCAGCAGCAAATTTTTCACCCTCACCCACAACTACAATATTTTCAATAAATGGAGATTCATTAAATTTATCTTCAATAACTTGAGGATTTACATATTTACCAAAAGAAGTTTTAAACAAACTTTTTAACCTGCCTGTTAAAATTACCTGACCTTTTTTATTAATCCTACCTAAGTCGCCAGTGTGAAACCAACCTTGTTCGTCAATTACAGTTTTCGTAAGAGCTTCATCTTTGTAATAGCCCATCATCACATTATGACCTCTGCAACAAACTTCTCCATTCTCTGCTATTTTCACTTCGACCCCAGGAAGTGGAAATCCTACGGTTCCCGATTCTCTCCCATTTTTATCTCTACAACTAACTGCTACAACAGGGGAAGTTTCTGTTAATCCATACCCTTCATAAACTGGCATTCCGATTGCTGAGAAAAATGAAGCAATACGTGGTTGTAAACTTGCAGCTCCAGAAACAACAATATCAAAATTTCCTCCAATATTTTTTCTAATTTTTGAATATACCAGTTTATCTGCTAATTTGTGTTTCAGATTATACCAGACAGATCTTTCATGATCTTGAATTTTGTACTTAACAGCCACCTTCATAGCCCATCTGAAGATCGTTTTTGTCAAAGTTGGCATGTTATTACTGGAAGAATAGATTTTGTCGTAGATTTTATCTAACATTCTTGGCACTGCAGACATCATAGTTGGAGATACTTCTTTGATATTTTCTCCAATGGTACCTAAGTTTTGAGCATAATACACGGACATTCCCAAGTATTGATATAAGAAAACCAACATGCGCTCATAGGCATGACAAAGTGGCAAAAAACTAAACGCAGTTTTTGACCAAGGGGCAGGTGTTTGTTTTAAATTTAATATTTGGTTAACGATATTACTATGTGACAACATCACGCCTTTTGGAATACCTGTTGTACCAGATGTGTATAGAATTGAGGAGCAATCTGTCGGTTTTACATTGTTTTTTCTATTATTTAACTCCTCAAAATTTGGATTATCTTTACCCAAATCAATGAGTTGAGTAAAAAATGGGAATTTCTCACGATCAACAAATGTGTAAATATGTTGCAATAATGGTAAAGAATCTTTTACAGAAATAATTTTATCCATTAATTCTGCGCCTTCGATAATCACTAACTTAATTTCAGCGTGATTTAGAATATATTGGTACTCATGAGCCGTGATAGTGGGATACATAGGAACACTAATTGCTCCAACTTGCATAATTGCCATATCCATCATATTCCATTCTGGTCTATTGGTAGAAATAATTCCTACTTTATCCCCTTCTGCAATCCCTAATTTAATCAAAGCAAAGCTTATATTCTGCACAATTTCAAAATAGGATTTAGGTGAATATTTAATCCACTCTTTTCCAATTTTACCGGCTAAGGCAACCTCTTGATTTGGATGAACTTCTTGATATCGATCCAAAATGTCAAAAATTCTAGTGATTTCCATTGTTTGAAAAATTATGTTAATAATAAAAAATATATTTCATTCTAGTTTGAATAACAAATTAAAACTAATTATATTAATTATACAAATATAAGTGGTATCATCACAATTAAATGGGTTAAAAGTTTAAATATTGAGATGAAATTCTATTATTTGGGGTGAAATTTATTAAATATTTTTAGAATTTTATCATAGGTAAATTTAGTATATTTGCACTCCAATAAATGAAGCATAAAAATGTCAAATAAAATTCCAGAATATCTACTAAAAAAGAAGAATATTATTCTATTTTTGTTATTTGTAGCTCTATTTTCATTGCTTTTTATTAATATTTATAAACCTTTCAATTCCACTTCTTGGGCAAAAGATGGGACTAATAAAACGATCTATTTTTTAGTATCAGGATTAATAGTCATTTCTGGTATTGGAGTATTGTTGATTAGTAGAATCATCATGTTTCTTTTAAAGAATAAAATCCGTTTAAATTTTTTAGATTACTTTATTTGGATCATCATTGAGATCATCATTATGTCTATTCTTTATAGTTTAGTTGCTATGAAATATTCTCAAAATCCTATCGATTTTTTTGATATTTTCCCTAATACATTATTATATATCTTTCTTACCTTACTTCTCCCTTATATTGTTTCATGGCTATATTTTGCATTACAAGAGAAAAACTCTGCGATTGCCAAGCTGGTTGAAATGAATCGATATATTGATGAAGAAAACTATGTTGTATTAGGCAACGACAGACATAATCTTATCCATTTTCATGATGAAAAAGGGACACTAAGACTATCAATAAAATTCAGTAAGTTATTTTATATTGAAGCGGCTGATAATTATGTCAATATTTACTATGAAAACAAAGGAAAGATCAGTAGATTTTTACTACGTAAAAGCTTAAAAAGTATTGAAGACACCTATAAAGATTATCCTTTAATCAGATGCCATCGTTCTTATATAATCAATGTTGATAAAGTAAAAGTATTAAAAAAGGAGAAAGATGGTACTTATTTAGATTTTGATTATGGTGATATTCAAGTTATTCCTGTATCAAAAACCTATTCTCAAAATATTTTAGAAATTTTTTATAAATAAATGATATGACCATTAGATTTGCCACACCAGCGGATACCAATTCTATATTAGATCTAATAAAAGCTATTGCAAGTTATGAAAAACTACTACACGCCGTAGAAGCTACTGAAGAGATTCTTCATGATTCACTTTTTGTTAAAAAAGGTGCTGAAGTTTTATTAGGAGAAATTGATGGAAAACCAATTGCATTCGCACTTTTCTTTCATAACTTTTCAACTTTTACAGGAAAAAGAGGACTCTATTTGGAAGATATATTTGTGCAGCCAGAATACAGAAATAAAGGGTATGGAAAACTCTTTTTTGCAGAACTAGCAAAAATTGCTAAAGAGAGAGATTGTGGAAGAATGGAGTGGATCTGCTTAGATTGGAATGAACCTTCAATTCAGTTTTATAAAAATAGAATTGGAGCTATTCCACTAGATGAATGGACTGTTTATAGAGTTAATGCGGGGCAATTTGACAATGTTGTAGATAGTTGTATTAACCAGTAACTTTAATTTAAAAATCATTAACAATATTAATATGAAAAAGCAAATTATTACTCCTGAAGAAGCTGTTAGTAAGATTAAAGACGGCATGACACTTATGATTGGTGGATTTATGGCAGCCGGAACACCTAAAAAAATTATGGATGCCATTGTAAATAGCGATTTGAAAGATCTTACAGTTATTTGTAATGACACAGCATTTCCAGATAAAGGGATTGGCAAACTTATTGCTGCAAAAAAAGTGAAAAGAGTGATCTCTTCCCATATTGGAACCAATCCACTTACCATTGAACAATTTAACAATAAAGAGATTGAGGTTATTTTCGTACCTCAAGGAACTCTGGCTGAAAGAATCAGATGTGCTGGTTCTGGACTTGGAGGTGTATTAACACCAACAGGAATTGGTACTGTTGTTGAAGAAGGTAAACAAATTATAGATTTAAATGGGACTCCCTATCTTTTAGAAACTGCACTCAAAGGTGATATTGCTTTATTAGGCGCAAATATTGGGGATCATTCAGGAAATTTAGTGTATAAAGGAACTACTCAAAATTTTAATCCTCTCATGGCAATGGCTTGTGATACTGTTATCGCAGAAGTTGAAGAATTGGTTGAAACTGGATCCATACCTATGGAACAAGTGCATACTCAAAATATTTTTGTAGACTTTATCGTTCAATAAATGATTTCAAAAATTAGATTATTAACAAAAAAATATATAAAATATGATTAAATCAATGATAAGATTAAGAATGAGTTCACATGATGCTCATTATGGTGGAAACTTAGTAGATGGCGCCAGAATGTTACAACTTTTTGGTGATGTGGCCACAGAACTTCTCATTATTCATGATGGTGACGAAGGACTTTTTGCTGCCTATGATAAAGTTGAATTTTTAGCTCCAGTTTATGCTGGTGATTATATTGAAGCAACTGGTGAGATTGTTTCAGTGGGAAATAGCTCTAGAAAAATGGTTTTTGAAGCTAAAAAAGTGATTATCCCAAGAACAGATATCTCTGAATCTGCTGCAGATTTTCTCGCAGAACCTGTAGTTGTTTGTAGAGCAAGTGGAACATGTGTCGTTCCAAAAAAATGTCAAAGAATTGAACGTTAATTTTTAAAATAATTTTACCATGGAAAAATTAATCATAACTGCCGCTATTTGTGGTGCTGAAGTTCTTAAAGAACACAATCCTGCTGTTCCATACACTATTGAAGAGATTGTTAGAGAGGCAAAATCTGCTTATGAAGCAGGTGCTTCAATTATTCACTTACATGTAAGATGGGATGATGGTACTCCAACACAAGATAAAAGTCGCTTTAAAGCTGCTATAGAGGCCATTAAAAAAGAGATTCCTGATGTAATTATTCAACCTTCTACTGGTGGAGCTGTAGGAATGAGTGATGATGAAAGACTACAACCAACTGAACTTAAACCTGAAATGGCAACCCTTGATTGTGGTACTTTAAATTTTGGTGGAGATGATGTATTTATGAATACAGAAAATACTATCAAATATTTTGGCAAAAAAATGATAGAACTAGGAATTAAACCTGAATTGGAGTGTTTTGATAAAAGTATGATTGATATGGCTTTGAGATTACAAAAAAAAGGATTTATTAACAAACCAATGCATTTTGATTTTGTAATGGGTGTTAATGGTGGAATTTCTGGTGATTTAAGAGATTTTGTCTTCATGCGTGGTAGTATTCCAGAAGATGCAACTTATACCGTTGCTGGTGTTGGTAGATTTGAATTTCCTCTTGCTATGGCAGCCATAATAGATGGTGGACATGTTAGAGTGGGTTTTGAAGATAATGTATATCTTTCTAAAGGTGTTTTGGCTACATCAAATGGTGAACTTGTATCAAAAGTTGTAAGAATGGCTAAAGAACTGGGTCGCGAAATTGCCACTCCTGCTGAAGCTAGAGAAATTTTAGGGTTAGCTCCTTTAAGCTAATCTTTCTTTTAAACATAAAAAAAGGAGGTCAATTTGACCTCCTTTTTTTTTAATTACCTGTCATGATCTCTTTGAATCTTTGTTCCAATTCAGGGTCAATTGGTTTAAATGTTCTCTTTTTAACTTGATATAAGTTTTTAACAAGATGTTTATCATTCGGATTAATCAAATACGCTTTTTCATACCAAGTATGAGAATTTGCTAAATGAAGTTTTCCTTCTTCAATAATTTCATTACCTCGTTTAACTTTATCACTATTATTCATATCAGATTTTCTCACCATCTCTTGTTCATCTTGAGAATCTAAGAATTTTTTAAAATATAGATCTCCTTTATATAAAGTAAATGCAAAATTAGATTCATATTTTGCTAAAAACTGATCAATGTATGTTTCAAGTTCTGTTATGGCTCCAACATTTAACAAATAGTCCATTACTTGTAAAATTTGATCTTGATTAAGTGTATCTATTGGAATTGAATTGAGTAATTGTAATGAAAGCGGTTTTACAGAGTCACTTTTAACAAGATAAAGATAATTCAACTCTAACATTTTAATATCAAATAGAGCTTTGGGATCTGGGAATGTATCAGGAAAATTTCTTTTCGCTTTTTTGATGACATCTTTTAATTTAGTAGTATCATTTTCAGATAAATATAGAGCATACATATCTTTATAAATAGATACAATTTTATTATCTTTATATGAATAAGCTTTGGTTAAAAAAGATTTATAGTTTGTAGTATCTTTTTTTAACTTATAAACTGTATATATGTAGTAATTAGTCTTAAATATACTCTCTTCATCTACTGAAGCCCCAGGAAGTTGGATTTTATAACATCTTTGAGCAATTGTAAAACACTCAATGGCTTTATCATAGTTTCCTTCATCAAGATATTTAAACCCTAAATCCTCAACATCTCTGGCACTATTTCTTTGTCCCTCTTTTGGTCCTAACATTCTATTCATGGGTTCAATGTTTTTATCTAACTCTAAAGCTTTATAAAATGCTTCAACCGCTTCCAAAATAATATCAGGATTTTTAATTTGGTAATCTTTGTTTTTCTTTTTGAGTTCTAACTCATAGATATAATATCTAACGTAGACATTGCCTTTCATCAACCAAACTGCAGCATTACCTTCATTACCAGTCATACATTTTTTATCAAACTGGCTTTTTGCTTTTCCAGGTGCATTTTGGTTCATCACGGTATAGTACACGTCATTTAAACAATCTTGTGAAAACAGACTTCCACTTAAAATAATTGTAAGTACAATTAAACTTAAAAACTTTTTCATATAATATATTTAACTTAATTAGTTTATTTTTTCTCTAAACTTTGAATTTTTTTAACGATCTCATCATATTTTGGAGATTTGTTTCTACCGTATATAGACTTTAAAGTATTCAATACGTTTAAATCGTTTGGATCTTTTAGAAGAATTTTCTCAAAAAATGATTGTGCTTGATCAGAATAATACTCTGATTTTGTTTTAGCAATCTTTGCATTTTCTTTATCACCTGCGTAATCTAACTCATTTGACTCTGTAAATTTCTTTTCAGACAAATAATAACAACTTACTCCTAAATTATATAAAATCACATAATTATCATTATCAAAAGCGTACGCTCTTCTAAGAAACTCCTCTGCTTTATAATAGTTCCCCATTTGAATATAAAAATTGGAAACATTTACTAACAGATCTGGACTTTTATAAACACTTGTTGGTAATTTTTCTAGCAATTGATTAGCTTTAAGAGTGTCTTTTTCAAATAAATAGAGATCAATTTCTGTAATAAATAATGTTGGTTCATTGGGAAACAATTGTTTAGCATTAGAGAGTAATTGTTTCATTTTAATTTGATCTCCTTCTAATTTATAATTTTCAATGAGTCTTACATACACATTTATATTAGAGGAACTATCAGCTATGGCTTTTTCATAATAAAACTTTGCTTTAGGATCTTTCATCATCTCTAATGCATATCCATAGAAATAATAGAGTTCTCCGTATAAAGGAAATGAAGGAGTTGCAAATTCATAACATATTGTAGCTTTATCCAAAACAGGAATTGCATCTTCAAACTTGTTAGAAATTAAAAGATCTACACCATACACATACAACAATCCATATAATGATGGAAGTGCTACATCAGGAGACAACATATTGAATGCTTCAATGTTTTTATCTAAAGATTTTGCTTTTATAAAAGCATCATAAGCATGAACTGGAGCTTCAGGAAATTTGATGATATATAATTCATCCTTTTTCTTTTGCTCATACTCTTGATTAGCTAAATAAAGATAAATATTTCCTTTATAAAGATATGTTGTAGCTTTTGATGATAATTTTGGGTCATCGACACATTGATCAATCAATGTTTTAGCTTCTAAAAAATCACCATTAGAAAAAGCATTGTATGCTTTATTTAGTGAAGGTTTTTGAGCAAAAGCAACGAAAACAATCATTAACAAAATTATAATTGAATAAACTCTTTTCATAGGAGTATTTTTAAACCGTTTCGACATCATTAGATTCAGATTTTTCAGATTCAGATTCAACATCGATTACAGAATCTGAAACATTTTCATTTTCAAGTATATCCTCATCTTCATCTCTTGGAACTTGAGTAACAGCTGCTATAACATCTTCATCTTTAAGATTAATCAATTTCACGCCTTGAGTAGCTCTTCCCATAACTCTTAACTGATCAACATGAAGTCTTATGGCAATACCAGATCTGTTGATAATCATCAAATCATCTTCATCTGTAACATTTTTTATTGCAATTAAACCACCCGTTTTTTCAGTAATACTTATCGTTTTAACACCTTTTCCACCTCTGTTTGTCGTACGATAATCTTCAAGTGAAGATCTTTTACCATATCCATTTTCGGAAACGACTAAAATATCATATTGTTCACCATCAACACAAATCATTCCTACCACATAATCTTTATCATGAGCTAAAGTAACACCTTTAACACCCGATGCATTTCTACCCATTGGGCGAACGGTTTTTTCGTTAAATCTAACCGCTTTACCTGAGTTTAAAGCCATCATAATTTCACTTTCACCGTTTGTTAATTTTGCTTCTAATAAATGATCATCTTCTCTAATTGTAACAGCAATGATCCCATTTTGTCTTGGTCTAGAGTATGCTTCTAAAGAAGTTTTTTTAATGATCCCTTTTTCAGTACAAAGGATAATATAATTATTGTTAATATAATCAGTATCCGACAAATTATTAACATTGATCACTGATTTTATTTTGTCATCTGGTTCAATATTTAGAAGATTTTGAATAGCTCTACCTTTTGATGTTTTATTACCTTCAGGCACTTCATAAACTCTTAACCAGAAACATTTTCCTTTTTCTGTGAAGAAAAGAAGATAATTGTGATTTGTAGCGATGTACAAATGTTCAATAAAATCTTCATCTCTCGAATTACTAGCTTTAGAACCTTTACCACCTCTATTTTGTACTTTATATTCTGACAATAAAGTTCTTTTAATATAACCTAAATGTGAAATTGTGATTACAACTTCAGCATCAGCAATAGTATCTTCAATTCTAAAATCAGATGCTGCAAATTCAATTCTGGATCTTCTTTCATCTCCATATTTTGCTTTTATCTCAGCAACTTCATCTTTAATAATTTGGAATCTTAAACCTTCATCTGATAGAACTTGTTTTAAATAATCGATTTTTTTCATCAACTCTTCATATTCAGCTTGAAGTTTTTCTCTTTCAAGACCAACAAGTTGACGCAATCTCATTTCAACGATTGCTGCAGCTTGTTTATCTGAAAATCCCCATTTATTGATCAATTCTTGCACAGCATCAGCTACCGTTTTCGATGCTCTAATCAATGCAATAATTTCATCAATAATATCAAGTGCTTTAAGTAATCCTTCTAAGATATGAGCTCTTTCTTGTGCTTTATTTAAATCAAATTCAGATCTTTTTATAATCACTTCCATTCTGTGTTTCACAAATTGGATTATAATATCTTTAACATTCAAAGACATTGGGCGACCATTTACAAGAGCTACGTTATTTACGCTAAAAGATGCTTGAAGTGAGGTGTATTGATACAATTTATTTAGGACAACATTAGGAACAGCATCTCGTTTTAATTCATAAACAATTTTAGTTCCTACTTTTTCACTAGATAGATTTTCAATATTTGAAATACCATCAATTTTATCTTCTCGAATCAATTCAACTGTACGACGAATCATTTCTGAAGGATTCGTCATGTATGGTAAAGAGGTAACCACAATGGTAGTTCTACTTCCATCCTCTTCAATAGTAGCTTCACCACGCATAACTACTCTACCTCTCCCAGTTTCAAATGCTTCTCTCACACCCTCATAACCATAAATCAAACAGCCCGTTGGGAAATCAGGTGCTTTGATATGCTCCATCAACTCGGGTATTGTAATTTCATTATTATCAATATAGGCATTTATACCATTACAAACTTCTGTTAAATTATGAGGTGGCATATTTGTTGCCATACCTACGGCAATTCCAGATGATCCATTGATCAAAAGACTTGGAATTTTTGCAGGTAAAACTTTAGGTTCTTGTAAAGAATCATCAAAATTATTTTCAAATTTTACAGTTTCTTTTTCAATATCCTCTAACATCTCTTCTGCAATTTTCATCATCCTGGCTTCAGTGTAACGCATAGCAGCAGGACTATCTCCATCAACAGAACCGAAGTTACCTTGTCCATCAATAAATGGATATCTTAACGACCAATTTTGAGCCATACGAACCATGGAGTCATACACAGCAATATCTCCATGAGGGTGATATTTACCTAGAACATCCCCAACAATTCTAGCAGACTTTTTATGTGGTTTACCAGACACAATACCCATGTCCCACATGGCATACAAGATTCTTCTATGAACAGGTTTTAATCCATCTCTCACATCGGGTAATGCTCTAGAAACAATCACTGACATCGAATAGTCGATATAAGCAGCTTTCATTTGCGTTTCAATATTTACCTGTACAATTTTTTCATCTTCGATCATAATTTTTGAAAATTATAGTTATATTAAAGTTTTGTTTATCAGAGTGTTATATAAATTTTAATTCATGTACAAACATACAAAAAAAAACGGTTCCAATTTCATAAAAAAAAACAATTGATGAGAGATTTTTGAAAATACTCATCAATTGTTTGGATTAAATTCTATACAACTGTATATAAACTATTTAACAGCAATAGTTTCAATTTCTACGAGAGCACCAAGAGGAAGGTCTTTGACAGCAAAAGCAGCTCTAGCAGGTGGATTTACGGCATAATATTTGCCATAAACTTCGTTCATAGCTTTAAAATTTGCCATATCGCTTAATAAACAGGTTGATTTAACTACATTTTCATAAGAATAACCAGCTTCTTTAAGAATTGCTCCAATGTTTTGCATCACTTGTTCTGTTTGAGCTTCAATTCCTTCAACTAAAGTACCTGTTTTTGGATCGATTGGAATTTGTCCAGAAATAAAAAGCATCCCATTTACTTCAATTGCTTGGCTATACGGTCCAATTGCCTTAGGGGCATCATCTGTATGAATAATTTTTTTCATTGTATTGTTATTTTAAATGTTATTAAAAATTGAACTGCAAAAGTACGAAATAATATGCTAATAAGCAAATATGATTATAAGCTAATTACACATTTATTTAGACTGGTGCTAAACGCTTCTGCTTGTGGGTACATGGAATGTTCCGAGATAGTGTGGAAACATTTCGGTTAAATATTGCTTGTTTTGTAAATCACTGTTTTATTGTTATTTATTGAATTTGTTTTCCACATTTATTCGGAACATTAAAGCAAGGATATCACTTAATGGTAAACCATTCACCCATTTTTAAAATTTTTGATCCCAATTTTCAATCTACACGTATACCCAACCCCCATCAGCTAGATTAATCCAAATATTAAACCACCCCTTTCTTAAATTGAAAGAAGATGAGCTATAATTTATGAATTTTTTCAAAATAAATTAGTTTATAAACATTACACTTTCCTTAAATCCTGACTTACCCCTTTTATTTTGTAATCCATCTATTGCTAGGTGGTAGGCCGCTAAATCAAAATTTCGGTATTTGATTCTGTGCATGAACCATTTCATATAGTTTTGTAAATATTTTGTCGCAACTCCAACGAATCGAAGCATCCAATCTGAAAATATTTTATAAATGGATTTTGCAGTTTGAACATCAAATATTCTGTTTCTCCATTTTTCTTTACCTTTTGGGTTATGAGTACAAACATAATAACTCAATTTCCGTTCTTGTAAAAACAATTTAACAATGGGAGCTTCTTCAATTAATACTTTTTTAGATTTCTTGATTTTTGGATATAGTTGCTTAATTAATTCTGTTTTTTTTAAATCACCTAAATGGATCACTTTTAAATCAAAATCCCCTTTTCTGGAAAAGGATACTGCAATCTGAACTTTTTCACTTAAATCATCTGCTTTTACCAATTTAGGAGCTTTTTTATACTTCTTCTTGGGATCCGTATCTGGATTTGGGGGTTTGAAATTATAAAAACCTTCTATTTTCTCTCCTTTTCGTGAAATAGTTTCTTGAACTACTATCAACTCCACAATTCCATCCATTTCAGCTGGGACAATATTTTGAAGGGATCCAAAGATCTTCTTATTCCATTCAAACGATGTGTCTAATGATATTCCAAGTATTTCACTACAAAATCTTAATGTACCATAATCAGACATTCTTAATGGAATATATTTAAAAAGGTTTTCCTTTTTCTTAATGTTCTGTAAATAAGTGCTAGTATAAAGAGAATATCCTTTATGACAGGTATTACATAAAAATCTAGGAGTTTTGTTTTTCATTCTTCCATTTTTCATAACTTTTTCTGATCCACAATGTGGGCATTTCTTCCCGTGAATAGTTTCTAAAGTTTGAATTAAAAATTCAAAAGAGGAACTATTTTTCTGATCATTGATTTGATTTTGAAAGAATTCTTGTTCAGATTGTGATAATCTTTGTTTCTGTGTTGAGAAAAGATTCGGAGTTTTCATAGTTTTAAGAGAAAAATTAGTATTAAGAGAATGCAGACAAAAATACTAAAAAAAAAAAGATAACGTAAAAAAAAAAAATCAAAAAAATAGAAAAAATTACCAAAAGTTTAACTGTTCTGATATGGTGTGGAAAACTAATTATGTAAGTATTTCATTTCTAATTAAATTCAAAAAATGTAATATTAAATCGCACTGTTTCCACACTTTTTCGGAACATTATCTGTTTCAGCAAATTCATTGCTTCGAGCCCTGATTTTTATGCTCTGGACCCTTAGCCCTGAGCCTTTCGCCCTGAGCTAATTTGCGCTAGGGCGAAGCCGGAAAGCCCGCAAAGGAGAAAGCCGATGTGATGCAGGGAGTAAAAGAGCGAACCTGTGAGCTCCTTTTACGACCATGCAGTCACACGGATTACTCCTGCGTACTTGTAGGCGAAGACCGCCGGCGAGCGTAGCGAGCCGGAGCGCCCAAATATAATGAAAAATGAAAAATGTAAAATGAAGAAAACTAAAAGCTGATAACTGATAGCTGATAGCTGAAAGCTGAAAGCTTTTTCAACCCTTAACCTTTTAACCTTTAACCTTTTAACCTTTATAACCACCTTACACCTTGAACCTTGCACCCTGTACCTTTTTTTTGTATTTTTGCAGCCATTTTAAAAGAATAAATAAATGAACAATCGAATTGAATTTGGAAGATATAATTTACTCCCCCCTGTTGTTAAAAACCTGTTGATTATCAATGTATTATTTTTTATTGCTACATTTGTTTTTCAACAAACTAAAAATATCGATTTTAATACAATCATGGGGCTTCATTACCTTGAAGCTCCGAATTTTAAAATTTGGCAAATTTTCACTTACATGTTTATGCATGGTAGTTTCACTCATTTGTTCTTTAACATGTTTGCATTGTGGATGTTTGGAGCAACAATTGAAAATCTGTGGGGTGGAAAAAAATTCCTTTTATACTATTTCGTTACCGGTATTGGCGCCGCAATCACGCACTATATTGTAATCTATTTTCAAATCTCTCCTGATATCACCCTTTTTAATCAATTTCTCGATAACCCCAATATTGACACATATAAAACACTTTGTGCGAATTTTAGTGTTGAACATGTAAAAATTGTTTTAGAAAATAATCTTAAAATATTCGAAAATAACACAACTTCGATAACTGATCTCTCAATAGCAACTGCTTCTATCAAAGATAGTTTTCTAAATAGCTTTAATGTAGTGGGTGCTTCAGGTTCAGTATTTGGATTACTTCTCGCTTTTGGAATGCTTTTCCCAAATGCAATCATTTATATTTACTTTTTATTTCCTTTGAAAGCAAAATGGTTTGTTATTATTTATGGTGCATTAGAATTATTCCTTGGAGTTACTGGAACAACTGATGGAATAGCTCATTTTGCCCATCTAGGTGGCATGCTTTTTGGAATTTTCTTGATATTATATTGGAAAAAAAAGAGAGATCTTTACTAGTTCTTAAATAAATTATTTTATGTACTACCAACAATCACCATTCAATCTTTCTAAACCCAATTGGAAACAATTGCTAAAGTACTACCTATCATTTAGTTCCATTCTCAACAAGCTGATCATGATCAATGTGATTATCTATCTTTTGTTTGTTGTGATAAAACTTTTTGTAGGAATAACTGGATTTCTTTTTCAAGAACCCTATTTTACAAGTTTTGTAAGTAAAAAAATTATTTTATATTTATCTTGTCCAGCTTCATTTGAAGCTCTTTTAATTCGCCCTTGGACTATCATAACCTCCATCTTTTTCCATGAAAAATTTTGGCATATTCTATTCAATATGATTATGTTATCTGTTGTTGGAGGAATTTTTAGACAATATCTTAAAGAGAAACACCTATTGATAACATATATTATCGGAGGAATTGTTGGAAATTTGGCATACATTTTATCTTATAACTTTTTCCCTGTTTTTGATATTGCTGTATCGCAATCTATTGCCATGGGTGCCTCTGGTGGAATAATGGCCATACTGGCTGCCATTACGGTTTATAGACCAAACCACAAGCTAAATCTATTGTTTATAGGCCCTGTTAAATTGATTTGGATTACAATTTTTTTCTTTATCATTGATTTCATAAGTATTCCTAATGGAAATGCTGGAGGTCATATTGCTCATATGGGAGGTGCTTTATATGGTGCTCTCTCTGTACTATTCTATGTAAAGTTTGGATTTAAATTTCCAAATTTCAAAAAAAGTGAGAAAAAAAAGGTAAAATATGCAACAGCTACGAATTATTCATACCATGAAAAACCACTTTCTGATGAGGAGTATAATGCCAGAAAAGTTCAAAATCAAAAGAGAATAGATATCATTTTAGATAAAATCTCTCAAAATGGCTATGAATCCTTGTCTAAAGAAGAAAAAGAATTTTTATTTCAACAAAAAAGATAACGTATGGGGAAACGTAAAAAAAAGAAAATAAATATTCTAAAACTCTTAAAGTTAATTTTTTTAGGAATAAATATAATATGCGGATTAGGGTTACTATTTGCGTTTGCAGCACACTATATTAAACCATCCACATCTATTATCATTGCTTTTTCTGGATTTGGCTTTATTTATTTGCTTTTTTTTAATCTCTTTTTTATATTTTTTTGGCTTTTTGTTAAATTCAAATTCTCTTTAATATCATTGATATTGGTTTTAATAAATATTAACAACATCGATAGATATTTCCAACTCAATGCTTCCCCTATACCACCAGCATGTGTAAATTGCATTAAAGTAATGAGTTATAATGTAAAACTTTTCGGTTTATACGATAGCAATAATGAATTAGAAAGAGATCAGAAAAGAGCTGAGATACTGTCATATCTTGAAAAAGAGCAACCAGATATTGTCTGTTTTCAAGAATTTTTTTATGATAAAAGTGGAAAACTTAATTTTAATACTACAGATACCATTGTTTCAATACTCAAATTAAGAGAAGATAATAGCTATTACACAAAGTTTCCATATCAACGTAAAGGGGAATACTATTTTGGATATGCAACTTTCTCTAAATATCGAATCGTAAATAGTGGCGTCGTTTTCATGCCAGATAGTCATAATATTGCAGCAACATTTATTGATTTTAGATATAAAGGTGACACAATTAGAACATACAATATTCACTTAGCGTCAAATTATTTTGATCCAATAGATTATCAAACGGGAAAACAAATCATTGAAAACAATGAATACGATTCCGTAATTAATCAAAGAGCCCGTAAATTGATTTTTAAAATGAAGAGTGCTTTACTAAAAAGAGAAACTCAATCTGAAGTTATTCAAAAACATATTGCTGAATCCCCTTTTCATGTTATTGTATGTGGTGATTTTAATGATCCACCTGCCTCCTATTCATACAAACAAATTAGTAAAAATCTTAAAGATTCTTTTAGAGAAAGTGGAAAAGGACAAGGAAAAACATTCCATGGAGAGGTGTATCCTGGATTCAGAATTGACAATATCTTTCACAGTAAAGAATTCAATTCTTATGGGCACACAATTGGAACTGAAATTTCAACATCAGACCATTACCCAATTTCCTGTAAAATTTCTTTAATTAAGAAAAGATAATTTTTTTTACATCCATTTAACCAGATGGAAATCCATATCGTGAGGGAGTAAAGGATGATTTGGAACCACTCTTAAAGCTGTTTTCCAACTTCCTGAGAATGATGCTGCAATTTTTACTTTATACGTATGAACCCCTTTTTCTACTTTTGTATGTTGTAAAGGATATTTTCTAAACAATTCATCACAATTCTCGTGAGCATTAACAATACACAATTCAAATTTTAAATCAGATGGATCCAGATTTCCAATTTTAACTTGTACGATTAATTTCACACTCTCCCCAACAATAAAAGTTCTCTCTTTTTCATTATCATACTCTAAAGAGATCAATTCTATGGCGTCCCAATTAGAAAAAACTCTATCTTTCCAACGTAATAATTGATTCAAATTTTCAAAATTATTTGTTGTTAATTGATCTGTTCTATGTTCCAATTTGTGATAATATTGATGATAGTAATCATCTAGTTGTCTTTTCATTGTGAAATGAGGAGCTATTTCAACAAAATTCTTTTTCATCATTTTCACCCAACCTTCAGGGATCCCATTTTTATCTCTTTGGTAAAAGGTAGCGGAGATCTGTTCTTCAAAAACTGAATAAAGTGTTGAAGCATCCAATTCATCTTGTAAATAGTTGTCATTATACGTGATCTCCTCTTCTATAGCCCAACCAGCACCGGTTTTAAACCCTTCTGCCCACCAGCCATCCAATACACTAAAATTAAGAACACCATTCATGATCGCCTTCTCTCCACTTGTTCCAGATGCTTCTAAAGGTCTTGTTGGATTGTTTAACCAAACATCACAACCTGAAACCAATTTCTTGGCTAAAATGATGTCGTAATTTTCTAAAAAGATAATTTTACCGATAAATTGGGGTTTCCTAGAGATTTCAATGATCCTTTTAATCAAATCTTGCCCAGCTTTATCATGTGGATGTGCTTTCCCTGCAAAAATAAATTGAATAGGAGCTTTGGGATTGTTAACGAGTGTATTTAAACGCTCTTCGTTCGTAAACAAAAGATGAGCTCTTTTATATGTAGCAAATCTACGAGCAAATCCAATGGTTAAAGCATTGTTTTTAATTGATTTTAAAGTTTTTACAATCAATGAAGGTGATTCATTTCTTTTTCTCATTTGAGATTCAAGAAGCTCTTTCACTGTATCAAAAAGTTCCGTTCTTAACTCCTCTTTAATACTCCATAGTATCTGGTTATCAACATCATATATAGATTCCCATCGTTTTGATTCCGATTGATGATCTAAAAAGTCAGCTCCAAAGAGTTCTTTATGAAGCACTTGCCACTTTTTATGTGTCCAGGTTGGATAATGAACCCCATTGGTTACATAACCAATATGTAATTCATTAGCAAAGTGTCCTTCGTATAAGTTGGCAAACATCTCTCTAGAAACTCTACCATGAATTTTACTTACTCCATTGATCTCTTGAGCTAATTTACATGCTAAAATGCTCATAGAAAACTTTTCGTGATGAAAATCAATATGTTTTCTACCAAAGCCCATAAATGCTTCCCAAGTGATATTGAGATAGTTAGGGAAATTAGCAAAATAGATCCGCATCAAATCTTCACTAAAAGCATCGTGTCCTGCTGGAACAGGTGTATGAGTTGTATAAAGTGTAGATGCTCTTACTATTTCGATTGCAGATTGTATAATATGATGATTATTTTTCATTTCATATACTAACCTTTCTATAGCCAAAAAGGCAGCATGCCCCTCATTCATATGATAGATAGTTGGTTCTTCATTGATGGCATGTAACATTCTAACTCCACCAATACCTAATAGCATCTCTTGTTTTAATCTATTTTCGATATCGCCACCATACAAATTGTAAGTAACTTGTCTGTCTTCGGGAATATTCAAATTAAAGTCGGTATCTAAAAGATAGAGTGGAATTCTTCCCACATTAACTTTCCAGATTCTAACATACATAGTTCTACCTGGAAGTGCAATTGTGATCATTTTCCATTCACCATTTTCATCTTTAACAGGTGAAATTGGCAGTTTAGAGTAACTTTGAGATGGGTATAAACTAATTTGGTCTCCAGAATGGTTGATCTGTTGCGTGAAATAGCCAAATCGGTACAATAATCCAACTCCTATCATATCCACATTAGAATCACTCGCTTCTTTTAAATAATCTCCTGCCAACATCCCTAATCCACCGGAGAAAATCTTGAGTTCATTACTGATCCCAAACTCCATGCTAAAATAGGCCACTTTTTTTTCACTTCTTACTCTTGGAGTATTCAGATACACTTTAAACTGATCATACACTTTATTCAATTTAGAAATAAAGTTTTTATTTTTGGTAAAAGATTGTATTCTGTCATAAGATAACATCTGAAGAACATGGGTAGGATTTTCATCATATTTACTCCATAATTCTTTGCCAGCAATCTCTTCAAATAGTTCTCGTGCTTCAAAAGACCAACTCCACAATAAGTTTTGAGCTATCTCATCTAGTTTATTTAAGTTAGCGGTTAGATTTGATTTTACGGAAAGGTGCACCCAATTGGGTTCATTCTTAGGCATTTTTTCAGCTAAAAAACTAATTCTAGAAACCTTATGTTTGTATAAATCAAAACGTAAGGAGCTCTTATCTAAAGCTTTTGTATAAGCTTCTAAATAGAAATCATAAAGGTTCTTCCAAAGTGCTTTTTGCGATATTTCAAAAGCTTTTTCATTGATTATTAATTTTTCTTCTTTACTAATTTGAGTAAAAAATGTTAATGCATCCGCAATAACATCAACAACTTCCAGATGATTTGAATCATTCCTTTTTATAACCCATGCTGACTTTTGATCCCCAAAATGTTTCAAAGCCCACATTCCAAAACCCGCTAAACTAGTTGTTATGGTTGGAATCCCAAAGGCAACACTCTCTAAAGGAGTATATCCCCATGGTTCATAATAAGATGGAAAAACAGATAAATCGAATCCAATTAAGAAATCATAATACTCTAAGTCAAATATTTGATCAAAACCATTCAAATAAACAGGAACAAAAACAACTTTAACTTTTGATTCAGGAGAATTGTTTATTCCTTTATTAATCAACTGATTAATAATAGGATCAGCATTAAAACTGAATAACTGGTGTGTCGTAAAATCGTTGAGAATAGGTTGCTGAATGGGGTGTTCCATTTTCTCAATTAAGTCTACCCTTGGACCACTATTTCCTGCTGGGACAGCAATAAATGCAACGATATCTTTTTGCAAGTTACTTTCTTTTAGTTTCGCTAAAGCATCAATAAAGATATCAATTCCTTTATTTTTATACTCATATCTTCCACTATTGATTACCAAAAGGGCATCATCATTGATCTTTTGTTGTGTCAAAGAAGATGCTACATGCAATAATTTTTTTCTAGCGAAATCACGTTTTTGAACAAAATGATCACCTTTAGGAACAAAATTATTTTCAAAACCGTTAATGGTAACAACATCAACAGGTTTATTAAAAAATGCATTACACTCAACATTCGTAATTTCACTTACAGTTGTAAAAACATCTGCTTGAGCAGCAGATAATGACTCCAATGAAAATTTAGATTTAATATTAAAGCTATTTGCCGTTGATTCAGGATTATATTGCGAAATATTATCGTAAAGTGGTAATCCATTTCCAGCGATCGATCTACCAAGAGCAGTTGCATGAGTTGTAAAAGCTGTAGCTATTTGAGGTGTAGCATCTTTTAAATACAAAATACCTGTTCCTGTCATCCACTCATGAAAATGAGCAATAATTTTATCATTAGAGTGGCAATAGAAATTATAAAAACTCTCCACTACCCTACCGGCAGTATAACCAAAAAGGGCTGGTTCAATATAATCCCACTGACCTTGAATAGAATCTAGCTTATATTTCAACCAAAATTGTGTAAATATGTCATCTTTTTTAGCGAAAAATGGGGTAAAATCTACTAAAATAACGATAGGATTTCCACTGATATTCCAACGACCAATTCTAATCTTAAGTCCTTCATTTTGTGCTAATTCTTTCCATTTTTTATATAAAATGGGGTCTTCAACGAAATCATTATCAATATCTTTTGGAAGATCGGGCCCAATACAAATATAATTATCTTTATAGTTCTCTACAGCTGTAAAAGCTTTTGTTGAAAGTACAGTATAAATGCCACCAACTTTATTACAAATTTCCCAACTTGTTTCAAAAACGTAATCTGCTCTTTTCATAAATTTGTTTTCAATTTTTTTTAACCTGCAAAGATACATAATAATGAGCTAATAAGCTAATTTGCTAATGTGCTAATTAACAAATTAAATAAGTGTATAGTTAAAGGCTTAGATATAGTTTTGGGTAATTATTTATTATTCATTTAATTAAAACATTTTCTTATTAACATGTTATCATATTAGCTATTAGCTTATTATCTTATTAGCTTATTAGCTTATTAGCTTATTAATCTTGGCATTCCGGCTATAGAGCCGCGCTAATAGCACGGCTCTATAGCCGTCGGTCTCCGGCCTGTACTCCTCGTTTCGCTGCAAGGGTCTGATCGGCCGGGCAGTAGCTTCCGTTGGTCGCTCTGCCCGATCCGTCATCCCCTAAGCAGCTCAACTTGCGGGGTACCTGGCCTTCGCCCTAATGCATTAGGGCGCGTCTCCTGAATTAACCGAAGAGCCACAATTTTTAATATTCTAGTAAAAGTCGGGAACTGTCCTGATTGAAAAAAAACCAAAAATTGCATAATGTGTGAATCAATCGATTACAAAATATACCACCCGATTTTTTTTAGAATATATTTTGCTATGTTACATAAATCATGAACAATATTGAAAAAATCACAATTATAATCACAATTGTCCGATTTTTATTATATTTTCGCAAATAAAAAAAATCAAGTTTTTATATGAAGTAAATATTCTATATAAAAAAGGGGTTAAAAAGAAATTAATAAAATATTACCAAAATTGATTCTTAAATAATGAAAAAATTCTTTTTTATTTGTATTTCGCAATTATTTCTATTCCTATCGGCACATTCTCAGATTGATTCCATTTATTTTATGAAATCAGGATCTGTATTAGCAAAATTTAATATATTAGAAATTGATAGTATTATTTTTTATAGACCGATAAATAATCCATTAAATTTAGACATAGTATATATTCCAGAAGGTACTTTTATAATGGGGACTCCAGTAAACGACCCATATCACCAAAGTTATGAAAATCAATTTCAAGTTACACTTTCTTCATTTATGATGACTAAATATGAGATAACCAATCAACAATTTGCAGATTTTTTAAATATTAAAAATATTGGATTTAATGGATTTTATCTTTCAGGAACTTATCCAACTTATCCACTAATTACTATAGATTATGAAAGTCAAATTTGGTCTTTAAATTACATAAATGGACACTGGGTACCTACTGTTGGTTACGAAAATCATCCTGTTACGGAAGTAACTTGGTATGGAGCTGTTGAATTTTGTTCATATGCCGGAGGTCGTTTACCAACCGAAGCTGAATGGGAGTATGCTTGTCGTGCCGGAACAACAACCATGTTTAATACAGGTGATTGCTTAGATTTTACTTTAGCAAATTATAATTGGTATATCCCTTTTATGAATTGTATAAATACTAATCCAAACTATCCAACTTCACCTCAGCCAGTTGGTTCGTTTCCTCCAAATGGATATGGTTTATATGATATGCATGGGAATGTATGGGAATGGTGCTACGATTGGTTTGGAAATTATCCAACATCCCCTCAAAATAACCCAACTGGAGCTTCAACTGGGCAATATAGAATAGAACGTGGGGGTAGTTGGACTTATGGAGCAAGTTCATGCAGGAGTTCTAAACGATTCTCACTTAGTCCAGGTCAAGGACTCAATCATACTGGTTTTAGAGTCGTTTTTTCTCAATAATAATGATAAACAAAATGCTGTTTTTAAATAATTAACAGTGTACCAAAATCATTTTATAAATTTCAGCAAACAATTGCCCAATTTTTTGTTGTGAAAAATGCTCTAGAGCGTATGCTCGTATGCTACTTTCTGAATAGTTTGAATGGGTATCCAACATCTCCAAAATGGCAGATTGTAATCCATTTTCATCTTGTTTGGAGACTAAAACTCCACGATCTTTAGTTACTATTTCTGGAATACCACCTACAAAAGTCGCTATTACGGGCTTTCCACATGAAAATGCTTCTAAAATGACACACGGCTGGTTCTCATAGTTGGAGAAAAGGATGAGAAAATCTGATTTTGATAGTTGAACCGCAACCTGTTGCTCAGACATATTCCCTAAAAAATGAACCACATCTGAAAGTTCATTTTCGATCACATATTGCTCAATATCAGGTTTTCTAAATTCACTAATCACTTGTAATTCAAAATCATTTCTCTTTTTAGAGATCTCTTTGATACATCTAAGAATACCCATGAAATTTTTGGCACTCTCATCTAATGTTGAAATATGGATGATCTGTTTTTTCTGTTTTGTAACAGATTGTGGTATAAATAGTTCACAATCAACAACGTTTGAAATAATGGTACTTTGTTTAATGGGGAACATCTCTTGGATTGATATCAATAAATGCTCTGATACTGTAGTAAGTGCATCAACATGATGAAAAATCTGTTCCATTTTTTTTAAAGAACTCTGAGATAACAAACCTCTATTCTCTCGATGATAAATACTCCAATGTTCTGTTAAAATCAAGGGTACATTCCACTCTCTTTTTAATCGAACCGCAAAAACCCCTTTGGGTAAAGAAACATGAAGATGAATCAATTTGGGTAACCCATATTTTTTTTTAATGTATTGACTACCAAAAAAATAATATAGCTTAATTAAAATGGCCATCCAAACTTTTCCTATCCATCCTGATCTCTGTTTTACAAAGTAGGTTACTACCCTATTCCCTTCAGATACATATAAATCGGTCATTTTTTGTGTAATAGTTCCACTTTTAACCACTTTCAATGTGATACCTGGCTCATATTTGGAAATAGCACTAATATGTTTTTCAATGAAATTTCCGGTATAGGGCTTTTCAAAATCTGGATACCAAGAAGGAATATGAAGAATAAACATACACTACTTTCTTTTGGTTAGATTTGAGAACAAATTTCGCACTTCAGTTTGTAAAAGGGTGAACTCGTCCTGAGTGATGACAAAATCGGATATCGAAACTTCTGTTTTTTTAAAGAAAAAGAGCATAGAAAACACCAAACTAACAAAATAGGAACAACTGGTAATCAATCCTGCTACAGCGATCGCATGCAAATAACTGTTTTGGGCAGCCATGGGAATGAAAATAAAACCTCCTACTAACGTAATGATTAATCCTGTAAGGGATGAGAGACCATTGATCCAATATAACCCTTTCGCAGCAAAATGGTGTGAAATGATTGTAAGAGTGGATAAAAATACGATCCCTGGAGCCAATGCATAAATGATAGTTTTCACTTCTGAAAACTCAGCTCCAAAAATGAATGAGAAGAAAGTTGGGGGTAACAAAAGCAATAGTATTACCACAATTAAAGTAAAAAGAGATGCAATTTTTGCAAAAGTTAAAGTTAATTTACGGGCATATTTATCATCATTGGTGTTGGAGAGTCGTGCATATTGAACCAAACATAAACTCTTAGGGAAAACCCAGATCGCTTCAGATAGCTTAGTTCCTAGGTCAAATATTCCCAGTGGTTTTCTTCCAACATAAAACTCTATCAAATAGTAACTTAATCTATAATTCAGCAATTGTGCTAAGTTGGCTAATTGTACCCAAAAACCTAATATAAGCATCTCTTTCAACTGTATAAACATATTTTTAAAGGAAAATATCTGAATTCTGTTTTCTTCAGATTCTTCTGTTAAATCAACTTTTTTGCAAAAATCATGAGATTTTAGATGTTTAAAAATTGGAATTATCGACAAAAAGAATCCTAAAACGTAAGAAAAAAGGAGAGCTAAGAGATAGATATCAATTTTGATAGGTAAATCATTGAATGTAAAGTAGAGCAAAGATGCACCTATGAACAAAATTAGAAATAGTGATTGAATAATCTGAAAAAGATTAAAAACTTTAATTTTTTCAAAAGATTGCAAAATAGTTATATTTATATTGTAAAAAGTACAAGAGATTGAAATCAATAGCAAAAGTAAAGTATAACTTCTAGGAACCATATATAGCTCTTTCAAAATGTAAAGACCTAAAAAGTTTCCAATAATAGCCCAAAGGAACGTTAACACAAGTAAATTGGATATATTTCTGCGGGGAATGAGATAAACTAATGTGGTTCCCCCAATAAAACTGGTTATCAATTGTAGAATAGTTACATTTAGCACGATAAGTCCTATGGTACCAATCCCTTCTGCACCAAATGAGTTTGAATTTATCACTACAACTATAAGTAGGATAAACATACTAAAGATTCTCGAGAAAAATGTAGAAATAATATTACTGAACATAACTTAAATTTGCAAAAAAAAGTGCATGGCAAAAATACAAAAAAAGGGAGTTCTGAATCATAATTATCTAAAATCTGTGAAAAGAAAAAACTCGTATTTTTGCAAATTCAAAAAAAAATGGTTTACCGAGTAGATTGGGATCATTTAATTAATTATATATCAAATGACTAAACTCGGAAGTGAACCTATTAATACATTGTTTTGGAAATACTCCATTCCAGCAATCATTGCATCCACTTCAACATCTTTATATAATGTTATTGATAGAATATTTATTGGTCAGGGAGTTGGACCTTACGCCATTTCCGGGCTCTCTCTTACACTTCCTTTGATGAATATTGCTGTAGCCCTAAGTACTTTAATAGGTATTGGTGCTTCATCCATGATCTCTATACGATTAGGTGAAAAAAAGGGAGATTTAGCGATCAGAACACTTGGAAATGCAACCCTTCTGTTTTTAATCCTTGGAGGTAGTTTTTCCATAATATCGCTCATATTTATTGAAAAAATACTTATTCTATTTGGAGCCAGCGAGTTAACATTGCCATACGCTAAAGATTTTATGGTAATTATCTTATGGGGGAATATCTTTGGGAATCTTTTTTATGGATTATACAATATGATGAGATCTTCAGGATACCCAACCAAAGCGATGACTGGTATGATTTTATCTGTTTTGGCTAATCTCATATTAGCACCTATGTTTATTTTTGTTTTCAAGTGGGGAATCAAAGGGGCTGCATTTGCTACAGTGATAGCTCAAGTTTTAGGATTACTATTTTTCGTTTCCCATTTTTTAAATAGTAAACATATTGTTCATTATACTTCAAGCTGTTTTAAATTGTCAAAAGAGATCATTACCAAGATTTTCTCTATTGGGCTCTCCCCATTTGTAGTCCATTTTTGTGCATTTTTTGTGATTGCTGTAGTAAATTTGCAACTTAAAAAATATGGTGGTGACTTTGCCATTGGAGCTGCAGGGATTATCAACAGTATTGCGGGATTGATCATTATGATTATTTTTGGCTTTGCTCAAGGGATGCAACCGCTGGTTGGGTACAATTTTGGGGCAAAACAACATCAAAGAATGTGGGATGCTTACAAGTTATCTGTTATTTGGGCAACCATCATTGCTGGAATTGCCTGGGCTTTTGCATTAATATATCCTCAATGGATCTCAAAAGCATTTACCAACGATCCAGAATTGATTGCTCAAACTGCCAATGGGATCAGATTATATTTTTTAGTTTTTCCTGTTATTGGTTTTCAATTAGTGACTTCTCACTTTTTCCTTTCCATTGGTCAGGCCAAAATCTCAATCATGCTCTCTTTGTTTAGACAAGTGATTGTTTTATTACCTTTTTTATTTATACTTCCTCCCATTTGGGAAGTGGATGGGGTTTGGCTAAGTGAACCATTTGCTTCCTCTTTTTCAATGGTTTTAGCGATGTGGATCATGTATAGATGGTATACAAAACAAGA
>JBLJBB010000014.1:0-9767 GCA_047638115.1 Bacteroidales bacterium | reverse complement strand
TTTAGGTTCGGAGTTATAAGTCTATAGTATCTTTATTTTTCGTTTTTCATTTTTCATTTTTCATTATTCATTATTCATTTTTCATTCTTCATTCTTATCTTTTAACTTCTATAAAAATATTTGTTCTAAGGAAAATATAATTTATACATATTTAATAAGAAAAGTTTATTTACCTTTGTAATACCAACTAAAAAAATATGAATATCAATAAAAACATCGCTATTAGTGAGAGTGGGTTTCTTTTTAATCCTTCCACCGGAGACTCGTTTAGCACCAATCCTATTGGGAAAGAGATCATTGCATTGATCAAAGAGGGCAACAGTTTAGACACCGTGGCACAAGAGATTCATCGCAAGTATGCTGTTGATCAGGACACTTTTGAGAAAGATCTGGCAGATTTTTTGTATATTTTGAAAATAAACCACATACTCAAAGAGGATGAATAGACGAAAAATTACCGTTGCCGTTACTGGTTTAAACAACATTGACTCCCCAGGACCAGGAATTCCTGTCATCAGAGCACTGAAAGAGAGTGTTCTTTTTAATGTTAGAATCATTGGATTGAGCTACGAGAGTCTGGAACCTGGATTATACATGCACGATTTAGTGGACAAATCTTATGCCATTCCCCTACCCTCTGCAGGATCTCAGGCACTTTTTAGCCGATTACAATATATTCATGAAATTGAAAAAATTGATGTGATTATTCCCAATTTTGATGCAGAATTGCACAATTTCATTTTATTGGTTTCGCAACTTAAACAACAACTAAATATTGCTACTTTCTTACCTAATCGGGAGGTTTTTGATTCCAGACACAAATCAGAATTGCCAGAATTTGGAAAAAAATATGGGATCAATGTACCCGATAGTAAAATGATTTTTTCGATTGCTGATTTCAAGAAAATTGAGGGTAATTTCGAGTATCCGATGGTGGTAAAAGGGAAGTTTTATGATGCATCGATTGCCTATAATCAGGAACAAGCGATCTCTTATTTTCATAAAATCTCTGCAAAATGGGGGTTACCCATAATTATTCAGGAGTATGTTACTGGAACAGAGGTGAATGTAACTGCTATTGGAGATGGTGAAGGCACCTGTATTGGTGCTGTAGCTATGCGAAAACTCTACATCACCGATAAAGGGAAAGCTTGGGCTGGAATCACCCTGGATGATCCGGAATTGATTGCCTTATCCAAAAAAGTGGTTGAAAATACCAAATGGAGAGGGGGATGTGAGTTAGAGTTCATCAAAAATAAAAAAGATGAATATTATCTTTTAGAGATGAATCCCCGCTTCCCTGCATGGGTGTATCTTGCTGTTGGATGTGGACAAAACCATCCTGAAGCTTTGGTTGCAATGGCACTCGGAGAGAAAGTGGTTCCGTTTGAAACTTACGATCAAGGAAAAATGTTTATCCGCTATAGCTACGATTTGATAGTAAAAATGGATGAATTTGAAAAAATATCAACTTTTGGTGAATTATAAAAAATAAAATCATGGACAAATTATCATACGAACGCCCCATAATCAACAAGTTAAACACCGGATTAATGAATAAATTTGGTACACGCGTTGATAACACCCCGGTAACTCATATCGATGGAGTTCCAGTGAAGAAGTTGATTGCAGACTATGGATCACCCTGTTTTGTGATTTCAGAAAGAACCATCAGAGAGACTTATAGAAATGCGGTACGTGCATTTACGACCAGATATCCTAAAGTTCAATTTGCCTGGAGTTACAAAACCAATTATCTCAATGCCGTGTGCAACGTATTTCACAGCGAAGGATCCTGGGCAGAAGTGGTTTCCTATTTTGAATATGAAAAAGCGTTGTCTAACGGTGTTCCCGGAGATAAAATCATCTTCAATGGTCCCGATAAAACAGCGAGAGATTTAAAAATTGCAGTTGAAAACAACTCATTGATCCATATTGATCATTTTGATGAGCTTTACTTATTAGCAGAGATCTTAAAAGAGCATACACTTAAGGCAAGGGTAGCTATCAGAGTAAATATGGACACCGGTGTTTATCCAATGTGGGATCGATTTGGGTTCAATTACGAAAACGGAACTGCCTGGAGTGCCATCAATAAAATATTTGCTAATCCAAACATGGAAATGACTGGAATTCATTGTCATATAGGCACATATATGATGTCTACCTCCTCCTATGCAGTAGCAACCGGAAAATTGTGTGATCTTTTAAAAAACATCCAAACAGTGCATAACTCAACCTTGGAATATATCGATTTAGGGGGTGGATTTGCTACAGCGAACACCCTTAGAGGGTCCTATTTACAAGGAGCAGATGTGATTCCTTCCATTGACGATTATGCAGAAGTGATCACAAGCACTATACTCAATTATGGGTTCAGACCTGAGCAATTGCCTACCCTTTTTCTGGAAACGGGAAGAGCTTTAATTGATGATGCCGGATACTTACTAGGGAGTGTTATCGCTTTAAAGAGACTAAGTGATGGCAGAAGAGCAACCATTCTTGACTTTGGCATCAACATTCTGTTCACTGCCTTTTGGTACGATCACAAGGTTTCTCCAGCACAAAATTTCACCAGTCAGAGTGAAGATATGGTATTGTATGGCCCATTATGTATGAACATCGATGTAGTAAGAGAGAACATTAGTATGCCTTTACTCAACAGAGGTGATCATGTAGTGGTTCATCGTGTTGGGGCTTACAACATGACCCAATGGATGCAATTTATTCAAATGCGCCCCAAAGTGGTGATGATAGATATGCAAGGGATGCCTCACATCATCAGAAATAATGAATCACTAGCCACTATAACCGTACATGAAAGGGTACCTGAACATTTGGTAAAAATTAATTTATAACATATGAGATGGGAACTGAATCCGCAGGTTAAATATTGGAGAGACACCATTCTGAACAGTTATGCTCAGATATTCTTTTCTCTAAACAAAACATTGGCCATCATCATCATTTTGGTAACTTTTATTAGTCCTTTTCTGGGAATTTGCGGATTATTCGCAGTTATACTTACCAATTTGATAGCCAAACTGTTTCATTTTAACAACACCCTCATTCGTGAAGGGATGTACGGGTTCAATGCTTTATTGCTCGGCTTAGTATTGGGATTCGAATACAAACTGAATTTTCCCTTTGTAATAGTTTTCATTTCAGCCATTCTCCTATTACTCTTTTTCACATCTATAGTACAACAAATATTTGTAAAATATAAACTCCCATACTTAACCATCCCATTTTTACTTACTTATTGGTTTATTTACTTAGCTGCGGGCAGTTTCAGTTTCATGGAGATGCAAGAGAATTACATTTATGTAGCCAATTACAAAGCCACTGAATCATTATCTTCATACTATACGTTTGCCCACAGCATGGATGATTGGCAAATTCCACTCTTTTTTAAAAGCTATTTCAAAACGTTATCTGCTACTTTCTTTCAAAATTCAGTTTTAGCGGGAACACTTTTGGCGTTAGGGTTGCTCTATTTCTCCAGAATAGCGTTTTCATTAACTTTATTAGGATTTGGCGCAGCTTTTGTAACTTTCAGCGTTTTAGGATTAGACACCGCATTACTCACAGAATATTTAGTGGGGAGCAATTTTATTTTTCTGGCAATAGCTGTAGGGTGTTTCTATGTTGTCCCCAATAAATGGACCTATCTTGCTGTGATCTTGTTAACGCCAGCTCTGGCAATTTTATACATTGGATTTCAGAAGTTTTTCTTCACCTTCCAGTTAAAAAGTTTCACCACAGCATTTGTAGCACTGACCATACTATTTATTGCATTTTTGAACAATCGTTGGATTTTCAAATATATCCAACAGGTTATTATTCAATACTATTCACCTGAAAAAACCATCTATAAACACCTCTCCAGCACAAAAAGGTTTGCACAATCACATTTAGCCAAACTACAGTTACCCATTTGGGGAAAATGGAGTGTAAGTCAAGGGTACAAAGGGAAGATCACCCACTTAGGGGATTGGTCATCCGCATTAGATTTTGTGATCACCAACGAACAAAACAGAACCTACAAAGGGGATGGTTTTGTAGTTGAGGACTATTTTGCTTACAACAAGCCAGTAGTTGCCCCATTAGACGGATATGTTAGAGAAATCACCAACAATGTAGATGATAACCCTATTAGCTCTGTTAACACACAACAAAATTGGGGAAACACCCTTATTTTAGACCATAAAAATGGACTTTTCACACAACTTTCCCATTTAAAGAGAGACAGTTTTAAAGTTAAAGTAGGCGATTTTGTTTCCAAAGGACAAATTGTTGCCTCATGTGGAAATTCAGGGAGGTCCCCCGAACCTCATCTTCACTTTCAAGTGCAATTAACTCCCCAAATTGGATCAAAAACATTATCGTATCCCATCTCCTACTTCATTGAAATGATAGAGGAAAAACCTATTCTAAAAGTGTTTGAAACGCCCAAAGAGGATGCGGTTATTGGCAATGTAGAGGTAGCTGAACTCTTGAGAAAATCGTTACAACTTCTTCCTGGGGTTAGTGTAAAAATGCGTCAAGAGGGTTCTGAAGAGGAGGAGATAATTTGGACTGTATATACTGATTCCTATAACAGGACATATCTCTATTGTCCAAAAACCAACAGTTCTGTTTGGTTTGTCAATGATGGGGTAATGTTCTATTGTTACGACTTTGAAGGTGATAAAAACGGACTCCTATTCAATTTTTATTTAGCCACCTATAGGTTACTTTTGGCTCCCTACCGTGAAATAGAGGTAACAGACTCCTATCCGCTCGTACACTTCAACCATCGTATTTTACTAGCCATTCAAGACTTTGTAGCCCCATTTGTATTGTTCACCGCAGCCACTTATGAAGCACAAGTTATCCAATGTGATAACTTCTTCTCTCCTAAGCAAATAACCATACAAACAAAAGCAACTGCAAAAATATTTAGTCAAAAATTGGACAAAAAAGAGTTTGAGATCCAATTTACTCAAAACGGATTATCAAAATTTTCAATAATAAGTAACGAAAACAAAACCAACTATATATGCGAAATAGTATCTTACTAATCATACTCTTCACTTCATTGTTTGCAGCACAAGCACAAACACAAAAAACAGCGGGAGCGATTGACACACTGACCTATCAGCAATTCTTTCAAAACGACTATAAAGCTCTTCAAAAAACCGGGAAAGAAGCGATCAAAGAGGGTATTGATTTTTACTTTCTAAGAACCAGATTGGGAATATCCTACTATAATCAAAAAAATTATGAATCAGCCCTTCCCCATTTTAAAGTAGCTCAAAAAATTTTTCCGATGGACACACTCATTCAAGAGTACTATTACTATTCGTTAATTTTCACAGGAAGAAAAGAGGATGCCTATGACTTAGCTAAAGGATTTACTCAATCTATGCAACAAAAAGTGGGATTTGAAAAGCATAACATTGCTACTATTTTGAAGGAAATATCGATTACTGGTGGGATATCAGGCAACAACAACCTTGCTAAATATGATAGTTTGGACATCAAAGACACCAACATCTATGCTGAGGGCACTTTTCAAGGGGGGGCTACACTTGCTTCTATTGTTTTAAAAACAAAAATAACACATCGATCCTCAATCACAGCTGGTTTTTCATACTTTGAAAACAAGTCTATGGGGAGAGTACTCACTTACGATTCCTCTGCTATTAAAACCTACTGGAACAATCCTTATCAAATCAATGTTGCCATTGACTACCTTTTTCCGATGGGATTAAAATTGGGAGGTGCTGTTGGAGTGTATCATGAAGCATCCAATTACTACAATGCCGTTTACAATGACACCAATTTCACTTTTACTTATAGTGATAATCCACGTATTGAAAACCCATATACGGCCTCCATATTTGCCACTTACAGATGGAATAGATTTGAGTTTTTCGCTACCGGATCTATGGGAAATCTCGCTTCTAAAAAACAGAAACAAGGAGAAGTTGGGATTGCCTACTACCCTTTTGGAAATCAAAACTTTTATAGTGTAACCTCTGGAACAATGATTCAAAACGATACGACTCAAGCTTTCATTATTCATCAAAAATTTGGGGGAAAAGCGTATAAAAACTTCTGGTACGAAGTTTCCGCAAGTTATGGAGATTTCCGTAACTATATCGGAGCGAGTGGATTTTCTACGTATAACACTTTTGATCCTATTCTTTTTGTTTCCAGCATCAGCATAAGATGGTATTTCAAAAATTTAGTCATTATTCCATCTTATGGATTTCAAATCAGAGAAAGCAAGTATTATACCGTTGATAATCTATTAAATGTAAATACTTTAACAAATAAATACAACAATCACTTTATAACTTTAACTGCAAAATGGACTTTTTAAAAAAATATATGATCCTTCTTTGTGTATTATTTTTTGCACACAACTTAGAAGCCCAAACACAAACACAATTGAGGGAAGCTTTTTCTAAGAGTTATTCTTACGAAAAGGAGAGTAAATATGGGGATGCAATCAAGGCGCTTTTACCCTATTACGTAGCAAATTCTTATGAGATGAACCTCCGTTTAGGGTGGTTAAGTTACAAAAACAGTTCCCACGACCAATCTATTAGTTATTACAAAAAAGCGGCAGCATTGATGCCTGTAGCCACTGAGCCATTGTGGGGAATTATTTATCCCTATTCAGCACAAGAGAAGTGGAATAATGTGGAGCAAACCTACAAAGCAATCCTTAAATTAGATCCCAAAAATGAGTTAGCACATTACAGATTGGGGCTCATTAATTACTACCGAAAAAAATATACCGAAGCCAAAAAATACTTCGATGTTGCGCTCAATCAAACCCCTTTTGAGTACAATTACATGCTCATGAGTGCATGGAACAGCTACTTTTTAGGTCGTTACTCTGAAGCTAAGGTATTGTTTAACAAGGTATTGTTATATAATCCAGAGGACAAATCTGCTTTGGAGGGGATCAGTCTTATTAAGTGAATAGTGAATAGTGAATAGTGAATAGTGAATAGTGAATAATGAATAATGAATAATGAATAATGAATAGTGAATAGTGAATAGTGAATAATGAATAGTGAATAATGAATAGTGAATATTTTTGTATTTTGTTAAATTATTGCAAATTGCATCTCTCTTGTCTCTAGTCCCTTGTCTCTAGTCAAATTTCATTAGCGCATTCGCGGCTTATTATATCTTTGTGTTCTTTGTGTTTAAACTTTGTGATCTTTGTGGTTAAAAAAAGATTTCTAAAATGAAGAAAAAATGGTATTTTTGCAATTAAAAATATACCATGAAACCAAACTTTACCAATACTGAAATTGCATTTAAGCACCTCTCAAACTTTGAATTAGCCAAGGCCACATTTCTCTTCACATTTATCACTAAACCATTTTGGGTTACCCTCGGCAAATCATTGATTTTTATTGCCAAAACGCTCCGAATTCCTTACGGATGGGCGCTAAAAAGGAATGTTTTCCGTCACTTTTGCGGAGGTACTAAAGTGGATAACTGTAATCCTGTAATACAAAAACTTGGAGATCATGGCTGTTACTCGATCCTTGATTATTCTGCTGAAGGGCAACAAGGGGAAGAGAATTTCGATAAAGTGTGTCAGGAGATCTTAAAAACGATCGATATAGCAAAAACACAACCTTTTATCTCTTTTGGTGTTTTCAAATTTACTGGTATGACCTCCTTTGAACTCCTCGAAAAAGTTGCTGCTGAGACTCCCCTTACTGAAAAAGAGCAACAAAACTGGGAAAATGCAATGAGAAGAGTTACATCAATCTATGAAAAAGCTGCATCTTTACAACTCCCTATTTTTGTTGATGCTGAAGATTCCTGGATCCAACCCGCCATTGATAAAATGGTATTTGAAATGATGCCACGTTTCAACAAAGAGCAACCCATCGTTTTTACAACTATTCAAATGTATAGAACGGCTGGAATTTCCATGTTAGAAGCCCTGATACAAAAAGCAAAAACAGAGAATTTTAAAGCGGGTGTAAAATTGGTTAGAGGCGCTTATATGGAAAATGAGAGAACGCGTGCTTTTGAAATGAGATACGCTTCTCCAATCCACAACACAAAAAGTGATACAGATCATGCTTTTAATCAAGCGGTTGCCATGTGTATTGACAATATTGACACGATTCATGTATGTGTGGCAACTCATAATGAAGAGAGTTGTAGTTTGGCGATTTCCAGAATGGAAGCGAAAGGGTTGGCACCCAACGATAAAAGGGTTGCCTTTGCTCAATTGTATGGAATGAGTGATCATATCACATTCAATTTAGCACACTCCGGATTTTATGTATCCAAGTATTTACCTTACGGTCCAGTAGAAAAAGTGATGCCCTATCTGATCAGACGCGCTGAAGAGAACTCCTCAGTTGCTGACCAGTCTAATAGAGAGATCACAAACTTCAAAGCTGAATTACAAAGAAGACGAAACAAAATGATATAGTTTTATTTTGTATTTTTGTCCATTAAACTATCTGAAAACACTATATGAATACTGAAAATCTATTATTAGCATTAGCCCTAACCCTTTTTGCAGGTTTATCCACTGGAATTGGTAGTGCTATGGCTTTACTTTCTAGAAAATTTAGTCCCAAGTTTCTTGCTGTATCTTTAGGTTTTTCTGCAGGTGTGATGATCTATGTTTCATTGATAGATATTTTTCCCAAAGCCAAGGAGTCATTATCTTTAGCCTTTGGAGATAAGCAGGGACATCTATTGACAGTAATTGCATTTTTTGCAGGGATTGCCCTCATTGCCATTATTGACAAGTTGATCCCTTCTTACGAGAATCCTCATGAGATCAAAACCATGGATAAACTCAGTGACGCCCCTGAGAATCAGAAAAAGCTCATGCGCATGGGGCTTTTCTCTGCACTGGCCATTGCGATCCACAATTTCCCTGAAGGGTTAGCCACTTTTATGGGTGCCATGACCGATCCCACTTTAGGGATCAGCATTGCCGTTGCGGTTGCGATTCACAACATCCCTGAAGGAATTGCCGTATCGGTGCCCATATATTACGCTACAAAGAGCAGGAAAAAAGCGTTTTGGTACTCATTTCTATCAGGATTGGCAGAACCAGTAGGTGCGATAATTGGATATTTTATCTTATTACATTTCTTTAATGATGCCACTTTTGGGATGATCTTTGCAGGAGTTGCCGGAATTATGGTTTATATCTCTCTAGATGAACTACTCCCCACGGCCGAAGAGTATGGAGAGCACCATGTGGCTATCGGTGGTTTGATTGCCGGCATGGCGGTTATGGCGACAAGTTTGCTTTTACTAGCGTAAAATAGTGAATAATGAATAGTGAATAGTGAATAATGAATAGTGAATAGTGAATAATGAATAGTGAATAATGAATAGTGAATAATTTTTGTATTTTGTTAAAATATTGCAAATTGCATCTCTCTTGTCTCTAGTCCCTTGTCTTTAGTTTTATCATTCTTTGTGTTCTTTGTGGTTAAACTTTGTGACCTTTGTGGTTAGAGTTTTAGGAATTTGTTAATTAGAAATGATCACAGTGGAACACAGTGTTAAAAGGTGTTCCACAGTGTTGTGAAATTCAAAAATACGACACACTAACACTGTGAAACATCGTTTGAACACTGTGAAACTCTGTGATCTATTTTTTTATTTTATTAATATATTACAAATTGCGATGTTTCAATTGCTAATTTGCTAACTCACAAATTTGCTTTTAGTTTTGCAAAGTAACTTTTCTATATAAAAAACGTGTTAGA
>JBLJBB010000013.1:0-10359 GCA_047638115.1 Bacteroidales bacterium | reverse complement strand
TTCATTCTTCACTTGCAGATGATTTCACTGATAAATAACCAGGCGGGTTTTCCTGGCACATTCTAGACAATTTGTTTTGAGCAAAATAAGTCTATTAATACTTATACAATAAATTTAATGTTTTTAAATCATAAATTTGAATCTCATTTAACTCTTTATCATCATGTCTTCCATTAAAATTATCATCATAAAAACCAGTAACCACTAAAGTAGCAGTTTGTTCATTAACTTCCCAATTACGAACAAAGAAATTATTTTGAGTAATAAAAGTTTCTTTTGAACCATCTGTAGAGACCATAAACAGCGAAATAGGATCTTTCATATTGATGCGTCCATTTTTGTCTGCATCATAAATTCTAGCTAATACTGCAACTTGATTAATTCCATGGTTATCTAATTTTATTTGTTTAAATCCAAGCAACATGGTTCCATTAGGTAAATCAACCCATTTTGTTTTACCTGTTTCAGTATTTATATAAATTAGATTCATGGCATTAACATCACCCAAAGTAGTTGAATTAATAACATAACCTAACATATATGGGGTTCCTTTAACGTCAATCAATTTATCGAAATATACTAAACCAGAAGTCAATTGAGCTTTCACATAGAATGAAGAAAGCATTAGCAAGCAAAATAATAATCTTTTCATCGTTTTAAGTTTTAAATGAACAAAAACATTTCTCCTATTTTAATATTGGTTTACTTGGCAAATATAATACAAAAAAAAGCATTTTCAGCGATAATTCAAAAAAAAAAAAAGGAAGATCTCTCTTCCTTTTTTTTAACTATTCAATAGCAATTTGAATAGCGGGTTTTGGTTTAGCTTCATCTTTCTTTGGCAGGGACACTTTAAGTATCCCTTGATCATATTTAGCCCCTATTCTTTCGCCATCAATTGTATTTGGCAAGGTAAATGAACGACTAAATGATTGATAACTAAACTCTTTTCTACTGTAGCATTCTCCTTCTTTAGTTTCATTTTCAACTTTCTTATCTGATGAAATGGTAAGAACATTGTTATTGAGTTCAATATTGAAGTCCGTTTTTTCAAATCCAGGTGCAGCTAATTCGACCATAAATTGATCATTGTCTTCAATAATATTTACTGATGGTAAAGTAGTGTTAGTGGCAGAAAAGTTTTTTGAAGTGAAATCTAAGAAGTTTCTTCCAAAAAAATCGTTGAAAATGGAAGGCCACATAGGAAAATCTTCATTTCTTTTTACGAGTGTCATAATTACCTCCTTGTTTTAATGGTTAAACAATCTGTTTTAATTTTATTTGATTTCAATATTTCTTATAGTTGTCAGTTCTTTTTGATCCTTTTTAGGAATAAATAAAGTAAGTATTCCATTATTGTAACTTGCATTACTCTTTTCAGGTATTGTTTTATCTGAAATCATAAAAGTTCTAGAAAATGAATTTGGATTAAACTCTCTTCTTATATATTTGATCTCTTTTTGATCCTCTTTTGGAGCTTCGTATGAGATTGTGAGCATATTTTTCTCTAATTCAATTTTAAGGTTCTCTTTATCCACTCCAGGGACTGCCATATAAATACGGTATCCATCAACATCTTCAGTAATGTTGGTAGCTGGGTGAGCAAATTGAGGATATTTATGATCCTCTCTACCTCCGTAATAATCGTTTCCTAATAGTTGATCAAACAACATCATGTGTGGGTTTCTTAATTTTAAGTGTGTCATGGCTTTAATTTTTTTATGTTAATTTATTAGTTTGTTTTCTGCCCATTTTATTCAAATTGTATACCAATTTGAATAATTTTTTATACTTTTTTTGTATCGTATTGATTTTATGAAAGTTCTAAAAAATAAAATAAAAGCTACATATGTCATTATGTCATAGTGTTTTACAATTTATATGCCAAAATGACATAAGTGATTAATTTAAAGCTTTCATATTACTAATGTAATAAACATTACAATTTGATGAATGAAAGTGACTGTACTTTTGCATTATCAAATTAACAAATGAAAAACAAAAAAATTAAAGATATGAAAAGGCAAATTATTAAAATTGATGAAGAAAAATGTATAGGTTGTGGTTCATGTGCTAGTGGTTGCCACCAAAATGCTTTACAAATTATTGATGGGAAAGCAAAACTAGTTAGAGAAGATTACTGCGACGGATTAGGAATGTGTTTAGGAGAGTGCCCAACGGGAGCATTAACCTTAGTAGATGCACCTGAAAATGCTCCAACGATACATGCACAACCAGCACAACACCAAGTGCCACCATCACAAACGGTTGCTCAAATGGCTCATGATATTTTAACAAGCAAAAAAGAGGAACCATTAGCTTGTGGTTGTCCTGGCTCTATGGCAAGAGAATTGAAAAAAGCGCCTCAGAAAGAAACAGTAGTAAGTCAAGCTGATGTTGCATCAGAATTAGAAAACTTTCCAGTACAGCTTCATTTAGTAAATCCATCTGCCCCATTTTTCCAAGAAGCGGACCTCCTATTAGCTGCCGATTGTACAGCTTACGCTGCAGCAAACTTCCATTCAAAATACTTAAAAGGTAAAAAACTAGCCATTGCATGTCCTAAATTAGATGATAACATCGATAGTTATGTAAACAAATTGGCAAACATGATAGATCAAGCTCAAATCAATACCTTAACATTGATGATCATGGAAGTACCATGTTGTGGAGGATTAACAAAAATTGCTGAAATGGCTCGTGAAAAAGCGCAAAGGAACATCCCAATTCGTAAAATCGTAATTGGCATGGATGGCTCAAAACGTCATGATACCTGGATGTAATTGAACCCAATCAGAGAATTGTGGCACTTTATTTCGTATCTTTGCACTTTAAATTTGAACTAAAATTTTATGTTAGAAAGTAATAGTAGATTAGAGATTTCACAATTCGGTAAAGTACATTTAATCAATCATTTAGGTGAATTTTTTAAATTAAATCAGCCATCATCCATTGAAGGAATTGAGAATGATGCTTCAGTTATTTCAATGAATGATCGGCTTATGCTATCTGCATCTCAGCTTTTTGTTGAGCACGTTCACTTTGATTTAGGATACTTCCCTTTAAAACATTTAGGATATAAAACCGTTGCAGCTGCTTGCTCTGATATAGTTGGGATGAATGGGACACCCTCTCAAATTAGATTGAATATCGGTGCATCTAACAGATTCTCTGTTGAATCTTTAGAGGAGTTTATTGCAGGTGTAAAGTACTGTTGTGAAAGATACAGCATTGATTTAGTGGGGCTTGATGTTACATCATCAGCTACTGGATTAATCATTGCATCTTCAATTATGGGATATGCCACTCCAGAAACTTTAGTGAAAAGAGGTGGAGCTCAAGAGAACGAAATCATTTGTGTTTCTGGAGATTTTGGTGCTGCATATACTGGATTATTACTACTTGAGCGTGAAATGCAAGTATTTGCTGTAAATCCTAATCAACAACCTGATCTTACAGGTTACGATTATGTATTAGAGAGACAATTAAAACCAGAACCCAGAATAGATATTATTCAAGGTTTGTCTAAAGCTGAAATAATTCCTACATCAATGATTAACGTCAAAGATGGATTAGCAAATGGATTACTTCATATTTGTAATAATTCACAAAAGGGGTGTACCATTTATGAAAATAAACTCCCTGTAGATGTGATTACATTTGAAACATTAAAAGAACTGAAAATTGTTGCTACAACGGTTGCTTTAAATGGAGGTGAAGATTATGAAGTTCTTTTCACCATCAAACAAGATGATTATGAAAAGATCAAAACCGTGGAAAATGTAACTGTGATTGGATATATAACCGCAGAAAGTGCTGGTAAAAATTTGATTACTAACGATAATTGTCAAATTGAGTTGAAAGCACAAGGGTTTCAACCCGAATAACCTTGTTTAGTTTTCCATCAGATATGCTTTGATAAAATCTTCAAGGTCACCATCCATAACGGCATTCACATTGGATGTTTCATATCCAGTTCTTAAATCTTTTACCATTTTATATGGGTGCATCACATAACTTCTAATTTGCGATCCCCATTCAATCCTTTTTTTAGTACTTTCTATTTGAGATAATTTTTCTCTTTTCTTTTCCATCTCTCGTTGATATAACTGAGATTTCAACATTTGCATCGCTTTTTCACGATTTTGTAACTGTGAACGGGTTTCTTGACACTCAACAATGATCCCAGAGGGATGATGGTGTAACCGTACTGCTGTTTCCACTTTATTCACATTTTGTCCACCAGGTCCGCTGGAGCGATAAGTGTCCCACGATATATCTGCTGGATTAACATCAATGATAATGTCGTCATTAATAATAGGATATGCAAAAACAGAGGCAAATGAAGTGTGTCTTTTATTGGCTGAATCAAAAGGAGATAAACGTACTAAACGATGTACTCCATTTTCACTTTTGAGATTACCATATCCATAAGGTGCATTTAATTCAATAGTAACTTGTTTAATTCCAACAACATCTCCATCTTGTTGATCTATAATTTTAACTGGATATTTATTTCTTTCAGCCCATCGAATATACATTCTAAGTAACATCTCTGCCCAATCACAACTTTCTGTTCCTCCAGCACCTGAGTTTATCGTTAAGATGACACCCAAAGGGTCCTCCTCTTCAGACATCATATTTCTAAATTCAAGTTTTTCGATAGCTTTTGTTGCTACAAGATAAGCTTGATCTAACTCCACTTCAGTGGCATCTCCATCATTAAAGAACTCATAGATGACTACAAGATCATCTATGAGTTGATTCGCTTCATTATAGGCATTTACCCAAGATTTAATCTCACTGATCTCTTTAAGCAATTTTTCAGCACTTTTGGGATCATTCCAGAAATCTGAACCGTGTGAGATCTCCTCTTTAGATTTTATTTCATCAATTTTTGCATTGATGTCAAAGACACCTCCTTAGCTCACTGAGTCTATTTTGTAAATCTTTAATTTGATAAATTTGTATCATAGTTTAATTATAGATTATTCATTATTTCTTGATATGTAAACCCTTTTGACAATAAAAGTCTTATTAATTTTGGTTTAGTTTCTGATGATAATGGATGGGATCTTTTCCATTTTTCAATCTCTTTTAAAAGAATTTGTTCAAATTTAGCTCCCTCAATCTCCTTCAGAGTTTCTTGAATTATTTTTGAAGATATCCCTTTCTGGGTAAGTCCATTTTTAATTTTAAGAACACCCCACCCTTTTGTGTTCATTTTTCCATTAACAAAACTGACTGCAAATCGCTGATCGTCAATAAATTTATCACATTTCAGTTGTTCAATAATATGATTCTCTTCTTCAAGAGATATTGGAAATGTTTTTAACTTACATCTAACTTCAAATTCAGATCGATCTTGATAGCAACAAAACTTTTGAATTTTTGTAATGACTGACATATCAGCAAAAAATTAGAAACTAAAAACGAAGGGTTTTTATCAATCTTCAATATTGGGTTTTGTCCAAAATACAATTTGTTCCATATCTTTATTGTAAAACTTAAATTCCAGTAAATGATGGTTTTGATTTGGAACAAGTTTAATCCATTGTTTATATTTCAAAGACCATTTCATACGTTTTGAAATAAGTTTCTGAGTTAAATAAGCATAAACCATGGGATGCACTGAGATAGAGAATTTTTTCTCAATTTGTTTTTCAATCAGATATTCGATCATACTCTGTATCTCCTCTTCAATCAAGATGGAAGGTTTAACCTTACCGGTTCCATGGCAAGTTGGGCATTGTTCAGTAGTATCAATAATTGTTGCTTGTCGAACTCTTTGACGAGTAATCTGAATCAATCCAAATTTATTGACAGGCAAAATAGTATGTTTTGCTTTATCATTCTTCATGAGTTGTACTAAAGTTTGATATAGAAGGTTTCTATTAGATGCTTTTTTCATATCGATAAAATCGATAGTTATAATACCTCCCATATCTCTTAATCTAAGTTGTCTAGCAATTTCTGCAGCAGCTTCAAGATTCACTGTTGTTGCATTTTCTTCTTGGTCTTTACCCGTTTTAGATCTATTTCCGCTATTTACATCAATAACATGCATAGCTTCAGTATGTTCAATAACTAAATAAATTCCATTTTTTATGGTCACAATTTTCCCAAAAGAGCCCTTAATTTGTTTGGCAATATTCATTGTTTCAAACAAAGGTTTTGGGTTTTTATAAAGTTTTAAAATATTTGCATACTCTGAAGAGAATGAGGATACATACTGTTTAACCTCTTGAAAAAGAACTGGATTATCAATATAAATTGCTTCAAAAGAATCATTTAGCATATCTCTAATGAGAGAAGTGGAGATATCTAATTCTGCAGCAACTTTTGAAGGTGCTTCAACCAATGGTAATTTATCAACGATCAATTTCCAACGATCCACCAATTGGTTTAAGTCAGAGGTAATTTCTTCGATTTTTTTACCATTAGCAACAGTTCTAATGATAATTCCAAATTTTTTAGGTTTAATTGCTTGAACTAAATTTTTCAAGCGTCTTCTTTCTGCAGAACTTTTTATTTTTTGAGAAATGGAGACTTTATCTAAAAATGGGACAAGGACCAAATAGCGACCAGCCAGTGAAATTTCTGTGGTAACAGTGGCCCCTTTTGTTGATATGGGCTCTTTGGCTATTTGAACCAATATTTTTTGCCCTGTTGTTAAAACTTCCCCCATTTTCCCTACTTTAGGAATTTCGGGCTGAAATGGGAAATTTGATATACTTTTTTTATTATTAGTGAGAACTTGATTAACAAATTCATTCATGCTCCTAGCATGAGCACCTAAGTCTAAGTAATGAAGAAATGCATCTTTATCGCTGCCAATATTTACAAAAGCAGCATTCATTCCCGAGGGATTTATTTTTTTAACGATACCTAAGTATACATCGCCAACTACAAATTTATCTATCGATTTTTCTCTATGGATTTCAACCAATTTTTTATCTTCTAAAAGTGCAACTTGCACTTCCTTCTCAAAAGAAGTGATAACTAATTCTTTGCTAATTTGTTTTGGTTGTTCTTCTGTCATATACTTTTAAAAATAAGAAAAACTAAATACCATGAAAATCATACTATTTAGTTTTTCAGAATTAATGTGCAAGAAAATTACTTCTTCTTGTGTCTATTTTTTCTTAGACGTTTTTTTCTTTTATGAGTTGACATTTTATGTCTTTTTCTCTTTTTACCACTTGGCATAATAGAATATATTTAGAATTATTTAATTTTTTTAACTACGTTAACAAAAGTCTTACAAGGTTTGAATGAAGGGATTTTGTGAGCAGGTATAACGATGGTAGTTTTTTTAGAAATATTACGTGCAGTTTTTTCAGCTCTTTCTTTTACGATAAAACTTCCAAATCCTCTTAAATATACGTTTTCATTTTTCCCTAACGAACCTTTAACGGTTGCCATAAACGATTCAACGATGTTTTGAACAGCTTGTTTGTCAATTCCGGTTTTGTTCGAAATTTCATTTACGATTTCAGCTTTTGTCATAATGCTTAAATTTTTATTGGTTATACAATTTTTTTTTGTGAATTTTTCGAACTGCAAAGATACACATTTATTTGATATTCAGACGTTCCTAAAAAAAATATTTTTTTTAAATTAGTTCTATCAGTTTATCTGCTAATCTACTTGCACCAATTCTAAATTTTGTATTATCTAACCATTTGTTATTCAAAGTGTTTTCCAATATTTTTAAAAACAAGATGGCGGTTTCTCCATCAGCAATACCCCCTGCTGGCTTTATCCCAACAAGCTTGCCAGTATCTTTATAGTGTTGGTTGATAGCATCTAACATAACTAAAAATGACTCTGGAGTTGCATTTATAGGGATTTTTCCAGTGGATGTTTTTATAAAATCTGCACCCGCTTCCATAGCCAAAAATGAGGCCTTGTAAATCAAATCTAACTCCTGTAACTCTCCGGTTTCTAAAATCACTTTCAAATGTGAATTTTTACACGCTGTTTTAATTGCAACTATCTCATCAAAAACCTCTTGATAGAGCCCGTCTAGGAATTTTCCTCTTGAGATAACCATGTCAATTTCATCAGCTCCCTCTGCAACTGTATAGGCAACTTCTGCCAATTTTACTTCTATAGGTGATTGTCCGGATGGAAATGCACCAGCTACTGCAGCCACTTTCACAGAACTCCCTTTTAACAGCTCTTTCGCTTGTTTTACAAAAGGAGGATACACACAAACCGCAGCTGTATTATACTGCATTGCCTTTTCACATAGTAGCTTAATTCTCGAAGGTGTATCAGACCCTTCTAATGTAGTTAAGTCAATGCAATGCAATGCAAATTGATATGCCGTTTGTTCAGAAAAATGTTGAAGTGGAGTTTCTGAATAGGTTTTAATTCTTTGGGCTACCTCTTTCTGGGTAAGTGGATATTGGGGTAGTAAATTCATGGTTAATATTTAGATTTTAAATTTATCTAAGGAAACTTTAATAGAAAACAGATGGGAATATAGTGCTAAGGATAAGTCACCTATATCAGTAAATGCATAATCAATGTAAATAAAATCTTTGATGCCAATCCCAAGACCCAAATTAATTTGGAGTGAACTTTTTTGAGTTCCGTCAAAATCAGGAACTTGTTGATAATTACCTACTCCTGCACGAATAGCAACGATTTTTTTATAACCAACCTCAACGCCTAAATGGGGATCAATATTCACAACATTGCTTTTCACTAAAGTGTTTCTTTTTCCATCAAAAGTGAAGTCAAAGTCGAGCGCAACGGTTGAGTTCCAGCCCTTTCCAAACTCAAAATACTTTCCACCACCAAGCACTAATTTTGGGAGTGTAAGTTCTAATGAGTTTTCAGGGATCTCATTACCAGTACTTTGAAACACATCAATCACCTCATCAGTAAGGGTATAGTTCCAAGCATTAAAGGTAGAGGTAACATCTTTTGCCAAAAGCCCTAATTGCCATCCGTTTTTTTGGTATTGTAAACCAGCATCTAATCCAAAACCCCAAGCCCCAGCAAATTTACCAATGGTTCTTCGGATCACTTTTGCATTTGCACCGATAGATAGCCCCTCAATATTCCCAATTTTTCTAGCATAACTTAACAAAAATGCATTATCTGCCGCAGAAAAATATGTGATTCTGTTGTAATCCACATTACCTTGATTATCGATCAACTGTGTAGTATTCATGATGTTATCTACACCAAACCTTAAATATGAAAACGCAATAGCTGATTTATCATCGATCTTATATGCCACGCCAGCATAATCGTACTTAGCAATCCCAGCAAAATACTCTGAATGCATTAGTGAAAGTTGATATTTTTTATCCATTCTGGTTAAGCCAGCGGGATTCCAATACGCTGCATTCACGTCATCCGTAAGGGAAACCATAACATTAGACATTGCCAAAGCGCGAGCTCCAACACCTAACGATAAAAACTCATTACTATACTTCGCTGTTTGTGCAAATCCAAAAGTGGCAGTCACAAGAAGCACCAAAAAAACAACATATTTTTTCATACAAGGGGTATAAATCAGTAATAAGAAACGGAAATCGTGCATAAATATTGTATCATAATATTGAAAAGAGGGGCTCAAAGCTAATGGCCAATGGCTAAGGGCTTTCAGCTGTCAGGTTTCAGCTATCAGTTCTTTTTTAAAATCAACCAGTAGAGTTTCACAGTGTTAATAAGTCCATATTTTTCAATTTCAAACACAGTGGAACACTTTTTTACACTGTGTTCCACTGTGATCATTTCTTCTAATAAAATTCCTAAAATCTAACCGCAAAGGACGCAAAGAAAATATACCACGAAACTTCATCTGCGCTAATCTGCGAAATCTGCGGGCTAAAAACAAAAAACAATCCATATTTAAAAAATCTATAGTACCTATTGAAAAAATCAATGCAATATTGTGAATTGTATTGAAAAAATGATTAGTTTTGTCAAACATTTTAAAACCCCACTGAATGGCAAACAAGTTTACCACTTTTCTCTACCATTTATCCTCCCCTTTTCGGAAAATTTTCCGCACTATTTTTCAATATTTGAAAGCATCTAAATTAGCACGAATCCTAATTATTATCGTGATTGTCAAGATGTTAATCTTTCATGGTCTCTTTAAAAGCTACCTATTCCCTAAATATTTTAAACCTAAATGGGATTCCAAAGAACAACGAATCGACGACGTTATACAACATATAGTACCTGAACCCAAAAATGAACAAAAATGATTGAATCTATTGATTACTCTTTAGTGGATTGGTCGAGAGCGCAGTTTGCCATGACTGCCATCATCCACTGGTTGTTTGTTCCAATTACGATTGGAATAACCTATGTTATTGCCTTTGCGCAAAC
>JBLJBB010000012.1:0-7455 GCA_047638115.1 Bacteroidales bacterium | reverse complement strand
TTGGAATCTTTTCACGTTGTGATTCTATGGGAGAAGTGTGTGATGGAATGCGTGCTTTATCAGGGAAGTTAAATTATTTAGGGATGGATTGTTCTCCATCAAAAAGTACAGCTGGAGATGCCTTACGTGACAGGAGTGAAGAACTTTTTAAGCTATATTATTTTGTCTTAATCGAATATTTTAAGCCTGTTTTGTCGGTCAGCCGAAAAGAAGATGTTAGTTTTGCTGAATTTTATGCATTTGATTCAAGTACTGTGACATTATTTTCCGATATCATGAAGGGTTTGGGACGTAATACAAAAGGTGATGGCAAGAAGAAAGGAGGGTTAAAAGTTCACATGCTGACCGATGTACATAACGATACACCCAAATTTGTTAAAATTAGTGAGGCTAAAATGCACGATAAAAAGTTTTTAACTTACTTAAATCCACCTAAAGGCAGCATGTTGGTTTTTGATAAGGCATACAATTTTTATGAGCAATATGCACAATGGACAGAAGAAGGAGTCAATTTTGTGTGTCGATTAAAAAGTAACGCCAAGTACGAATTACAGGATGTCCTGTTTGAAAAAGTCTTAGAAAAAGGAGAATATGGTGTATATAAAGTTGAGCATATCCATTTACAATACAAGAAAAGCAAGAAAGTTTATCCACTTTGTTTGCGATTAGTGTATTATAAGGATGAAAAAGGAAGAAAATACAAATTTATCACTAATAATTGGGATATTACACCTGAAGAAGTTGCTCTAATCTATAAATATAGATGGTCAATAGAACTAACATTCAAAAAATTAAAACAAAACTTTCAACTTCACTTTTTCTATTCGGATACAGAAAACGGAATCAAAACACAAATATGGTGTACTTTAATTGCTCATTTATTGTTAACTGTACTACAGGTCAAATCAAAAAGTAAAAAAGCTTTTTCAACCATAGCAGCATTGATACGAATTCATTTAATTAGCCATTTAGACATAATTTGGGTTATCACTGAAGCAAGAAGAGGATATCATAAGCAGATCAAAACAAAAAACAAAAGCCCTTCAGATATACAAATGGCCCTTTTTTAAGGGAGGTAGGTTTTTAAAAAACTGAATTTCTTAAATTTTAATTACTGTTATTCAATAACTTAAAAAATATTTTGCATTTTTTTTCAACTTAGTCGGTTGATAGTGAATTATTATATAAAACTTGAGCATAAATTTGGGCTATAATCATGCTACTAAGCAAAAAATATATTGATAAAAAAAATTAACATTTTTCATTACTATTTTTCTTCTGATCTTAATAAATTGCATTTAATATCGACAAATTTTTCAATGTTGTTGCCAAATTTAGTTTCTATCTCATCAAATAAACACTTCCTGTTACTCTTTTCGTTCGCTCTTTCTCGAATTTATATGTTATGACATAACCATATATACCCGTTAGCGAAATACTCCCTTTATATGTCCCATCCCATGATTCAGCCAAGTTATTTGTTTCAAACAACTTCTCACCCCAACGATTAAATATCATAAAACTATACTCAACAACATCACAATTTGAAACAGGTGAAAATTTTGTATTTAGTTTACCACCAGGTGTAAAAGTATTAGGAATATATAAATTACAATCACATTTTTTAAAAATTGTGATACTTGAAGTCCCAATACAACCCTCTAAAGTCCCAATTACCATGTAAGTTGTTGTGTTTATTGGATACACTACAATTGGGTTTTCAATCTCCAGAGTAATCGTCCATAAATATGAAGTGGCTCCACTCGCAGTTAAAGTGATGGGGGTCTCTTCACAAAACAAATCTTGAGATGCCGTAACATCAATTGTTGGATTAGGATTTACAATCAAATTTAATGTTACAATAGTATCACATTCATTGGTAGCAACCAGCGTGTCAATATAAATTCCTGTTTCAGAATACCCTAAATAATCTTGCCCCTGACAAATGGAGATTGTATTATTAATGTGAAAAACACTTGATTGAATGATTGGAATTATTGTATCTTTTTCATTACAACTTGATTTAATTTTAACGGTATAAATCCCCGCTGTAAGATCTGTGAAAACATTGGAAGTTTGGTACGTTACCCCATTGTCAATAGAAAACTGATAAGGTTCATTATTGCTATTCGGATATACTACAATACTACCTAAGTGAGTATTAAAACAATCAGGATTTTCAATGGATACACTATCAATAATTATGGTATTATTATCCGCCAAAGGGTCATAATAATTACCATAAAGTAAATTCACATCCGATTGAGTGAGAGCAACATTATAAATATTTACATCATCAATTACACCATTAAATGGATACCAGATTACAGAAGAACCAAACATTCTCCCTATCCAAAAATCTTTGGTGTTCGCCACTGTAAAATCAGCAGGAGTAATGGAAACATTCTTTCTTAATTGACCATTAAAATACATTTTTAGAGAATCATCCTTTATTACTACAACAAAATGGATCCATTCACAATTATCAAAACAGTTTAAAGTAATATTTTCAGCAAAGTTAACAGTATTTCCATAACCATTTTTATTATTAAAATCTAAATACAGAACATTATTTATATCTGTAGATATTCCACTCCAAATACCTGGCACTGCAGCATGACCATCACCAGCTTTTGTGATAAGCATATGATACCCATGAGTTACGTATTGACCATAACCATTCATTCCATCAAATGCACATTGTTTAAACCAAAGTGAAATTGAAAGCACTGTATCAAAATGTAAAGTTGGGTTATTGGGTATTTGTATCCAGTTTTTATTAAAATATCCACCAAATTCATAAGCACTATTGAGATTCCCAAATCTATCGGTTGTTAGTATAGGATTTGCCGATTCTCCTGCTAAAATGCCATGATTATTATTACCACTCACATCGTTTGCATTGCCATTAAAAGGATAACTGGCCACTGGTAATGGTTGAGAATTTAATAACGTATTGAAAAACAATAGCAAAAGAAAAAAAATGATTTTTGCGAAATTAAAAAATCTATTTTTAAAATATTTCATACACTCCTGCATTATAAATAATGATAAACACAATATTCCTTTAAATAAAAGGAATATCCCATTTACTGTTTGCAAATATAATAAAAAAATGTTTACAACTCCCTGCTAGAAAAAATAATTTATTTTATCTCTTAACTCTTATCTTCAAATATGATATCACCTTCCCCTCTTTGAGCCACATCGTTTCATAAAAAGTTGTGATCTCTGTCAATATGGTTCCTGGACGCTCCTTATACACATCATAAACATCCTCTAAAATCTCCCACACTTGTGCTGGAGCTGTCTCTTTTAAATAATCATACAACTCCCGACTATCGGTTTTTAAGTGTAAAATCCCATCTTCTGATAAGATTTTTTTATATTTACCCACCATATTGGGCCCTACTAAACGTTTTCTCTCTTTACGTAATTGAGGATCTGGAAAAGTTACCCATATCTCACTCACCTCTCCAGAGGCAAAATAGTGCTCAATATCCTCTATCTTGATCCTTAAAAATGCAACATTTGGAATTTTTTGTTCATAAGCATCCTTACAACCACGCCATAAACGAGCTCCTTTACGATCTATCCCTATGAAATTTTTATCGGAGTACCTTTGTGACATCCCAATTGTATACTCTCCTTTTCCACAACCCAACTCAAGCACAATCGGATGTTCATTTTTGAAATATTCTGTATGCCACTTCCCTTTTAGTGGGAACAACCCCTCTCTGGCTTCGAATTCATTGTGTTGAAACAAATTTGTAAATGTTTCATTCTCTGCAAACCTTTGCAACTTATTTTTTCCCATTCTGGTTTGTAAATTTATTATCTATTTTCATATATATTGCTCATCTCCCAATACTTACCTTTTTTGTCCATGAGTGTTTTATGATTTCCAATCTCAACAATCTTCCCTTTTTCCAACACAATGATTCTATCCGCGTTCTGAATGGTGGATAACCGATGCGCAATCACAAACACAGTACGCTCTTTCATCATATTGTCGATCGCTTCTTGTACCAATTTCTCAGATTCTGAATCTAAAGCACTGGTTGCTTCATCGAAAATGAGGATGGGTGTTTCTCTCAATAAAGCTCTGGCAATACTTATTCTTTGTCTTTGTCCACCCGACAAAGTGAGCCCCCTATCCCCTATCTGGGTATCAAATTGTAACGGCAAATCCATAATGAAATCGTAAGCATACGCAAGTTTAGCTGCCTTAATAACATCCTCATGCTTGTAGGTTTCTAGTCCATAAGTGATATTGTTGGTAACAGAATCATTAAAAAGGACTACATCTTGACTCACAATCGCGAACAGGGATCGTAAATCGTCTATCACAAACTGTTCAATATTGGTGCCATCAATCAGGATCTCCCCTTTGGTTACATCATAAAAGCGGGGCAGAAGATCCACTAAAGTACTTTTCCCAGATCCAGAGGCACCCACTATAGCGATCACTTCCCCTTTTTGAACGGTCAAATTTAAATCTGAGATCACTTCTTTATGAGAATAACTAAAAGAAACATTTTTGTATTCTATCTGTTGTCTAAAATTAGAGATAGGTAATGGATGCTCTTTTTCTAAAATAATCTCATCCTCGTCTAATATTTCTGAGATTCTATCTAATGCAGCCATCCCTCTTCGGAAGTTTGAAAAAGCAGTGGCAATGTTTTTGGCAGGATTGATAATTTGAGTAAACAAAGCAATATATACAATAAACAATCCAGGATTAAGGTTCCCTGTTCCATGAATCACTTGCAATCCACCAAATACAAGGATAACCATAACAACCGTTACACCCAAAAACTCACTTAATGGAGAGGCCAAATCCACTTTTCTATAAATTCTCTTTTGTAGCCGTGTAAATCTATGGTTCAAATATTGAAAAACATTTTCTGAATACGCTTGGGCAGAGAACCCTTTGATAATTTTGAGACCCGAGAGTGATTCCTCAACATGAGTAAAAATATCTCCTAAACGTTCTTTAACTTTACTTGTTCTTTTTCTAAGTTTTCTTGATGCTAGAGAGATTAAAAATCCTGCAACAGGGAGTAAAATGGTAACAAAAATGGTTAAATAGGGACTTATGATTGAAAGGGTTGTTACATAAATGAGTATGGTTAATGGTTCTGTAAGAAAAACCTGAATGGAGCGCATGATGGTAAACTCAACTTCCTGAGTATCGTTGACCGCTCTGGAAATGATATCTCCCCGTTTTCCAGTAGTGAAAAAAGAGAGGGGTAAGATTAAGATTTTGTAATAGATTGCGTTCCTTAATTTTCTTAAAACATCACTTTTGATGGGTGCCATCAGATAGAGTGATGTTGCCAGAAAAACATTTTTGAGGAGATAGAGTAAGATTATGAGAAGGGAAAGTGCAAACATGGAAGTTGAGAGAGAGTTTAAATCGATAAATCTGGAAATAATCTCAATAAAATATCTACTCAACAAACTCACATTCTCTAGATTCCCTTGAAAAAGAAGTTTTATAAAGGGTTCAATTAAGAGGAAGGTAATGATTGTAACTGAAACAGATAGAAGGTTAAAAAAGCTGACTGCCAACAACTTTCCCGAATAGGGTTTCATAAGTTTCAGGAAGTGGGCTCTTTTTCTCATACTTAAAAATCTATTTGCAAAAATAGCAAAAAAAAGGGTTGCAAAATGCAACCCTTTGAATAAGTTATATTAAAAACTACTTAGGTTGAATAATTAACTTTTTAGTTAAGATTGTTTCTTTAGTAGTGATTGTTACGAAATACATACCAGGAACGTTATTTGTAATGGTATGGATCACACTTTTTTGTCCATCAGCTATAGTAACAGGAACTCTTTCAATAACTTGACCATTTACTGAAGTTACGGTTAATACAGCATCACCTTTAAAATGAGTTAACTCTACATTAACAGATTGTTCTGGAGTAGTTGGGTTTGGATAAACCTTTAACTCTGGAGTTACTTCTGAAACTTCAATTGGAGTATTTTGAATTGGTGATGGTATTGGAGCAGGTGCTGGATTAACGGTGATTGTCATTGTATTTGTAGACCACACTTTAGTATAATAAGTACCTGTAAAGAAATTGTTCCCACCTAAACGTTGACCAGGGTTAAAGTTAACAGCTACTTCGTTTCCATTAGGGATAGTAAGAGCAACATCATCATAATTTGAGATTAAAGCGTACTCAAATGTGTAGATCCCTGCTTTTTGGAAGGAATTAATTCCTACATTGCCTTCTCTATTATTTAAATATGACAAGTTAAAGAAGTCGAATTGTTGACCACTGATTACCACAGATGGCGCTAATGGGAAGTGTGAGTTAGGATCTTGAGCTAAGTAGTTGAATCCAGTTGGATAAGAAGACTGCAATCCAGTTCCAATAAAGAACATTTCATATCTAATACTATTGTTAGTTATATAATCTGTAAGATCTGAAATAAGAGTTTTAGGTGCAGAAGCCGAATCTTGGTAATAGATTGAATAAGTGATTGATAGTCTTGTATTGTTAGGTGTTCCGCATGCTTCAACCATAAAATGGAAATCAGTATTTTGATATTGATTTATAGTTTGTAAATTATCGCCACTTGAGTCATAAACTCTCAATCTTGGTTCAACTGTTATTTTAATATCTTCAGTTGTATGATAATAAGTACAAGTCCCCACAGAAGAAACAAAAGTATAAACGATATAAATCGTATCAGGAGTTGCTGTACCAGTGTAAAGGTATGCATTAGTTGCTTGAGCAGCACCAATCATTACATCAGTTAAAGCATCATAAGCTTGTGCTGACCAAGTTCCTGTTTGAGTTGAAGTAGCTGTAACTGTAAAGTCAACACCTAAACAAGCATGAGGAGGTTCATTAGAAGTGATGGTTGGAGTTGCAAAGTTAGTAATAGTTACTGAATCTATTTTTTGACATAGATTACCATCTTTTACGGTAACATAATAAGTACCTGCAGCAACAGTAATATCTTCTATAGTTTCAGTTGTGCTCCATAGGAATGTATAAGCAGGGGTTCCAGGAGTTCCACCGGTAACTGTAAGATTAATAGGTGTTGTAGATCCTGTGCAGATTGGAGTAGTAGCAGAAATAGAAGAATTTAAAGCACTTGGATGAGTAATAAGTGCAGATGCAGTAGTTGTACAATAATTAGCATCAGTAACAGTTACAAAATAAGTTCCAGCTGCTAAACCAGTAGCAGTTTGATCGGTTTGAACTGGAGAAGTGTTCCAAGAATAAGTATATGGACCAACACCTCCTGATGGATTAGCAACTGCGCTTCCATCATTACCACCATAACATTTAACATGAGTTGGAGTAGTAGATGCTGAAACTGCTGTAGCTGGTTGAGTAATAGTTACACTTTGTGTAGTTGTACAGTTATTCGCATCTGTTATGGTTACAATATATGTGCCAGCTAACAAATTAGTTGTATCAGCTAAATTAC
>JBLJBB010000011.1:0-4084 GCA_047638115.1 Bacteroidales bacterium | reverse complement strand
CTTTTTTTTGACAAAACCTTCTTTACTGCGATTTTTAAAGCATGAAGCACAACGGTTGGCGCTAAGACTAGTGTGGCTTACTCTTCACGCCCCTAGCGAGTTGGTTTTATTTATTTTTTTTTTTCATTGTCAACGGGAACAAGGCCACATTAGTTTTAGCGTTTGTTATAGCGCGTTCTTATTTTTTGTCTGTCCATTTTACTCCTTTTGCTGATATTGTCAAAACATTTTTACGCTGTAATTCTTTCCAAGGAGTTTGGGTCGTGTCGTAATTAATAATTTGATATTTTCTTTCACAGTCTTTCCAATTTGTACACGGACAACGGTTTGGTTTTTTGTTCCACGGAATTGCCGCTCTTTTCTGAAGTTCAACCAAAGCCTCTTCAAAAGTTGTAAATTCTCCGTCCTGTAGTTCTGCGTGTATTTCGTCTTCGATTTTGAACATTTCTTTATAATCCAATTTGTCCGTGAAAAAATTGTCCTAGAATGAGCATTACTGTCAAACCTAAAACCCAAAATATTTTTTTTCTTTGTCCCTTGATAGTTGTCCGAATAGCAATCAAAAGTGTCGTAAGGGAAATTACTCCCCAAATGAGATTAACTGTCGAGTAAAGTTTGGCTGTCCTGTAGTAATATGGTGTCGGAGATTCTCCGCCAAATGGATAACCGTCTGTCTTGTTAAGAATGCCAATTAAAAAAAATTCACTCAAGTTCATAAGTGTCAACAGTCCGCATAGAAATATTGTCAATATAGATATTGTCAAAAATGTCGATCTGTTTATTTTTGTTTCTGTCGTCATTTTAAATGCGCTATAACGCCTGACGCTAAGACTAGTGTGGCTTACTCTTCACGCCCCTAGCGAGTTGGTTTTATTTATTGTTTTTTTTAATTGTCAACGGGAACAAGGCCACATTAGTTTTAGCGTTTGTTGTGGCCAGTTAATTGTTCTCTCCTGTTTCATATTCTTGTAAAGTTTTTCCTGATTTCATTTTCCATTCAAGTAATCCGTTTGCACTTCGACCCATAATAATCATTGCAGCAGAAGATGAGCTGCTAAATAAATAATCATGTTTAACAATCAGTTTGTCGTTTTCTTTTAAAATCACACCTTCTGAAATTAATGTGTCTCGAAGTTTTTGCATGGTCTTCGGATATGAATTTGTTATTGGGTCAGCAACTTGGGAATTTTCAAAAACCACAAAACCCTCACTTGTTGTTTTTCCTATTCCATTTGCGCCTCTTGTCGCAGAAATATAAAATAAATCTACTTCATTATATGTTTGTAGTTTAGTATCAACTTGTCTAATTTGCTCAAATGCGTTGTATCCCAAAGTACTTACTAAAGTCAAAATATTTGAGAGGAATTCTTCCATTTCTGCTTTATCAGATTCTGAAATACTCGATTGTGTTGGTTTTTGATTATTAACCAGTTCGTATCGGTTTGCAGAACTTGCAATATCATGAAGTCTGTTTTCCAAATATTTAATGTGTGCTTTGTTTAAATTGTCGTCCTTGCTAATAAATACAATTGCCTCATTCCAAAAATCTTTTTCTTTTACATGTTGACTAAGACGATTAAAAATATTCTCCGCTTCGCCAATATATAATTGTCCCTTTTCAGATAAATCTGCACTTTTATTTAATAACATATAAACTCCTGTTGTCTGTATTTCTGGTCTATCCGTGCAAATTTTAATCAAGTTGCGTGGAAGTTTATATGCCTTACCTGTCCAATTAGACAATTCACAAGTCAGTCTCCCATTAGTGTCACCATCTATCAAGAATAGTTTTATTGTTTTTCCGAATTTCATTTTGTTTTCGTGCTGTTTTTTTAATTGGCCACAACTTGTTTATATGTTTACTTCATTCTTCCTAAAAGTGTTTTTATAACTCAGTTTTTGTATGTATTGTACACTTATATGGTTTCCTGATATGTCTTTTATTTTTTTGGCAAATATAAATCTTTTTTTGATTCAATTACCCATTTGTTAAAACTACAAAAAAAAATTCCCTTTCTTGATTCATTGCTTATATCTATAAATCATCAAACGGTGATTTGATCTTTAATAAACTCTTTTCTGTTACATGCGTGTAAATCTCGGTCGTTTTGCTGCTCTTGTGTCCTAACAACTCCTGAATATACCTTAAATCTGTTCCCGACTCTAACAAATGAGTCGCATAACTGTGGCGCAAAGTATGAAGTGTTGCCGGCTTTTTTATTTTGGCAGCAGCTATGCCATTCTTTAATACCTTTTGTAAACTGGTTTCACTGTACTGCTCTCCTGCATTTTGCCCCTCAAATAACCATCCTTTTGGCCTGTATTTTCTGTAATATTCTCTTAACATTTCGATCACTTTGTCTGATATCGGAACCACACGATCCTTTTTCCCTTTTGCATTTATTATGATCAGTAAATGTCGCTCTGAATCTATATTCTCCGGCTTTAAATTTAAGATCTCACTCCTCCGTAATCCACAAGCATATATCAAACTTAACATGGTTTTGTGCTTTGTGTTGACCGTCTTTTCTAATAGTAAACGAACTTCCTCTTTACTTAAAACAACTGGTAATCTGTGCTCTGTTCGCGGACGATCAATCTTATCTATTTCAATGTTGCTGTGTTCAACCTCTTTAAAAAAGAGCTTGATCCCATTAATGAATTGGTTTTGATACGATTGACTCAATCCATTTTTAATAATATAGTCGTGAACGTACATGATTACTTCTTGATTACTCAAACTGGAGATTTCTCGCTCTTCAAAATAGATTAAAAAACTCTTTACACAATTACTATAAGTGTTTATCGTATTTTGACTGTACCTTTTATGAGTTAACCATATTTCAAATGTTTCAATTTTTTCATTGATCGGAACGATATTTTTTGAAATTATTTTAATACTCTTTTTCTCTTGTTCTTTATTTTCAACTATGGGATTCTGCTGCTTTAACGCTCGATAATCTACAAATACATTCCCTTTAACTTTTTCTAAAAATAAATTTAAATTAAATCGACTGCGTTCAATGTACCAACATTTTTCTGTACTGTCCCATTTGGTGAATGGGATCAGTTTAACTTTTTCAACCGTTTCTTTGTGATAAGGAAAAGAAATGAAAATTACATTTTCTTGATTATGAGTTCCTTGACTGAGTGTAATGGTAGTTAATGAGTTCATATTTATTCAATGATCTTATATTTTAAGTTTTCTTTTTTGATTACTAGATTAACACTTTGTAAAACGCTCTCCAAATATATGGAACCATTGGAATTCGTTTGGATCTTCCCTTGAACCCCTTTGAGCACCCCTTCCGTGATCTCAATTTTTGTCCCAACAGATAGTTTATCGCAAATCGATACTTCATAGTCGTGATCACACAGTTTTTCTAATAACTGAATATCCTCTTCCCTTAAATATTCATACTTTTGACTGCACTTTAAAAATTTAGTGACTCCCATAATATATTGATAATTCCCAATCTCTTGTGCACTAATTTTCAAAAATAGATACCCACTAATTAAAGGTTTATTCACATTCCGAATCCCTTTTGATGTATAAACAGAAGTCGTTTTTACAAAAAGTTTCGCTTCTGCACCTCTATTTTTTAATTCATCAAATACTACATTTTCTTTACGCGGTTTAGTACATAAAATGTGCCATTTTTTCTCGCCTAATGCTTCTGAGTGTTGAATCATTACCTTTGTGTATAGTTGTTGATGAAAAAATATAGCTCCGCTTCCTGAAGAATGTGATTTTCAGTATTAGGATTCTTTTTTACAATTTTCTGCTTCATATTTGTAAAGATATGAATATCAAATATATATGTTTTTAAATGTTTATAAAATTGCGCACACTTTATTCCAACAGTGAATGGATCATTCATGCCTCAAATATACAATATTTTTTACATAAATTTCTAAACGATAATTAAGTTTTCTGACAAAAGTTACATCTTAACTCTAATCACTCGTCACTCTTGTTAATTAGCCACAAATTCACGAATTATTCTTCATTCTTCATTCTTCATTATTTGGGCATTCCCCCTCGCTACGCTCGGGGTCGGTCTCCGCCTTCAAGTCCGCAGCT
>JBLJBB010000010.1:0-118991 GCA_047638115.1 Bacteroidales bacterium | reverse complement strand
TATTTGCAGTCACAAATTAAATATAACCCTGTCCGAAAAACAGGGGGTTGAACCAATCGAGAATGAACACTTCCGGATCATGCATGAAAGCCAAAACTATCCCCAGTTTTTGTTTCATCCCTTTCGACATTCTTTTTATTTTGAAGTCAGGATTCAACTCAAATTTTTCCAGTAATTGGTGACAATACGTTAAGTCTTTTACGTTCCTCATTTCGGCCATAAACTTGATAAATTCATCTCCCGTGATCGAGTCAAAGAAGGCGATTTCACCAGGGATATAACCCACTTTTTCCATCACTAGTTCCGGCTGTTTAGTGCAGTCAATACCTTGTATAAAACATTGACCATGAGATGGTTTAATAAATCCCATCAGCGTTCGGATCGTGGTTGTTTTCCCAGCGCCATTTGGTCCCAGGTACCCAAAAACTTCCCCCTTTTCGATGGTTAATGAAAGGTCAAAAACACCCTTCCCGTTTCCATAATTTTTAGTTAGATTTTGAATTTCAATCATGTTTTTATCGTTTAAAAATTCGCCGCAAATGTACAAAAATTTAATTCACTAATTTGCTAATTTTTATTAAGCCACGTATTCACGAATTATTATTCATTCTTCATTATTCATTCTTTTTGGGCATTCCGGCTGTAGAGCCGCGCTAATAGCACGGCTCTACAGCCGTCGGTCTACGCCTTCAAGTCCGCAGCGCCTCGCCGTGTGACTGCATGGTCGTAAAAGGAGCTCCCGTTGGTCGCTCTTTTACTCCCTGCATCACATCGGCGTTTCGCTTTGCGGGCTTTCCCGGCTCCGCCCTAATGCGAAAATCGCTTCGCTGTTGAACCGCTTCGCTGTTGAACCGCTTCGCTGTTTAAGGGTTAAAAAGTTTAAAATTTTTAGAGTTAGATCAATTTCCATGTACTTTAGTGTAGGGCAATTAGGAAAAATGAATTAACAGCTTCAAACCCTGTAAAACACTTTTTAACCCTGTGGTACTCTGTGGTCATTTCTTACTAACAAATACCCAAAACTCTAACCGCAAAGAACGCAAAGAACTTTCGCAAAGTTCGCAAAGAAGAATTACTCTTCAGTCAACGGACAACAGTCACCCGAATCAAATAATTCATGAAGTTTGTTTTGCAATATTTTTTTATCAGGTAGTTGCATTTGATATTCAGATACTAATGTTGGAGAAAGTGTTCTATTTAAAGAATATTCAACTACTTCACTGTCTTTATCTTTACAAAGTAAGACCCCTATACTTGGATTTTCATTACTTCTTTTGACATTTTTGTCTAATACTTCTAAATAAAAATTTAATTGCCCTATATGTTCAGGTTTAAATTTATCTGCTTTAAGTTCAATGGCTACAAGACATTGTAATGCTCTATTGTAAAACAATAAATCTATATAAAAATCATGATTTCCTACTTGTAACTTATATTCCTCCTCAATGAATATAAAATCTTTACCTAATTCTAAGATAAATTCTTTCATTTGATTAACAAGTCCTTTTTGTAAATCACACTCCTTAAATTTTTCTTTCAAATTTAAAAAGTTAAAAACATAACTATCTTTAAATGTATTAGATATGTCAGGATTGATTTCTCTCATCGCTGGTGAGAGTTTTGGGTATTCACAATATGTTTCAAAAAATTGCTTCATTCTCCACAGATTTTTATCTGAAAACCCTTTAATATTAGGTTCTTTAAGTTGAATGTAATTAGCTAATTCCATCACAATGGATTCACCCCATTCAGAATTTTTAATTTTATTTGAAATATAGGATCCAATGTTCCAGTAAAGATCAATTAATTCAATATTTACTGCTTTTAATGCATTCCTTTTAGATTGTTCTATGAGTTTAATTATTTCTTCAAAATGAGTAGTCATGATATGAGTTTTAGATGACAAAACTACTGATTTTTTTTTATCATTTAACAGAAATCATTGGATTTTTTATTTTTTTTTGTTTAATAAAATTATTTTATTCGAACCACAATACCCCAACCTAAATACCAAAATGAGCATTATGTATTCAAAGACTATAAAAAACAATAAAAATTTTATTTTTTGATCAATTTCTTTGTGACGTAAAATTTATTGTCAAAAACTAATACTAAATACAAAGGTTCAACATTATCATCATTTTTTATTTTTATGTCAATTGTGTTATTTCCACTTTCAAATATTTTTGACTCTGACTGTATTACAATTTGCCCTAAACTGTTTGTGATTAAATAATTTACAGTGCTAAACTTCTCTAATGTAAACTGAATTTTAAAGGTTTCTTCAAACGGGTTAGGATACACACTTACTGCAAAAGGATTGGTGCCATCAATGCTATACTCAGTGATAGATTGAGGTGTTGCCGTTAACCAAACTTCATAAATGGTGGTGTCGGCATACGTTGTATTGGTTTGGGTATTGAAAAATGGATGCAACGATGGACTGTGAATCCCTCCAAAAATGTGGCCAATCAAAAATTGGGTTTGATCGATTTCGCTGAGTTGAATAACTTTGTTTGAGTAGTGAGGTAAATTTAAATTGGGAATAAATTCGGCACTCGATCCTTTCAAAGCGGGCATCTCAACTGGTAATTGATATTCTGTAAGATTCCCATTTTCATCACGTGTTAATCGACTAATCGTTTTTACAAATGGCACTGAATCATTTTGGATTAAGCTCCCATTCTGATAGTAATATTGGCTCATCCCCCCAAAGAAAATGGAATGCATGTTGTTGTTGATGCTGTCATATAAACAAGCCACGGCACTGTGATAATGGCTTAAATACTGGTTGAATGAGGTGATGGGGGTATATCCACTCTCAATAATATCAACAGGATACAGAAAGGGTAAATCAACATCGATTTGAAAAACGCCAGACGAAATGGTTAATCCTTGTTCCCCGTTTGGGAAAATTTGTGGCAACAAATTGTAATCTCTTCTACGTAAATGGACAGGATCAGTGATTGCCGAATAATTGCTAAAACTTAATTGTGTGCCAGAGTTATTGAGGTTAAATTTTCTGATCTGGTTGGTATAAGTTTGCGTATAAGTGGGATTTCCAAAAGGATTGTACCTTCCATCAAATCTGTGACCACCGACTAAATAAAAAAGGGCTCCAATTTTTTTTAAATGACCACCAGTTACTGCAAAAATATTGTCTTGAATTTGCTTGAAATAGGGTGTAATGGATTGATTATTTTGGATGGCATATATCAGTTCTGGAACATTAATTGATGTTAAAGTTGTATAAGTGATGTGGTTGTTTGCAGTTGCCGAAAATCCATACCCACCTAAAATATAAAGAGTGTCATGATCTTGATAAAAATTCATATTGGTAGATTGCAGCTGCTCTTTGATTCCCGTAGGCAGAACATTAACAGAAGATGACCATGTTTGGTGCGAAGCAACATCAAAAACATAGATATCAGTGTTGCTAAATTGTTCGGGAAATGTGTTAAATGGTTGACGAGCATGAATCCCATCTTTGCGACCACCAATAATCAGCCATTTTCCTTCATGCTGCGCATAAGCAAACGAATGCAATCCTGGCATTCCGCTATTTGCTACAGGCACTAAAGTAATTTCATAATTAAAATTGCTCTGACTCCATCCTTGAAATCCAAAACAAATCACCAAAAACCCAATCAAAAAAACTCTACTTTTCATAACTCTTTTTTTAACTATTCAAGATTATCTCTTCATCAATAGACCTGCACTAAAGTACAGGTCTATTGATATCTTCATTATTCACTCTTCATTATTCACTCTTCACTATTCACTATTCACTTTTTAGTTTGGTATTGTAAATTTGAAAGAGCTTCCTTTTCCCTCTTCACTTTCAACCCAAATTCTTCCCCCTTGTTTTTCAATCAATTCTTTACACAATTTCAATCCAAAGCCAGAACCCTTCTCATTTTGAGTTCCCAATGTAGTATGTTTCTCTTTTACTTCAAAAATTTTTGGAATAATATGAGATGGAATGCCCACACCATTGTCCATTACAGATATCATGATTTCAGAATCCCCTTTTTTGGCAAATACTTTTATGACTCCCCCACAATTTGTAAATTTTATGGCATTAGAAATGAGATTCCGGAGTACGGTTTTATACATATTGAGATCAGTACATAAGTGAATATCTTCTGCGGAAAATAGATTGACCTTGATCTCTTTGGCGTTCAATTGATTCTCAAGAATTGAAATAATGGAACTACTCACCTCTAAAAAGCTGAACTTTTGGGGTTCAAAAACTAATTTACCAGATTGAGCTTTGGCCCACATGAGAATCTGCTCTAATAATTCAAATGTTTTATGTGTAGTTTTGTTAATAATTCTTAATTGATTTTCAATCACTTCTATATCGTATTCATGCAAATTCTCTAATAGTAAATCGGAAAACCCTAACAATGAATTGAATGATCCTTTTAAATCGTGTGCCAATATGGATATAAAACGGTCTTTGTCTTCATTCTCTTGAATCAACAATCGCTCCTGATTTTTTAATTTTGTGATATCATTGATGGTTATTAATGCATATTTATTCTCATTGATATGAACCAAAGAGATTGATATTTGGAGTTCAAGTCTAATTACATTCTCATCATGAGTTACGTCTAAAATCCCTTCCACTTTATATTGATCTCGGCCAGTGGCAAAACTTTCGTTTACCAAACCCCTCAAATTACAGTGCCCACAATTCATCCCTTTTCCACAAACCACCATACCGTTTTCAAATGCATTAACGCAATTCATCACTTCTCCTCCCAGTTTTCCTAAAACAGATTGTTTCGTGAGCCCTGTCAGTTCCACACCAGAACGATTGATATTCAAAACTTTAACATCATCATCGACCAGAATTAGAGCGGTTGCAGCATTCTCAAAAATTTCATTTAATTCTTTCGAAAGTTGAAGTAAAATGTTATTAGCTGATTCCATATAAAGATAGTTTTAATTATGCAAATATACCAATTTTTAATTAGCAAATTCGTGAATGAGCAAATTAGCAAATAAAAAATCGCAAATTACAAAACATCAACAAAATACAAAAAATCATTAGTTTTTTTATTCGCGCATTCGCGGCTTTATTATAAAAAATAGATCACAATGATTCACAGTGTTTTAATAAATGTTCCACAGTGTTAATGTGTTGTATTTTTCAATTTCAAACACTGTGGAACACCTTTTTACACTGTGTTCCACAGTGATCTTTTCTAATTAACAAATTTATATAACCTTAACCGCAAAGGCCGCAAAAAACTTTCGCAAAGGCCTCAAAGAATGATGAGCCATATCTCTTAACTCTTATCTAATTTGTTTGTTTTTTAAAAAAGTTATGAAAAAATAGCACTTGGTATTGAAGGGCATTGTTCCAGTACTCCATGGTGTGACCACCTGGACGCTCAATGTAGTCGTGTTTGATGTTAAAATAAACCATTTTTTGATGCAAATCTCTGTTGACTCCAATAAAAAAATCATTTACACCACAATCAATGATGATATCAAGTTGATCTCTTTTTAACAGATACAATTGATAGATGACCGTATTTTTCTCCCAATTTTCAGGGAATATTGCCATATCTCCCAATCTGAGGGGTAAATCCCAGTTTTGAGAAAAAGGTCTAAAATCGACTCCACCGCTCATGCTTCCTGCTGCTCCAAAAATATCCTGATGTCGAATGGCTAAATACAATGCTCCATGTCCACCCATACTTAACCCCGTTATGGCACGCCCTTTTTTATTTTGGATGGTATTAAATTTCTGATCAATAAAAGGGATTAGCTCTTTTGTTATGTATGTTTCATATTTTATGGTAGAATCCACAGGACTATCAAAATACCAACTGGAATAATCCCCATCTACACTTACAATGATCATATTGTACAAATCAGCATACTCAAAAATTTGTGGAAAGTCTTTCACCCAAGTGCCATAATTTCCACTGTATCCATGCAGTAAATATAAAACAGGATACGATGTAGTCTTGTTATAGTTCTCAGGTGTGACAACACATGTTTTTGTGTTTTTATGCATAGATTTACTAAAAACAACCAATGTATCAACATTTGCAGCAAAAAGATATTGAGCTAATGTTAACAGGAACATTAATAATACAATACGTTTCATGGGGATCAGATTTAATTTTTATTTACATTGCGAAAATACAAAAAAAATACCATGAATTCATGAAAAATAGAACACAGAGTTTCTCAGAGTTTAAAAGGAGTTTCACAGTGTTGTTAATCTAGTAATTACCACATATTAACACTGTTAAACACCGTTTAACACCGTGTTCCACTGTGATCATTTCTTTTAAATACCTAAAACCCAAAACTTACAATCCAAAACCTTAAAGCTAACAGCAAAAAAAATCCCAAAAATAACAATCAAAATTGAGAAATATTTTTGTATATTTGCCAATTGAATTAAAATATATCGAATTATGAAATTTATCGTTTCTCGTGATGTTCTTTTTAAGAATCTAAGTGCCATAAACGGTGTGATGAGCACTAGTAATACTATCGCTATTTTGGATAATTTCCTCTTTACTATCGAAGGTGAAAAACTGATCCTTACCGCTTCTGATCTCGACTCTACCATGACGGCAGTTGTTGAATTAACCAACGTCGAAGGGGAGGGCTCTGTGGCCGTTCCATCCAGAACTTTGTTGGAAACTCTTAAACTGATCCCAGAAACTCCTATCGTTTTCGAAATTAATGAGGATCTCTCTCATCTTAAATTTACTGCCGCAAATGGTGAGTATGACTCCCCTTGCTACTCCGGTGATGAGTACCCAAAAATGAAGAAAATGGAGGACCCTCAGTCGTTCCAAATCCCTGCAAATATTTTATCCCGTGCCATCTCTAAAACACTTTTTGCTGCGGGTAACGACGAACTTAGACCAAACATGATGGGCGTTCTTTGTGAACTCTCTAATGAACATATCACTTTTGTAGCTACTGATGCTCATAAACTTTCCAGATATAGAAACACGTCGATCAAAACTGACGATTTTGTTTCTTTTATCCTTCCTAAAAAACCGATTACCCACCTTAAAGGGATTCTGCCTTCTGTTGATGATAAAGTGTTTGTGGAGTACTCTACCACTTCTAATCATGTGATGTTCTCTTTCGCTAACCTCATGTTGTTCTCCTCCCTTAAAGAGGGTAGATTTCCTGCATACGAAGCGGTGATACCTCAAGAAAATCCTATCGTTTTTCAGGTTTCCAGAAAAGACTTCCTGAACTCGATTCGTCGCGTAGGGATATATTCTAACCAATCCACTTTCCAGGTGAGAGTTTCCCTTTCTGATGAATTGACAACCATCACAGCGGAAGATATCGATTTCGCGAATAAAGCTGAAGAGAATATCAACGGAACTTTAACCGGTGATAATATGGATATTGGCTTCAACTCCAAATTCTTACGTGAAATTTTGGAGAATATGGATTCAGAAACCGTATCTCTGGAGATGTCTCAACCTAACCGCGCTGCACTAATTTTACCTGGCGAAAAATTAGATCCTAACGAAGATCTTCTGATGTTGATCATGCCAGTTATGCTGAATTATTAAAAAACTTTAAAACGACGGTCGTTCTGTCGCTGCCCGAAAGGGGAGAGGAAAGTCCGGGCAATATAGAGCACCATACTTCTTAACAGGAAGGGGCTGAATAAGCTACAGATAGTGCCACAGAAAATAACCGCTCCATTCGTGGAGTAAGGGTGAAAATGTGAGGTAAGAGCTCACAACGTTGATAGTGATACTCAACGGGGGTAAACCTTATGGATTGAAAGACCAAATATACCGGGGTTTGAGGGTTGCTCGCCCAACTCGGAGGGTAGGTTGATTGAGCTTTCGGGTGACTGAAGGCCTAGATAAATGACAGAAGACTACAGAACCCGGCTTATAGATCGTCGTTTTATTTTTTTAAATTTAATGGTATCCAATTATGAAACACATCCCACTCGTTCAGTTAGATCCATTGTTGAAACCTTTTGAAAGGATCATCGCCAAAAGATTCCAAAAAGCACGCTTGAGAGAACTCGAAATTACCGATGGTAAATCGCTTTTGAAAGATCATGTAAATACCCATCTTTATTACGGACTCCATAAAACAGATACTCATTGGATTTTTAGAGAAAAAGCGCCTCATGCCACAAGGTTGTACCTCTTTGGGGATTTCTCCTATTGGCAAATCAATGAGCAGTTTGCCCTCACACCCCTCGGAAATGGGGATTGGGAGATCCAACTTCCTCTCAGTTTTCTGAAACATGGCGAACTCTATAAGTTGTGGATGGTTTGGCAAAGCGGGGCGGATGATCGCCTCCCCTCACATGTTACTCGAGTGGTGCAAGATCCTGATACCAAAGTGTTTGCCGCGCAAGTGTGGAATCCGGCTACCTCTTTTCATTGGAAATATCCTGCTCCTACTGCTCCGAAATCTCCACTCATTTATGAAGCTCATATTGGAATGTCCTCTGAAAACCCTGAGATCTCCTCTTTCCTTGCCTTTAAAGAAAATGTTCTTCCCAGAATTAAACATTTGGGATACAATACTATACAATTGATGGCCATTCAAGAACACCCTTATTATGGCTCTTTTGGATACCAAGTTTCTAATTTTTTTGCTCCCTCTTCACGATTCGGAACTCCCGAAGAGCTGAAGGAGTTGATCGATGCAGCGCACCAGCTCGAGATCTCTGTGATCTTAGATATCGTTCATTCTCATTCAGTTTCTAATGCTAAGGAGGGGTTGGGGAAGTTTGATGGTTCCGATTCTCTTTACTTTTTTTCAGGGGAAAAAGGGCACCATCCTGTTTGGGATTCGCGTTGTTTCAATTATGGAAAAATGGAAACATTGCAGTTGCTTCTCTCCAACCTTAAATATTGGCTCGATGAGTTCCATTTTGATGGGTTCCGCTTTGATGGCGTTACCAGTATGTGCTACTGGAATCACGGTATTGGTGTTGATTTTTTGAATTATGCCCAATATTTCGATGAAAACGTGGATGAGGATGCACTGATCTACCTTCAATTGGCCAATACTTTGATCAAACAAGTGAATCCTCAGGCGTTCTCGATTGCTGAAGATGTGAGTGGCATGCCTGGATTGGCGTTCCCCATCGAGAACGGGGGTGTTGGGTTCGATTTTAGGATGTCCATGGGAATTGCCGACTATTGGGGAAAAACCATCAAAGAGGTTCCCGATGAAAACTGGAATGTTGGGGAGATGTTTTTCCGAATGACCGATAAAAGAAATGAGGAGCGAACCATTAGTTATGCTGAGAGTCATGATCAGGCGATGGTGGGTGATAAAACCATCATTTTCAGACTGATAGATAAGGATATGTACACAACAATGCACAAAGATGCGCACAATATTGTGGTGGATAGAGGCGTGGCGTTGCATAAAATGATCCGATTGCTCACCCTTTCTTTGGCACAAGGGGGATATCTCAATTTTATGGGTAACGAGTTTGGGCATCCAGAGTGGATCGATTTTCCACGACTAGGCAACGATTGGTCGTTACAATATGCCCGTCGTCAATGGAATCTGGTTGATAATGAGGACTTAAAATATCGCTTACTCAACCATTTTGACCAGGAGATGATTCAGTTTGTATCGCAACACCACATTTTAGAGCACCCTGCTTATCCTTATGTTCAAAATGAAGAGCAGCAATTACTCATTTTTGAGCGAAATAGAGCCCTATTTGTATTCAATTTCAGTCCGGTTAATTCTTACACCGACTACGAAGTGTATGCACCCCACGGCATTTACAAAATCGTCCTCAACAGTGATGCCTTCAACAACGGTGGGTTTGGCAACATCGATGAAACGATTGAGTATAAAACATTTTTGAAAGATGGAACAACCAAAATCCGGTTATACATCCCGGCCAGAACTTGTTTTGTACTAAAAAAACTTGTATTTGAATAAGTGGCGGGAACGAGAGTTGAACTCGTGACCTCCGGGTTATGAATCCGACGCTCTAACCAACTGAGCTACCCCGCCTTTTTTTGAGGGTGCAAAAATACAAAAAAAACTATTACGAAACCCTCTTTCTGTGAAAATTAATTATCCTTCTAAGGAATTGATTTTCAATATATTTTTCAATAATCCTTAACGATACTGCATCCTACTCAAGAAAAAAACATATCTTTTTCCCCCTTTTCCCCTTGATAAATTCTTTATAGTTTGATACCCTGATACCAAATATGAATCACCATACCATCTTTCCATCTTCATTTGAGCACTATTTTCTACAATATCTTTTGCATAAAGAGTTGTTAATTTCTCTGTTAAAAGGGGTTCAATAACTCTATAATGGTTTACCAACGTTGATGTGATGGAATTGCCATTTAGATAATATATATATCCATTATTAACGAAATCTAAATGAATACCAACTTTAGTATATAATGATTGTGTAAGCACATTGGAAATCGGCATATAATTGTCCCACAGGAGATTACCACTTTTGTCAAAAGTTGTAATGTAAGCATTTATAAAACGATATCCATCAAATGTGGATACTGGAGTTGAAACATAATAACTTCCTGGACTATAGTAATTTGTTGTAGTATATTCAGGATAATACACTTCAGTAATAAATGCAAATTGTTGATTATTGGTAAAAACATCTCCAATAACTAATTGCAAATTTAAACTGTTACTTTGCCCTTTCATAAGTGCTTGAGAATCTTTAGTTTTAAGTGTAGTGTAATTATAAAAGTTTGGATAACCAAACACCCCATTTTTAAAAGTTAAAGAATACACACCAGTATGGATGTTGCCATTTTTCTTCTCAGATTCGTTACTATATGTTCCGATAATTAAATAACTATTCGTATCAATCTTCACCATTCTCGCAGATTTATAGCTATATAGATTGTATTGTGGGAAAATATACTCTTTCGAATTCGATCCTTCAAATTCAAGAAGTTTAAATCCAAAGGTTACCCCTTCGCTTGTTTTCGAAGAAATAGAATTGCAGATATACATTTTGTTACTTGTAGTATCTGTTATGATGAATTCAGAGTATTGATCTTGAAGATTAACTTTAAAAGTAATAGTATCTTTATCTAAGTCATAAAAGATGAATCCATTTTCATTTTTTTCTGATGAAAAAAGGATTAAATTTTCTCCCAATGCAGAGATAGATTTTATCGTTTGCAAATTGGGAAAAATCTCTTTTAGATGTAAATCAATTTGGTTACTATTGTTTTGTGAAATATTTCCTTTTAAAATATACCATTTAATAGGTGTTTTTCTGATATTTGAAGATTGAAAGAGGAGGAAAAATTTGGAACCAATTTGATGGGTGGTAATTAAATTAGCATTGCTTAGTATTAATTTTTGAATAGATTGTTTTTTAACAAAATTTGTATCATAGAATGTAAAACTCCAAACGGCAGTGTCTGCATGAATTAACTTACCTCTATTTATAACTACTACTCCATTTGCACTCAAAGACAAATAATTAAATTCCGACCACTCTTTCTGAGATTCAAATTCGATTCTTATGGGTGTATCTTCTTCATTTTGAGCAAATATGGGAAAAGAGAACATTAGGCACAAAAGAAGTAATGCACCTAATGTTATTGAATAATATTTGCAAGGTTTACATTCCACCGTCACATACAATTACTTGACCAGTAATATAGTCTGATAAATCTGAAGCTAAGAATACCGCTGTATTAGCGATATCTTGAGGTTTTCCAGTTCTTCTTAATGAGATAGTTTTAGCGTATGCATCTTTAACCTCTTGTGACAAAACGTGAGTCATTTCGGTTTCAATAAATCCAGGAGCGATCACATTACATCTGATATTTCTACTTCCGAGTTCACGAGCTACAGATTTGCTTAACCCAATTATTGCAGCTTTTGAAGCAGAATAGTTGATTTGTCCAGCATTTCCTGAAATTCCAACTACAGAACCCATGTTGATAATAGATCCAAAACGTTGTTTTAACATTATAGATTGAATTGCTTTCGTGTGATTAAAAACGGATTTTACATTCACATTCATCACCATATCCCAATCTGTTTCAGACATTCTCATTAAAAGAGTATCTCGGGTAATTCCAGCGTTATTTACAAGAATATCTATTCTACCAAATACTTCAAAAGCTTTTTTGATAGCTTCTTCTGTTTGATCAAATTGAGAAACATCATAAGCAAGGAATAGAGCTTTAACTCCTTTGCTTTCAATCTCTTTTATCAATTCGATAGTAGCATCATTCTCTTTTAAATCGGTAACAATTACATTGGCACCATGATCAGCAAATGTTAAAACAATTTGTTTTCCAATTCCGCGACCACCGCCAGTAATCATGGCTGTTTTTCCTGATAATAATTTGTTCATAATCATTTAAATTTAGTTATTAGTAATTTTTTTCTTATAATCTTTTGTTAAATATAATTGTACGTGTTGTTGTGGCACCACCTATCCATGCACCTAAACATTTTGCTCCAGTACTACTTGTAATGTTAGAGTAAATTTTAGGAGGATTTGCAAAAGGGTTATCCCCGAAATATAGAGATCCTTGCGCACTTGTCCAAAATTTGTATGATGGGAAATCGATAACCGATGATTTCAGATAAATGGTGTCTCCCAATTCATAGTAAGGACGATTGTAAGACCATTCATCATCTTCACTGATGTTAGATGGCATATACAATGAGGATGTTCCAATTCGAAGAATATCCAGAGTGTAAGGTCTCCCTGTAAAAGCGATATCATCAATGGCAATGGGGAAAGAGGTGAGCCATGTTCTGTCAGAATAGAGTTTATTGGTAACTTTAACCCTAAACATGTAGTAATTTTTCTGACTTGGATCATCCTGCCATTTTAGTCTTAATATACCTAATGTATCTACATCAAATCCTTCAAATTTTTGTAACCAGAGGGAATCCATTGTAAATGTATCCGGAATAAGTGTAGTAGATGAATATAAATGATTATTCCAATCTATAGATAATGTGTACTGAGTGTTTAATTTCCCTTTTAATGTGGTTCCAGTATAATACCAATAAAGTGGAGCATCATTGCTTTGAATAAGTTGTAGAATTTCACTTTCTCCATCTTCTGAGGTAACTGTAACTACTGCATTTTGAATAATGATCTGATTATAAAGGGTATTTAAGTTTATATCAGACAAATAGGGTAAACTCTTATATAGACTCACTTTTGGAGACTCACCCAGTTCTATCCAACCCTCTACCACCATCTCATTTTGATAAGAAGGCAAAGAAACATCTATTTCTGTTTCACATGAGAAAAAGAGGGTTGAAAATGCCAAGAAAAGTATAGTTTGAATATATTTCATTATTTAATTTTAAAATTCCAGGTTATGGTTGGTATTATAGGAAATAGACTCACTTTATACGCTTTAGTTTGAAGTTCAGATGTATTTGTTAAAGTTGTATTAAAATAGATGTAGAATGGATTTTTTCGACTATAAACATTATAAACAGAAAAATTTAATCCAGTTTCAAAATGTTTCTTTTTTGTTATTAGCCAGTTCACAGATAGGTCAAGTCGATGATATGGAGGCATTCTATATGCATTACGGTCACTGTATTCTGTTAGTAATTTCCCATTAAAGAAATAGTATCCCACTGGGATGGTCATTGTATTGCCAGTTGCATAAACCCAAATGACAGAAACAGTAAGTATTTTAGGAAGAATTTCATAATTTAGATTGATAGAAACATCGTGTCTGCGGTCATATTTGGAATAAAACCAAGCTCCATTGTTTAAATCATCGAACTGCCTTTCGGTAAAAGAGAGTGTATATCCCATAAACCCATGAAATCTACCCTCTGTTTTGCTAATAAAGAGCTCTACTCCATACGATCTTCCTCTACCAAAGGTGTACATTTGGTCTTGATTTCTCATCATCGAAGCAAAATCTAAACCCTCTTGATATTCAGCTAGATTATTCATGACTTTGTAATAGGCATCTATGTAAGTTTCAATGGAGTTGTTTCTAAAATTTTTAAAAAGGCCTAAAGAGAAATGGTGACCTTGTTGTGGTTTTATAATATCAGTTGAAGGCATCCAAACATCTGTTGGTAAAGTGATTGAAGCCATTGAAATTTGGTGTAATGGTTGGTAATTAATCGTATATGAAACTTTTATGGAAGTTGATTTGTTTAGTAAAAATCTGGTTGAAATCCTGGGTTCCAAATAGTTGTATTGCTTAATTACTTCTCCAGATTTGTAACTTATAGAATCAACAATATACCCTACATCATCTAGAACATATCGTGTAAATTTTCCAATATGTTGAAACATAGTAAATCTTAATCCTGCATGTAATGAGAACCATTTGCTAATTTCATATTGATCTGTAACATAAAAAGCTAATTCATTGGCATAATAGGGTGGTGCATCAGGCAATGAGATGGCATTTTCATTATCATCAGAATCGAATTTCGTAGGATAAAAGGAGTGAAAAATATAATGAACACCCGCTTTAAGCACATGTTTTGGGTTGGGAAGATACGTTATTTCGGTTTTGGCTGTGTAGTCTCTAATTCCAGAATTTATGGAGAAGTTAGAACGACTCTGTTTCATTAAAGTTTCGAAAGAGTAATCACTTAAAATAGCTGTGGTATTTAAAAACAATTTTGGAGACATAATCCAATTCCATCTGGCAGAAATAGCACTATTATTCCACATGAAATTTGCATTCATTATATCGTTTTTTGATTTAAAACCGTAAGAATCGTCACCATAATAACCACCTATAAAAATTCTATGTTTATCATTGATAATCCAATTTACTTTTGCGTTCAAATCAAAAAAATAAAACTTTGACCCTTTCATTGGGGAATCATCTTTTAAGAATGGTTGTACGAGATAATCAATATATGTTCTTCTACCACTAACGATGAAAGAAGCTTTATCTTTTTTGATAGGACCTTGAACGGTTAATCTTGAAAAAATGAGACCAATACCCCCATCCACTTCATATTTTTTTATATTTCCCTCTTTTTGATATACATCCAAAATTGAGGCCAACCGTCCACCATAATTGGCAGGGATTCCAGATTTGTGGATCTCAACCCCTTTCACAGCATCTGCGTTAAAAATGGAGAAAAACCCAAAAAGATGTCCGGCATTATAAATAGGAGCATCGTCGAGTAAGATCAAGTTTTGGTCTGCATTACCTCCTCTAACATAAAAACCAGCATTCCCTTCAGAACCAGATTGAATACCTGGAAGTAGTTGTATTGATTTTAAAATATCAACTTCCCCCATTAAAGCAGGTAAAGATTTAATTGTTTCAATTTTCATCTCCATCTTTCCCACTTGAGCATTGGTTACATTTTGATCAATCTTTTTGCCAGTGATCTCAACCTCTCCGGTTTTAATTGAAGTGGGTTCCAAATCAATATTGATGCTCATGTTTTTTGATAAATTCAAAACAGTAGTAAACTCTTTGAATCCCATATAATTCACTGTAATCTTATACCATCCTTTATCTAAAGTCAAAGAATAAAAACCAGATAAATTTGTAACAACACCTACAGGAGTTGTTTTTCCCAGAGTATCAGTTGCCATAATATAGGAACTTACAATACTTTCACCATTAGATTTATCTTTTACTATTCCAGAGATCGTATATTTCTGTGAAAATGCAATTGATGTAAAAGACAATATAAAGTAAATAGTTAACAATAAGTATCTTATATTCAGTTTCATTGGATAAAATTGGGTTGCAAAGATACAAAAAAATAGGTTGTTCTTTTTCTACAATATTCTGAACTTATTTCGAACTAATATCAAAAAAATACTGTAATTTTGCATAAATATATTTGTATGAAAAAGCATATCCCTAACTTTATCACCAGCTTGAACTTAGTGAGTGGCTGTATTTCTATTGTAATGGCCTTGAGAGGTCAAATTGAAATTGCTGCTTTTTTGATCATTCTTGCTGCAATTTTCGATTTTTTTGATGGATTTAGTGCCCGTTTACTAAATGCAAAATCAAAAATTGGTGTTGATTTAGATTCTTTAGCTGACTTAATATCGTTTGGTGTTGCACCTGCTATGATCCTATTAGTTTGGGCCGAATCTTGTTATTTCAATTTAGCTCCCAATTTGCAAACACCGATAATCAAACTATTGAGTTACATTGTTTTTTTAGTCCCAGCTCTTTCAGCTATTCGTTTGGCAAAATTTAACCATGATGAGCGACAAAAAGAGGATTTTATTGGCCTAGCGACTCCAGCCAATGCTCTTTTTCTGGGCTTTCTCCAATTTGCTGCTGAAAAAATACCTGTTTTTTATAATTATTGGGTTGTTATTGGAACAGCCATAATATTCTCTTTACTTCTGGTTTCCAATATCCCCATGTTTTCTCTTAAATTTAAAACTTTCAAAATTAAAGAGAATATACCTAGGTATATTCTATTGTTATTGGGTGCAATTTTACTGATTGCATTTCAATTTGGAGCATTTCCTGTGATTATTCTAATGTATATTTTAATCTCTTTGAGTCATCTATTAATTACTAAACTTCATTGGTTATGAAAATAAATTCTGTGGCCCTTTTCTGTGGATCTGCTGAAGGTAATGATCCAAAGTACTCCCTTTTGGCAGAGCAGTTTGGTTTAGCTTGTGCTGCAAGAAAATTGGTATTATATTATGGTGGTGCTTCACTTGGATTAATGAGAGCTGCAGCCCATTCTTGTAGAAATGCTGGTGGACAAATTGTGGGGATCACTCCTAGTTTTTTTTCTAATTCAACAGTAGTTGATACATCATTAACTGAGTTGTATCTCGTTGATTCCATGAGTGAAAGGAAACAACTCCTCGAACGTTCTGCCGATGCATTTATCATACTGCCTGGTTCTTATGGAACTATGGATGAATTTTTTGAAGTTTTAACTGATGCTCAGTTAGGTTTGCATCACAAACCGGTTGCAATTCTCAATGCTTATGGATATTACGACCATCTATTGAATTTAATTCAACACTTCCATGATGAAGGATTTCTAAAAGATTTTCATTATAAACTCGTAATAACTGCAACTACCATAGAGGAACTTTTTGAGAAACTAGATTATTATGAAAGTCCAAACAATGCTCATTGGCTTGATAAAATTAAAAAATAGTCCATTGAGATGTCTAATAAGCTTTTTCTTTTAACTCTTTTTTGTTTTCCGTTTTTTGTGTTTGCTCAAGTTGACACATTGAAAAAATACAATATTGAGGAGTTTATAGTCTCAGGAGAACCAATTCCAAATCAGATTTTTGCGATACAACCCCTTCAGAAAATGAATAAGGAAAAAATAGATCGTCTCTCTTCTCTTCAATTGTCTGATGTTGTGAAACATTTAGCAGGGACAATTGTAAAAGATTATGGCGGAATTGGAGGAATGAAAACCGTGTCTGTCAGAGGTTTAGGGGCAAATCATACGGGTGTTGTTTATGATGGTGTAGCTCTATCTGATTGTCAAACTGGACAAATAGATATTGGCAAAATTTCAATGGAATTCATTGAATCCATTACACTTTCTAATGGATTGGCTAACCAAATCTTTTCTCCAGCCAGACAATATTCCTATGGAGCAGTGATGAATATTTATCCTGAGAGTTCACTTTTTCAAAATCAGGAAACGACAAAAGTAAAGTTTTCACTTTTAGGGGGTTCTTATGGGTTTTTGAATCCTACTTTAAAAATTTCTCAACGCATTTTTGCAAATAAGTGTCAAAAATGGAATTGTATTGCTACTTTTAAGGGATCTTATGTAACATTAAAAGGTGATTTTCCCTATACTCTTTTTTTTGGCGGAAGTAATGATAGTACTTCTACTGAAAGAAGAACGAATGCAGATATGCAGTCGATAAATACTGAAGCTTCTCTGTTTCTGATACATAAACAAAAAAAAGAATCATTTAAAATCAACATATTTTATTATCATTCAGAGAGAGGGTTACCAGGTGCAGCACTTTACTACAACCTTTTTTCCGATCAACGCTTATGGGATGCTAATGCATTTGTGCAAGCTAAATACACAAAATTTTTCTCCAAAAAATGGGGCTACTCTAGTATTGCTAAAGTTAATCACTCCTATATCCGATATTTAGATCCCTCTTTTTTAAATTCTGAAGGAAAATTAGACAATAGATATACTCAAAATGAGTATTATTTATCCAATAGTTTTATCTACATGGGAGAAAATTTGGACATTTCATTTGCTAACGACTTATTTTACAATAACTTATTTTCTAATGCACAATTTTTTATTCAACCTTCCAGATTCAACATACTCACTTCAGCCAGTGCTGAATGGAGGTTAAAAAGGTTAAAAATTTCATCTAATCTTTTACATACATTGGCAATCAATAGTGCTCGATTAGGAGAATCTGCGCCAAACTACCAAAAACTCTCTCCAACCTTTGGATTTTCTATTAAACCTTATGCTAAGAAAGATTTTTATGTTCGTGCTTTTTACAAAAACATCTTTCGACTTCCAACGTTTAATGATCTATATTATAGAGAGTTTGGAAATTTGAATCTTAAACCAGAAAATACATCTCAGTTCAGTTCTGGGATTACTTATTTCAACACTTTTTACCAAGGAAAAATCACATTGTCAGCCACTTTAGATGCTTATTATAATCTCATAGAAAATAAAATAGTTGCCATTCCTAATAAAAATTTGTTTATATGGACGATGATAAATTATGGAGTTGTACATGCTAAAGGGATTGATGCAACATTACAATCTTCATATAAAATCGCTAAAAATTTTGAAATTCATATTTTAGGATCTTATACTTTTCAAAAAGCGGTAGATCTTACAACTCCTGGCTCAAAAACTTATAACAACCAGTTACCATATACTCCTTTGCATTCTGGATCAACTGGGATCTCGATTACGACAAAATTAGGAACATTAAGTTACAATACAATTATTTCTGGAGAAAGATATGTTTTAGGACAAAATATTCCACAGAATTTGCTACAAGGATATCTAGATCACTCTGTTAGTTTTGGCAAAGAGTTTCTATTTAAAAATAATATAAATACAAATTCATACCGATTAGGAGTAAAGTTAGAAGTGATCAATTTTACAAACGAACAGTACCAAATTGTAAGAAACTACCCAATGCCAGGCAGACATTACCGGATCAAACTTATTTTACAATAGGTTCCTTTGAAGGTTTACTTTTTAACAAACTTATGTGTTTGAACAATTCCATTGACTGTTGTTTTAATCAAATAAACGCCAGAAGGAAATTGTTGAAGATCCCATGTTAAATAATTGCTATTTAAAGTAGTATTAGAAAGTATCACTTTACCTACTAAATCCATAAGTTCAACAGATTCTATTTGGAAATTCTCACTATCAATATGGATAATATTTGAAGTTGGATTGGGATAAACTTTAATAACAGGAAGATTTTGATCTGCTACATTTTGAAAGTTACCGAGAGTTACACTATAATCTTCTACTTCACCATATCCAGAATTTCCACAGGGGGTATCGTTACCTCCTGAGGTAATAGAGCTATTATGTAAACGGATTCTCATTCTGGTTCTCCCAGAAAAACCATAATCTGGTGCAAAAATATTTCCAGTTAAAGGTGATGTAAAAGAACCTAAGGTATAATAAACTAATTCTCCATCATCTTGAAAATCACCATCTTTGTTTAAATCGATCCAAATAATAATTTGATCAAAATCATTTATGTTTTCTACATCTATGGAAAAAGGTATATTTTCCCAAAAACTAATATTTGTATTTAAATTTGTGAAATTCTGATACCCACTATTCGAAAATGTAGAGTTATTATTAATGGTTCCCATAGTAACATTAGTGATTCTTTCAGAAGTTGGAACACTTGATCCACCTAAGCAATAATTTAGATCGATCATTCGAGTTCCAACTGGTGAAGTTACTGAAGGCACCGTAGAAGATCCAATGGTGATGCCTGTACATGTTGCATCTACGAAATTACCTAAAGTAGCAGTTGGCAAAATGTCAAAGGTTAACCAAAAATAGTTGTTCCCTTCAGAGAGTTGCTGGTTCCCATCGATTACAAAACTTCCATTTGGAGAAACTACTGTGCTTCCAATCTGATTGGAAGTTTCAAAGGTAGGATATGACCCTGTATAAAACAGTTTTCCATTTTTGATATCTAAGGCAGGATTTGTAGTTCCTGTAGTAGTAAATGTGAACTCACTCGCAGATAAAGGAGATTGTGCACCCGAAGTGTTTATAGTTATCCCAATAATTTCTTGATTTGCAAATCCTCTAGGTACTGTAAATAGGTTTTCCTGAGTAGTTGTACTAAAATTTAAACTCATTGGAGTAGATGGGTAATCAATAGGTGTTTCCCATAATCCTCTACCATAAGTAGCTGCTCTTAATTTGGATGTTTGTACTGAAGTCCCATAATAGATTTCCAACTCGCCAATTTTTACATTTGGTAGCCCATTGTTGTAGTAGATCCAATCATTCGTTCCATTTTTATAGTATACACCAACTTCTGTGCCAACATACAATTGAACATCAGTTGTACTTAGTTTGTTTTGCACAATAGTGTAAACAGGAATAGCTGGCAATCCATTTGAAATATTGGTCCAGTTGGCACCCCCATCAGTAGTTTCATACACTTTCCCAGATGTGTAATTTCCAAAAGTAACCCAAACGGTATTTGGATCATCGTGTTTTACAGCAATATATGTAATTTGAGAAGTGGATGTTGGTAATCCAGATGAAATACTAGTCCATACTGCTCCATCATTATTGGTTTTCCAAATATTTGATAAACTTGCAACATACAAAGTTAAAGTATCTGAAGGAGCAATAGCCATAGATCTGATATAGTTTCCTACATTCAAATTTGAGATCTGAGTCCAGTTATCCCCTCTATTAGTAGTTTTCCAAATATTTGCATAACCAGCATACAAAGTGTTTGGATTTACAGGATTGATAATATAAGGAGTAACCCATGCGCCATCCCCTGCATCAGCAGGTTCAATAGCGGTTCTGTTTACCCAATGGTTCATGGTTCTATCAATTTGACCATTTACGTAAGTACCATATTGAATGTTATTGTTTGAGTAGTCAATCAAACACTCCATGCCATCTCCCCCTTTAACATCAAACCAACTTGTCCCTACATTTAGTTTAGTACCATTATCTTGAAGTCCGGTAATTGTTTCAGTAGGATTTAGTGTTGAGACTCCCAATTTATACATCTGACTGATTCTGATTCCATTGGTTTTGTCTGTCCAGGTTAACCCATTATTATCAGAAATATAAACTCCTCCATCGTTACATTCAAAAAGTGATCCATTGGCTCTATAGGTAAGATTGTGTTTGTCAGCATGAACAGCTTCAACACCATCGGCACCATACCAGTGATTGGAGATTGTCCATGATGTTCCTCCATTTGTAGAGACCCAAGAGTTTACACCACCCACAAGAACTATGTTAGCATCAAGGGGGGAAGCTGCAATGGCAATATCATACCATCCTTGACCACCAATATCCGTTCCATCAACAGACCAGCCCATTAGATTCATTCCACTGCCGCTAAAAACTTCTGAAAATGAAGAACCACTAGAAGTAGATTTAATCACAGAGTGTAATCCAGCATTTGTACTTGAGGCGACCACACCATAAACAATATTTGGATCTGCAGGAGAAACGGCCAATTCAATACGAGCAGCATTTGAACCAGAATATACCTGAGTCCAGTTTGTTCCATTATTAACTGACCTAAAAACTCTTCCATTATCTCTTGATCCATATAAAACTGAAAAATCTCCGGGTTTATACTCCATATCCATAAATTCTGTAGTAGATAATCGGGTGCTCCATGTTGTTCCACCATCTATAGTTTTATAAACCCCATCTGAAGTGGCTGCAATTAAAATTTGAGGATTATCAGGATCAATTAAAATTCTATTCACCATTTTTCCTTGATTGATGGAAAAGGTTATTCCTGTAGTGTTCCAAGTGGCACCACCGTTTGTGGATTTAAGAACACCAACACTATTATTATCAAAAGCATCTCTATCACCGGTAGCAATATAGATCGTTTGAGAAGTTGCATAGTCTGAAGGAATCACAATGTCACTCACTGCTAAAACTGCATTAAAATCGGTCAAGCAAGCCCAGGTATTTCCGTTGTCATAAGTAACCCAGAGTCCACCAGAGGCAGCCCCCACCCAATATGTATTCAAATCTGTAGGGTGAAAAGCGATACAGTTTAATCTACCAAGTCCGGCGTAACCACCATTAGAAGTGCTTGGCCCTAAGGAGATCCAATTGGAAACATTTGGAGTTGAATACACACTTCTAAAGGTTGTTTGGTGATTTTTTAACACATCATATCCAGACGTTTTAGGGAAACTCCCTAAAATGGGATCCACCACTTGTTCCATGTGATATTCCCAGCGTTTAAACTGTTTCCATCCCAAAGCTTTCACTTTTTTCCCATCTTGATAGTAGAACCCACGATCAACTTCGAAAGGATTCCAATAGGTATTAAAAGCATTTTGATAATCAGAAAGGGTTAATTCCCCTTTATCTTTACTTTGCGGCAGATATTTAACCCACGGTTGTGCCTCTATTTTAGGCACTAAAAAAAAGTATAATATACTTAATATTAAGATTTTAATTTTCATTTTTATATTTATATTTGTTACATTAAAGACTACAATAAATTAAAACGTAAAAATAATGAAAATAGTCTATCCTTTTTTCTTCGTTTTCCTATTTTTATTTTCACTATTCACTATTCACTATTCACTATTTGGGCATTCCCCTTCGCTTCGCTCGGGGTCGGTCTCCGGCCCATACTCCGCATTCGCAAGGCAAGCGGGTCATCCGGCAGGCAGTAGCTTCCGTTGGTCGCTCTGCCTGCTCGGTGTCCCGCTAACCTTGCTCATTTGCGGGGTATTTGGCCTCCGCCCTAATGCTTTTTCAAACCGCTCGCGGTTTGAAAAAATGAAGAATGAAAAATGAATAATTCTTAAAATTGTTGAAATATTGTGAATTCTATTTCTCTAGTCCCTTGTCTCTAGTCTCTTGTTCATTTGCTAATTTTTCCTATCTTTGCTTTTTCAAACCCGACACAATGAACCAACGCAACACCTCTTGGAACGCTCCTTACACCTTCTCAGGCAAAGAGAAAGATGCAGAAACTGGTTATGGCTACTTCGGCGATCGTTACTACGACAGCGGTTTAAGCATTTGGCTCTCTGTTGACTCGATGAGTGACGAAAGATCTTGGTTAACACCATATAACTATTGTCAAAATAATCCAATTGTAATAACTGATTTAAATGGAGCATTAGATGATGGATATACAGTAGATGAATTTGGAAACTTTACATGGGTTAGTTCTGTAGGTGGAAAAAATTATGATGTAATATATAGTAAACAGGAATATGATAAAGGTAAAAGAGATTATGATGGAAGTGGTCAAAAAAGTGGAATTATTATTTATGACAAGAAATTTATTCCTGCAATGGAGCAAATTAAACCAGATAAATATACAACTGCATACGACTTCAATTGTGAAACTGGGGAATATACATATTATGATATTTTTGTGAGTATTTATAATACAAAAAGCAATTTGAATAAAGAGCAAAAAGGAAAAACCAACTATGGAGGATTGTTTTTCTTTTTAGCTAATAATTGCAAAGAAATTGAATGGAGTATTGGGCGAACAAACAATGGGGATCTTTGTATAGGAACTTATAGGTCAAGTTCATCAGCTCCAAATCCAAGTGATTTTGGATTAACAGCAAGTCAATTTAATAGTTATCTCCATTCTCATACAACTAAACATATTGCAGGAGAATCAATAAGTTTTGGTAGCGATTTTGGAGTTGCTGGGAGTTTTAAACTTTTTCAAGTCTATTTCCCTCACTCACAAAATCTTTATACTATTAAAAATATTAATGGAAAAGTATCCTATGGTTCTATAAAATTAAATTTTTAAAATAAGATCGATGATTTACAAAAAAATTAATTTTTTATATTTATTTATGATTGTTTTTTGTCTACAATCATATTCTCAATTTAGTGACATAGAAAAACAAATACTTCAAATTGCTTTTACTGATACTTCAATATCAAATTTCTCACAAAAAATTTCACTAAATAGTAGTGACTACCCAAATTCAGGTTATTTTGTATTTAGATTTTATAAAATAGGTAGAACTGAATTTGTAAATGTTTTTAATGTTTTAAATTATCCTATTACAATTCGGAATAATGATACTTTAATTTTTTGCGATCCAAGAAATAATATTGTTTATCAATTTAATAACAAAAGAATTTTAATAATGAATTATAAAAATAAAAATAAATTATTTTGGGGAAAATTAAAAATAATTAACTATTGGGAAAATATTTATATTGATTCTATAGTAAATGACATTCTTTATGACACAAACAATATAAAATGGAAAACATATAAGATAAAGAATGACACTCTTATAGAGACAAATATAATGATTACTCCAATATTCTCAAATGAATCAGTTGGTATTAAAATAAGTGAGAACCTTTCGGTTGTCTTAACACCTCGGAGAAAAAAATACAATTATGATTACAGAATCCCAAAAATATTTGATTCTCTTCTAGATCCTAAAAATTCAGTTCAGTCTAAAAGTGACTTCGATTTTTCACAGTAAAATAACATAGATATTACCCTACTGCTCTTTATAAATGGGTCCATACATAAGGCAACAAAACAAAAATCCACCATGCCCCTATTCCTCCCTTTTTACTATCTTTGCAAAACCTTTCATCTAGAGATTATGGAATTGTTGAGAAGTTAGTACAATTTCACGATAAGAAAAAATTACTACAATGTAGTGAGAAATCAAGTCGAGGAATCGTTTACTACAAATATATCGCTGCGCTGCAGCGAACATTTTTTTATATTATTCATTCTTAACTATTCATTATTCATTCTTTCTGCAACCTCTTCGAGGTAGTAGTTGGTCGTGGAAGCATCATTCATCCGCAGGTAGCTTCGCAACCTACGGTTACTAATCTGCAACCTCTGCAAGGTTGGTTTAGCTGTTAACTATGTGCAAATATTTCTTTGCGAACTTTGCGAAATTTCTTTGTGCACTTTGCGGTTAATTCAACTTTCCTAATAGCCCTGCACTAAAGTACACGGCTATTGATCTAAATCCTAAAATTTAATCCTTTAAACAGCAAAGCGTTTCAACAGCGAAGCGATTCAACCTATAAACCTTAAAAAAAACTGATAGCTGAAACCTGACAGCTGATAGCTCTTTAGCCCTGTGCCTTTAGCCATATGCCCTATAAAAAAAACACCTACATCTTGAGATATAAGTGTTTTTGTGTGATTCGGACTGGGATCGAACCAGTAACCTACTGCTTAGAAGGCAGTTGCTCTATCCATTGAGCTACCGAACCATTCCTTTTTACTTCATAAAATGGATGAAATCTCTCTATTTTAGATGAATTGTATCCCATTTTTTGAGGGTGCAAAAGTACAAAAAAAATCAATACAAATTGGAACTATCTCTCAAAAAATCTATTTATTTGAGGATGAATCTATTTAGGGGGTATTTTTAGTTTATGACCAATACTCACACTGTTTACATTCTTAATATTATTGTAATCCGCGAGCTGTTTTAAGCTAATTCCATGAGCCCTGGCAATACTACTCATCGTATCCCCTTTTTTAACCACATAGTAGGTTACCTTATCGGGCTTCGGCTCTTGTACCACTGGATTTTCAACGGGTTTTGAAGTAACTAGTGAATCTTGAGTTGCTACAACTGTCGTAGAATCTTGATTAGCTGAAGGATTTTTTCCAGTATATTCATACCCAACAAAAAGTTTCTGCTTGGGTTTTGCATAATTGGATTTCAATTTGTTCATCTGCTTTAACTCATTGACTGATAAACCATATTTTTTAGAAATGGAAGCTAATGTTTCTTTAGATTTAACGATATGATACATTTTTTTGTAATCAGTTGAAGCAATTTTATCTCCAGTAAACATCCCTTGGTAAACTTTAATGGGTGTAAAAAATTCTTCGTACTTATACTTGTAAATGGAGTCCTTATATTCAAGATATTTTATGATATCTTTATTTTTTAATCGGAGAGGGTAGGGTTCTGAATAAGCTGGAATTACTAATCTTTTATATTGAGGATTTAATGTTTTAATCTCTTCAATATCAATTTCCAATACATCCGCAATTTGTTGAAAATGGAGTTCATGATGAACCATCACAGTATCCACAGAGAAAGGGATCGAGATTTTTGCAGTTGGAATTCCGTGTTGACTATGATAAGTTGCTAAGTAAAGTGCTGCAATATAGGCAGGAAAATAATTTTGAGTTTCTTTGGGCAAATAGGGTTTTACTCCCCAAAAATCTAGTTTTCCACCCGATCTTGCAATGGCTTTTCTCACATTTCCAGCACCACAATTATAGGCCGAAATAGCTAAACCCCAATCGTTAAAAATATTGTACAAATCTTTAAGATGCCTTGCCGCAGCATCAGTGGCTTTTAAAGGATCTCTTCTGTCATCAACGAAGGTGTTCACTTCTAATCCATACGCTTTCCCTGTGCCGTGCATAAATTGCCAAATTCCAGTGGCCCCCATAGGAGAAACCGCAATAGGATTGAGTCCAGATTCAATAATGGTTAAATAGATTAACTCCTCAGGAACACCATATTTATCAAATATTTCCTGCATGAAGGGATAGTAATATAAGGAGAGTCCCATCAATACAGATGAGGATTTTTTTCTTTTATACAAATATAGCTCGATCCACTTTTTTACGGTATTGTTATAAGCAACAGGCACAACGGTATTGATAGCGCGCAATCTCTGATATACCAGAGAATCTGAAAAGGAAACATAAGACGTATCATCAGAAAGAGTAGGGTTTACAACACGTCCCACTTGATTTTTGATATACCAAAGATCGAGCATTTCATCCATGTCTTTAATCAACTGATTTTGGAAAGTTTCATCTGCAATGGATGTTGCTATTGTATCATTTTGAGAGTAGGAGATGATTCCAATACTTAAAAGTAGAAAACTGAGTATTATTTTTTTCATTTGTTTAAAATCCCTTTACACAATAGTAAAAGTAACGTTATTATTTACACTATATTATTCTTTAATTTTATATTGATTCCATTGAATCTCTTTTCCATCTTTATAAATGGTTGATAAATAAGGGTTCCCCTCTTCATCAAATTTTATCCAGATACCCGCAGGAATTCCAGTAATATATTTGCCTGATAATTTTGTTTTTCCATTTTCCCAATAGGCAATATACTTTCCATTGTAGAGATCTTGTTCATATTCAATTTCATACGCTAGCAACCCATTCTCAAACCAAACCCTCCATAATCCTGTTTTCATTCCATCAAAATAGGATCCTTTTTCAACGACACCTCTATTTACATATATCCATTCACCCTCTTCAGCACCCTCTTTATACTCCCCTTGAGTTATAACTTCCCCTTTTTCATCATATTCTACAAAACTACCATCTCTTTCACCATCATCCCAATTCTCGATCATTAATGTTGATTTATTCGGATAATACCATATCCATTCACCATCTTTTTTCCCATTTTTATAGCTTCCAATGATCTCAATATTTTGATCAGGATATAAAAATTTCCATTCACCAACCATCTTAGAGTTTGAATATTTCCCAATAGAACGTAATTCTCCGGTTTCATAAAACTCTTTCCAAAGACCTTGTCTTAATCCATTCAAATCAGTGATTCCTTCATATTTGATCCATCCTTTAAAGAAGATATATCCCTTCACCACATTGCCTAAAGTGTCATATTCTCTTCTGATCCCTTCAGGGATCCCTTTGTAATAGGTAGCTGTAATTGAGGGTTTTCCATTTTTGTGATAGACAATTTTTGATTCTAATACTTTCGTTTCAGGTGCATCTGGGAGGAAGTTATCGTTTTCCCATTTTTCTACTTTTTTAAAGTTTCCATCCTCGTCGTAATACTTAAAGAACCCATGTTTTTTATGGTTATAATAGGTGCCCTCCTCTTTTAGATTCCCATTATCCCAAAAATATTTCCAATTCCCTTGTTTAAATCCAAAATTATCTGTTCTATTAATTTGTTCTCTACGAAGTAGAATTCCTCCATAATATTGAGCAACAGCAATAACGAGTCCACTACTATTAAACTCTTTTTCCATCCCGTGTTTCTTATTTTCAAAAACTGGAACTGTTCTCTTTAATGTTCCATTAGGGAAGAATGTTTCTACTTTATCAACGAGTGTATCATTTTTAAAAATTTCAACAACATACTCGTCTTTGGAATATTGCACTCTTTTACCGTTTTTAATCCCATTTTGATAAGTAATTTCTGAGATTTTTTGTCCGTTAGAAGCGTAAAAAATCCAAATGCTATCTAACTCAAAATTTTTACGATTCCCTTCTGAAACCAGAACACCTTGTTCATTATAAGATTTCCAATAACCGTCTGGTTTTCCATCTCTAAGTGTTCCTTCACTCGATTTTTGTCCGTTAGGATAATAAAAAATCTGGAATCCATTTAGATGAATTGAATCTTGAGCATTTAGAGCTAGGTTCAAAATCAGAAAACATAAAGTGACCCATTTTTTTATCATTGAAGAGAAGTTTTGCCTGCAAAGATACTAAAAAAAGAGTAAAATTCGTCTTAAAAATGTGAACTTTTAGAACTCTATAGCAACTTTTAAGTTAATTAAACGGGGAGTTAATGAATTTGGAATGGCATACACAACCCCAGAAATATCTGGTATCCAGGAATATGAAGATACATTGGCAATATCTAAAAGATTGAATACTTCCAAATAAATGGCTCCAGAATTTATATGTTTTGAAACTTGAAGTTTGTCTCTGGATCTATCTCGGTTTTTTTGAAGAAAAATATAGGAGAATCCTAAATCTGCTCTTCTATACCAAGGTGTTCTGAATGATTTTAACAAATTGGGTGCATTGGGTGCTACAAAAGGGATCCCACTAGAAAAAACAAAATTTAAATGTACTCTAAACTGAGGATACCCAGGAACATGATCCTGAAAAAAGAGATTCACTACAAATCTTTGATCTGAAGGTCTTGGGACATATCCAATTTCTACTTGATTCCCTAAAGTATCCGTGTAAAAATCATTATAAATATCTTGTTCTGTTTTCATTAAGGATAATGTTATCCAAGACTCTAACCCTTTTATGAACTCACCACTAAGTTTCATATCTGCACCATAAGCATAACCTTTGGCATCATTTTCACCACTATAAATAATTCTAACATTATCAATTTCGTATGAAATAAGATTGTCTAAATATTTATAATACGTTTCGGCAGTAAACTTAAATGGTCTATTCCACCATACAAAATCATAATCTGCAGAAAGGAGCACCTGATAAGAAAACTGAGATTTTATATTGGGATTAAGAGTTCCATCAGGTCTCCTTAATTCTCTGTAAAGAGGAGATTGATAATAAACTCCGGTTTTAAGCCAGAATGACCAGTCTTGTTTCCATCTAGGTTTATAAAGAAGCCCAAATCTTGGTGACACAGTAAACTCATTGTTATAATCCCAATAATGGAATCTAACACCTCCATTTAAGGTAAACCTGGAACTATCTCCATCAATTCTCCAGTTGTCTTGTACAAAACCTGTAATTCGATTTGTGCTGATATTATTTTGAGAACGTAAATAGTTGTCTTCACCAAAAGTGAGTAATCTTGAAACATGTCCTAAAGGTACAGGTTGACCGGGGATTAAAAATGTTTGAGGAATCACATACCCAGAAGAGTCGTACATGGTCCATTCTTTAATTTTATCATTAATGATCTCATTTTGAACTTTAATACTCCAAGTTACAAAATGGGTTTTTATGATATGATCCGCTCTTAGGTCAATAGAAGAAAAAACTGCTTCAATGTAATTTCTTGCATGTTCTCTATAGGAGCCCACTCCCCGTTTAGTTGATTCATTGGCCATTGGATCTTCACTTCCTAAGTCAATAATTACATCTTTTAGCCAATATTGTGAAAGTATATCGTAGGTTTCTTTTTCTTTAGCATAGTATGAGGATGCAATAAGTTTATATGATGAGTATTCTGTTGGATTATAAGTAAATGTTAAACCTCCCAAATAGTTTTGGTAACTATCAATTTCTTGTCCTTCATAATAAACAACAAATTTTTTAACTTGATCAAAAGCCCCAAAAAGTGTTTCTCTATTTTGTGGCTGATAAATATATTGATTTACAGAGAAGTTACTTAAGAAGCTAATTGAAAATTTCTTGTTCATCTTCCAATCTAACAACATTTGTGTGTCAAAGAAACGAGGTTTATACTCCCCCTTAGTCTCTAAAAACTTAAGTATATATGCATTTGATTTATATCGAACTCCTACAAGATAAGTGAGTACATTGTCCGTTTTTTTATTATTGAGTATCTCTTTTTTCTTTTTTCTCTTAACCACACCCTCTATATGCCCTGTTCCACCCAATAAACCTAAAGAGAAACTCCCTCCAAATTGAGTAGGGGTTTTGTACTCTACATCCATGACTGAAGACATTTTATCTCCATATTTTGCTGCAAATCCACCCGCCGAAAATTTTACATTTTTTGTCAAATCCAGGTTTACAAAACTTAATCCTTCTTGGTTTCCACTTCTGATTAAAAATGGTCTATATATCTGTATCTCATTAACATATATAAGATTTTCATCATAATTTCCACCCCTCACATTATATTGAGATGTTAATTCATTCATTCCAGAAACGCCAGCATACGATTTTATAACAGATTCAGCTCCACCCATAGGAGAGGGGAGATTAAATCTAATTTTGGGGTCAATTCTTGCATAACCATCATTGTGTTTGGCATTTACATCAACAATGTCTAATTTTTTTCCAACTGTTTTTATTTTAAGGTCAATTATTTTATGTTCATCATTTGCAAGTATTACTGAAATTGTGGTATCTGCAAATGAAATATGTCGAAATAATATTTTTAAATTTTTATTAGGTTCAACAAAGACTTCATATTCTCCTTTAAGATTAGTTAAGACAGTGGATCGTGAATTGATAACTTGAACAACAACATTTTCTATAGGGTTTCCCATTTCATCCTTTATAACTCCTGATAATTGAGTTAAAGATTGTGCAAATCCAATGTTAAAAAGGAGGAAAAATGTGAGAAATACAAAAAATATCTTTAGGTTTTTAATCATGCAAAGAATTGTAAAGTAAAATTACGAAAAAAATGCGTTTTTATTGTATCATTGATAAAAAAAATGCCACACCAAAAGGTGTAGCATTATATTTTTGAAATCCAAAAAAAGTTTGTTATAAAAGACCTTTATCGTTAGCTTCAAGAATACAATTCCAAGCGCCTTTTTTAGTGATGTTACGAATCCCTTTTGCAGATACTTTCAACACTACCCATCCACCTAATTCAGGGACAAAAAATTTCTTTTGGTGTAGGTTTGGATTGAATTTTCTTTTAGATTTAATATTTGAGTGAGAAACATTATTTCCAACAATCGGTTTTTTTCCTGTTATTTGACAAACTCTTGACATTTTATCTATTATTATATGATTATTATTCTTTGATTTTGGGGCTGCAAAAATACAATTTTTTTTTGAATAAAAAACAACTTTTACAAATAAAATAGTTATTTTAATTATTTTTTTGTAATTCAATATATTACAAACGATTTTTATGAATATTTCTTCTTAAATCATTTTTTATTATATGGCATTTTATCCTTTACTTCCAATAAAAAAATCTTCTTTATCATCAAAAAGGATGTTAAATGTAGTCATTGTACCATAACAACGGGTGATATATTGTTGAATATTAAGTTTTTCTTCGTCTGTTAAAACGGGATGACTATTAATATTTTGTTCAAGAACTCTTAATCGATCTCTCATCATCACAATTTTGTGAAAAAATGCGTCAACTGGGATCTCTTTCGGTTTAAGATCTCTATTTCCTGGTTGTAAAATTAATACTCCTCCATCCCATTTTTTTCCTAGGGGAACTTTATACTGAAGTCCATTATATTTGTCAAGTACCGATTTTAAAACCATCTCCAATTCTTTAAGATTTACTTTTGGTTTTAGATCCTCTTTAGTTGATTCCTGAAGAACATCAAATTGAGCATTTAATTTTGAGAATTCAATTTCACCACCTCGAATAAAAATCACTTTGTAAGTCACGGTGTCATTTTTACTAATAATCCCTTCTCCATATTTCGGATGGTCAATTCTTGTTCCAACATTAAAATCTTTTTCGTTCATAAAATTTGAGTTTAGTTATCTGTTTTTTGATATTTATCATTATAAAAGGTGCAAATCGAGGTTAAACCACATAAATGACATTGTGGATTTCTTGCAGTACAAATATATCTTCCGTGTAAAATGAGCCAATGGTGAGCAATTGGAACAAGATCTTGAGGAAAATGTAACATTAATTGCCTTTCTGTTTCTAAAGGAGTCTTTGAATTTTGAACAATTCCTAATCGGTTTGATACTCTAAAAACATGTGTATCAACAGCCATTGCTGGTTGATTGTAAATTACAGAAAGGATTACATTTGCAGTTTTTCGACCCACACCCGGTAGTTGAATCAGTTCCTCCATATTTTGAGGAACTTCGCTGTTAAAATGTGAAACCAACATTTTAGAAAGTCCTGATAAATGTTTCGCTTTATTATTTGGATAAGTACAAGATTTTATCAATTCAAAAATTTCAGATTCCGTTGCTTGTGCTAAATCATAGGGTGTTGGATATTTAAAAAAAAGATTTGGAGTGATTAAATTTACCCTTTTATCTGTACATTGTGCTGAAAGTACAACAGCAACAAGGAGTTGAAATGGATTGTCATACACTAACTCAGAAGCAGCTTCTGGATTATGTTTTAAAAAATAATCAATTATAAAATTATATTTTATATTTATAGAAGGAGTGATGTTCAATTTGCTCAGATTTAGTATTGTTAAGCTATATATGGAATAATTAATTGGTAAGGTCTGAAAAATTGTAAACTAACCCAATGGCAACAATCTCTTTAAATTGAACTCTCCTTATTCTGGTTCTGGGTTGAGTTATCCCATTTTCATACTCTTCAAATTTCACTTTTTCATTGTATTTTAAAGACGTTGTGATTCTAAAGTTCAACATTTTCAAGAATTGATAGGAGAGAGTTAAATCCCAATCTACCTTAAAATTCCCAAAGTTTTGATCTGGATCACTGTAAGGAGTGTATAATTCAAGTACAGTATTCAATTTAACCCCCTTATAAACCGTCGTATTGATAGTTGCTTTCATTTTGGGTCCCACGGTAGTAATGCTCAATTTATCAGCAGGTACACCGTAATCAACTCTTAAAATGGAATCAAAACAACTGGTAATTAAACCCGCTGCTGGTGAAAAATAGAACGAAAAATGTTCATTATATTTCCAATCGACACCTATAGATATGTCAGTGTATGCTGGAGATAGGAAACTTGATATTTTTTTCGGTTCTGTCAGCGATGGGTATTGTTGAGGATACCGGTAACCCTCTACATGGTAAGATTTGAATGTTATCAATCCAGTAATAAAGAAAGTATTAGCAATTTCGTAACCAAATTTGGATGAAAAGTTGATTTTATCACTTGATTTTCTCCAGGAAGGGTCTAATTCTGAAGAGTATAAAACCCCTAATTCTGAATCAAAAATTGATTCCCAGGCAAGTTTCTTTTTTTTATAGATTAATTTGATTTTTGCAAACCCAACACTATTAAAGTGTTTATAACCTCCATCAGCCCAATTCCATTGATCAGTTTGAGCCATATTAAGTCCAGTTTCTCCCGATAAAATCCAATAGTCCATCCAATAATTTGAGACAAGTGAATCTTTCAATCCTTGAACATTTAAAGGATTAATTTCAAATGGGTTATGATTATTTTGTGAAAATGAGAAAGAGATCTCAAAAAAAATGATCCCCCATAATAAGAGAGCTTTAGAGTTCATTTGAATCCATAAAATATTTAACGGTTCATTTTATTGAATGCTTTCCACCATCTTTCAGACACAACATCATTACAAGCTAATTCATAATCCTTAACGGAACACGGAAGATAATATTTTTGAATAGTATTTGATTTTTTGTTAGAAACAGGAACAACCATCCACCATCTACCAGTTTTTTTACTGCAATAAAAAACCATATCCTCAATATTGTTAGAAACGGCAACCGAGTGTTTGATATATAATGACTTATCTTTAAAAGTTGTATCCCCAATTCTATTAAGAAATCCTTCAACAAAATACCAAATAATGTGTGCAATTAATTGAGAAGTTTGATTACAATAATCAAAAGATGGATTATATTCATAAATTCCAAATGAGGAGAGTTTATCACTTATTCCTGCTAGCATGGCTACTCTACAAATCTCTTCTCCATAAAATCCATTTGAGGAAGCGTTTGGATTTCCAGGTGCATCTGGTCTTCTAACAGCAGAGATATCTAATGACAACATTTCAGCATTTCTGACAATAGGTTCAACTTCATCCATATCTTGTCTTAAAATCCCAACCCGATAGGTTTCAAAAAATAGATTATCCATTAATTCGATCGAATCATAACTATTCATATAAGTTTGATACCCAATATTTGCATAATTTAATAAATAGTTTGGTTGTTGAAGAATCATTTTATTCAAATATGCATTTGAGGCAATGGGTGTTTCTTCGTTTCCTATGTCAAAACAAGCATCCACTGCAACAATATTCACAACGTGTTCCAGTTTTTCATAGGCAAGGTAGTTTGCAAAAGCCAGATCATTACTACCTCCTAGAATAATTGGTAAGACTTTATTTTCTATCAGAAAGGCGAGCACATCAGAAAGAATTTCGTATGTATCTTCTACAGTTTTACCTATTTTTAAATTCCCAAGATCAATAATTTTTGTTTGTTTTTTCCAATGAAATAACTTGTAAAACTCTTTCCTAATTTCGTTAGGTGCGAAACCAGTCCCCTCATTTTTAAAAACATACCTATCTTCAGGTACTCCTAAAATAGCCAGTTTTACATCATCCAAAGAGACCTCTTCATCTTTGTTTGTATACCAAAGTTGATTTATTATTCTTTGAGGATGCTCATATCCGTTAAAGAAGTCTAATGCTTCTAAATCAACTGGTTCAAAATAAATACCAATATTCATAAAGTCATTGAATTACGATGATTACTTTTTTCTTGGAAATCTTTTTTTAGCAGTCGGAGTAGTATTATTGATTATTTCAAGACACTCATTATAAGAAAGGGTTTCTCCAAGAACACCTTTAGGAATTTTATAATTATCTGTTCCGTTTGTTATATAAGCACCATATCTTCCATTCATTACTTTAATTTTTTCATTTTCTTTAAAGGAAGATAATACATTTTTGGTTTTTACATTATCAATCAAGTTAATGGCCTCTTCTAAAGTTAATGTTGCAGGATTCATCCCTTTTTCTAAAGTGATGTTTTGATCATTAAATTTTATATATGGTCCAAATTTTCCAATAGCAACAAAAACTTCATGCTCATTATGGATTCCCAACAATCTAGGAGCGCGATCTTTATCTTGTTTCTTTTTTTCCTCAATTAGGACAATTGCTCTATCTAATTCAATTTCAGTTGGTTCTTCATCTTTTGGAAAAGAAACATAGCTTTTCCCATATCTAATATAAGCACCAAATTTACCCATTCCAACAACAATTTCGTCACCATCATATTCACCTAGAGTTCTAGGTAATTTGAAAAGATCCAAAGCTTCTTCAAGTGTAATGGTATCAATAAATTGTGAAGATTTCATTCTGGCATATCGAGGTTTATCATCTTCATAATTTTCACCAATCTGAACCATTGGGCCATATTTCCCAAGTTTTGCATAAACATTAGCCATTGTTTTAGGATCTTGCCCAAGCAAACGTTCACCACTAGCTTTAGATGAGTGAGATATGGCTGTTTCTATAGAATTATGAAATCCTTCGTAAAAATTTTCAATCATTTTTTGCCACACTTTGGTCCCTTCTGCAATCTCGTCAAACTCTTTTTCTACATCAGCAGTGAAGCTATAATCCATAATTGTTTCAAAATTATTTTGCAGGTATTCATTAACGATAATCCCAATATCTGTAGGGAAAAGTTTATCTTTTTCACTGCCAAATTTTTCAACCTTTGTGATGTCTAATATTTCATTCTTTTTCAAAACAAGTTGAGAATATTCTCTTTCATTTCCAACTCTATTATTTTTAACAACATACTCTCTTTTTTGAATAGTTGTGATTGTTGGAGCATATGTAGAAGGTCTACCAATTCCAAGTTCTTCTAATTTTTTTACTAAACTTGCTTCTGTATATCTAGCTGGCGGTTGTGAAAATCTTTGTGTTGCTTTAATCTCTTTTGCATAAAGTATTTCATTCGTAGAAACAGGAGGAAGTAATCCTTTAACTTCATCATCCTCTTCATCTTTTGATTCAATATAAACCTTTAAAAATCCTTGGAAAAGTACAACTTCACCAGTTGTAATAAATTTTTCAGGACGATTAGATATTGGAATGGTAATTAATGTTTTCTCAATTTCTGCATCACTCATTTGTGAAGCAATGGTTCTTCTCCAAATTAGTTCATACAATCTTTTAGCAAAAGTATCCCCTGGAATTGTTTGATTAGACATGTTTGTAGGTCTAATTGCTTCGTGTGCTTCTTGCGCACCTTTAGTTTTACCTACATGTTTTCTCGTTTTTGAGTACTCTATACCATACAGATTAATGATCTCTTCTTTTGTAGATTCAAGAGCAAAATCTGAAAGTGTTACTGAGTCAGTTCTCATATATGTGATATACCCTGCTTCATATAATTGTTGAGCAATAACCATTGTTTTACTTACAGAAAACCCTAATTTTCTACTAGCTTCTTGTTGTAGTGTTGAAGTTGTAAATGGTGCTGATGGAGATTTTTTAGATGGATTTTTTTCAATGGCTGAAATGTGAAATGAAGCTTCTTTACAAGCATTTAAAAAAGTGAGTGCTTCCTCTTTTGTGTCAAATCTATGATTGAGATCAGCATCAAATTCTAATTTTTTACTTCCATCAGGATAAAAGTTCCCAACTATTTTATATGATGAATTTACATTAAATTTACCAATTTCTCTTTCTCTTTCAACAATAAGTTTAACAGCAACAGATTGAACTCTACCCGCAGATAATTGTGGTTTAACTTTTCTCCATAAAACTGGAGATAGTTCAAACCCAACCAAACGATCTAAAATCCTACGTGCTTGTTGCGCATTTACTAAATCGATATCAAGATCCCGTGGATTTTTTATCGCTTTTTCAATAGCAGATTTAGTAATTTCGTGAAATACAATTCTTTTTACTTTGTCTGCAGGTATTTGAGCAGCTTCCATTAAATGCCATGAAATCGCTTCCCCTTCGCGGTCATCATCGGTTGCAAGTAATACACAATCTGCTTCATGTGCCATTTTCTTAATATCAGCTATTAACTTTTTCTTATCCGCCATCACTTCGTATTTTGGAAGAAAACTCTTGGTAATATCTATACCAATATCTTTTTGTGGAAGATCACGAACATGCCCCTTGCTGGAGATCACCTCATACTCTTTATCAATAAATTTTTGAATAGTTTTTGCCTTCGCAGGTGACTCAACGATGATAAGTTGTTTACTCATTGTGTTTTTTTTATTGTGTGTAATTTAGTTCTTTATAAATAAATTGTGACCTAATAGTTCTTCTGCTTCTGCAAATTCTCTATTAGATATTTTTTTACGAATTTGTGTGGATCGTACTGCAATTTCGTGTAGTAAAAATTCATGAATTCTTATAATTTCAATTTCGTTTTTTTCAAATAATTCGTGAAATGACTCAAAATCACCTTTCCGATTTTTCCCAAATCTGTGATTAGGACCCATTACTATCGCTTTGGTGTTTAGTTTTTTAACCAATATCTCTTGAATAAAGTCAGATGAACTTATCTCAGCAAAATCTTTTGAAAAAGGAAGTATAAGTAAAATGTCAATCTGTTCTTTTGATAATAGCTCAATTTTTTGTTCATAATTAGATATTAAAAAGAAATCTGAATTTGGATGTAATACAATTTGAGGATGTGGCTCAAAGGTTATTACAACACTCGTTAAATTTTTCTCTTTGGCACTTTCTGACAATTGTTTCAGTACTTGTCGATGCCCCTTGTGGACACCATCAAATGAACCAATGGTAACAATGGTACTTCCAGTAAAATTAATATCTTGAAGAGATGTGATGATTTTCATTGTATTATCTTAATTTTGCACCACACTCTCGTTCAAATGCTGAGATTAATTTATTCATGATTTTATTAATGTCCTCTTCAGTTAAAGTCTTTTCATCATTCTGCAAAATAAAATTTAAAGCGTATGACCTCTTCCCAGCTTCTAACTTTTCCCCTTCATACACGTCAAATAATGATACTTTCTTTAATTTTGATGTCCCATATTTATATGCTATAGTTTCAAGAGTACTGTAAGAAACATGAGCATCAATAACTAATGATAAATCCCTACTAACTGATGGATAATTGGGGATAGGTTTATAATTTATGGTTCTGTTTTGAGAGTGTATTAATAGTAATTTAACATCTATTTCCGCATAAAACACAGGTTTCTTTAGATCAAAATTCTTTAATATTTTGGGGTGAATTTGACCAAATTTTACAATAGGTGTTTCATTGAATTCGTATGTAAGATTTTCTAAAAATAGACTTGTTGAATCACTCTTACAAGTAATATCCTGAATGGGGAAATTATTTTTGAGTAATATATTATGAATCACATTTTTTAAATAAAAGAAATCAACATCAACTCCAGATTGATTCCATGATTCCTCTATTCTTTTGCCTGTTAAAAATAGAGCTAAGGTCTCTTTCTCAACAAATCTAACCGTTACATCCTCTTCTTTGGTATTTGTATTTAAGGAATATGTTTTTCCAAATTCAAAAAGTTGTAAGTTTAGATTACGATTGTTCACATTTCTTACAATGGTTTCTAATCCAGAAAAAAGAAGAGTCTGCCTCATAGCATTTAAATCACTACTAATAGGATTTAAAAGATGTATCACTTCATTTTCATTGATAAAATCGTAATCTTTAGAGTATGTGTTTTTTGTTAATGAGTTATTCATTATTTCAAAAAAACCAATCCCCGAAAGGTATAATGAAACCATTTTCTGAAGGTTTGAAATCGAAAACTGAGCTTTTTGATTTGGAGTATAGTTGAAAGTAAGTGGATCTTCAACATTATTGTATCCATAAATCCTAAGTATCTCTTCAATTAAATCTACAGGTCGAGTAACGTCTGTTTTATTTAATGGAACAGCAACTAGTATTTGATTTGAATCATGATGCGTCATGTCAAAACCCAAATAATGTAAAATATTTGTGATAACATTAAATTCAATGGGTTTTCCAATCAATTTTTCAACATCAGAAATTAAAAGCTGTATAGTTTTTCTTTCAATTTCAGTGGGATATATATCAATTATTTCAGAGACTAATACACCTCCTGCTATTTCTTGAATAAGATTTGCAGCTCTTTGAAGTGCATATAGTGTAACATCAGGATCACAACCTCTTTCAAATCTAAATGCTGCATCGGTTTTAAGATTGTGCCTTTTGGATGTTTTTCTTACAGAAACAGGATTAAAATATGCACTTTCAATAAAAATATTGGTTGTTTTATGGGTAACACCTGAGTTTAAACCTCCATAAACTCCAGCAATACACATCCCTTCTTGTGCATTACAGATCATAAGATCCTCCTCATGTAATTCAATTTTATTTCCTTCAAGTGTTATAAATGGAGTTTTCTTTGGTAAATTTTTGACAATTATTTCATTACCCTTAATAAAATCACTATCAAAGGCATGTAAAGGTTGTCCGATTTCGAACATAATGTATTGTGTAATATCAACTATGTTGTTAACAGGTCTAACACCAATCGATTTGAGTCTATTTTGAAGCCATTCTGGAGAATCTTTTACCGTAATCTGATCAAAGCATAACCCAGAATATCTAGGGCAATCAACACTGTTTTCAACCGAAATACTGATTTTATGTTTTTTGGAAGTGGGAATGATATCCGTTGTGATTGGTAGCAAAAGAGGTGAGCATGGGATTCCATTATGTTTTAGTACAGCATACAGATCTCTAGCAACACCATAGTGTGAAGTGGCATCGCTTCGATTGGGAGTGAGCCCAATCTCAAAAATATAATCATTTTCAACATTAAAGTATTCTGAAGCTGGTGTTCCCACAATCACGTCAGTAGGTAAAACCATAATCCCTTCATGAGATGTTCCAATCCCAATTTCATCTTCAGCACAAATCATTCCTTCAGAAAGTGCACCTCTGATTTTTGATTTTTTTATAGTAAAAGAGGAATTTTCTGTATATAAAACAGTTCCAATAGTAGCAACAACAACTTTTTGTCCAGCAGCTACATTAGATGCTCCACAAACAATATTTAAAATATTTTCACTGCCAATATTTACAGTGGTAATATGTAAGTGATCAGAGTCTGGATGCTTTTCGCAAGTAAGAACTTCTCCAATAACCAATCCTTCAAGCCCCCCTTTTATAGACTGATATGTGTCGATAGATTCAACTTCTAATCCACAACTAGTGAGTAATTTACCAATTTCTATAGGTTGTAAATCAAAGGTGAGATACTGTTTTAGCCAATTTAATGATATTTTCATAAATATTAAAGTATATAATTTAGATTTTTAGAGTATTTTTATTTAAAAAATCAAGCCGCAAAAATACAATATAATCATATATATAATATAAGCAAATCAAAAAAAAAGTGAAAAAAATGAAATATATTAAAAATAAAATTGTAATGATCAGATTACTATTTAGTTGCAATTTTTTCTAGTAAACAGACCAAGCTATGTTGGAGAAGTGAAAAAGATTCTATCTCTTTTCCAATATATACAATTAAAATTTTAACTTTTCTTGATTTTTGTATCGTTGAATCATTTAATAATTCAAATTTATTCAAACGGAATGCTTCTTTTAATCTTCTTTTAATTTTATTTCTATCTACAGCTTTTTTAAAATTTCTTTTAGGTACAGTAAATAAAATTTCATTGTTAATTTCACCATTCTGGATTGGAAAAAATTGAAAATAACACTTTAGAGGATGAACAAAAAGGGTTGAGTTTAGTTCAACAAGCTCTTCAATCGCTTTTTTTGAACATAACCTCTCAGATTTTGGGAAAGAGTATTTTTTCTTATGATTATCTTCTTCTTGTAGCATGTTCTTTCAAGAAGTGATCAAGGGCAACTGTAATAGAAGGAGCTTCTTTTGTAGGTGCTTCCACATGAAGAGTCCAACCTTCAGCTTTTACGGCATCAACAGCTGCAGTTCCTAATGCCCCGAAAGCCATCTCTCCTTGTTCAAAATCAGGATAATTGAATTTAAGAGATTGAACACCTGAAGGACTAAAAAATATGATTAAATCGTATTTAGAAATATCAATATCATTTTTTAAATCTGCAGGAATTGTGTTAAAAACAATCGCTTGATTATATTCAATGCCATTTTTTTCAAAAAAATCAGCAAAACGAGTACCTACTGCTTCACTACCACAAGGTACTAAATATTTAAGTTCTTTATTTTTTAAAAACAAATCAAAAATACCCGCTGGATTATTATTCTTTGCAAAGAAAACTTTTCTTTTTCTGTATGGAATATATTTTTGTAAGTAATGAGCTGTTTGATCAGTAATACAAAAATACTTCATGGTTTCAGGGATATCTATTCTTAATTCTTTTACCAGAGCAAAGAAATGATCTATCGTACTGGTACTTGCAAAAACAATAGCAGAATGATTAAGAATGTAAATTTTTGATTTGCGAAATTCAATCCCTGGAACACTCTCAATTTTAAAGAATTTATAAAAATCAATATTAATGCTATATTTTTTTTTCAGATCAGCATATGGAGACTTTTCAAAATCAGCAGGAGCAATTTGTGAAATAAGGATGTTTTTAATTTTCATTTTTTATTACATTAAAGCATTCAATATCAGCTACTTGTTGTATGTTATTAAGAATTTCAATACTACCAAGTAAGGTAAAATTTCAAGAGTGCAAAAATAAATAAAAAAATGGAATATTTTTATCTTAATTTTATTAATTGTAAAAAGTTTAAATGTAGTTACTAAAAATGTTGTCAAAAACACAGGGATATATAGAAAAATGAGTTTCCAATTTGTGGTATATAGTGAAAGTGGTAGTATAATCAGTAGAAGAGTTGAATTGGTAAAACTATAAAATAGTTTATATAATGAGTAAGTGGGGATCTCATCTTGGATCTCAAACAAACTCATATAAAAATAGTTAGCTACTCTTTTTATAGAATAATCGATAAAAACGATTATGATCAATATCAGATATAGATAAATGGGTAAAAGTAAATTGTAAATTTTAGGAAAAAAATATTGTAACGCTATGAATAAAAAAAGTGCCTGAACAATCAGAATAATAATTTGCACCCAGAAAAAAAGATCTTTATTGGCTAATTTCCCTTCTCTTTGAAGTTGCGATAAATGTCTTTGAGAAAATAGTGATGTTAATAAAAGTGTGATTTTATTTCTATAAGCCACAAACAATGTGGTTATGATAACCAATGAAATAGTTAATACGACTGTTGCAAGATTTTGTATGTGTGATATATACATAAGAAAATTCCCAAATAAAGATACTTGGGAATTTTCAAATATAGAGGATGTCGTTTCCACAATGTTTTAGTTTGTACGTGAAAACAATCTATTTAACAATCAATTTCTTAGTAATAACACTCTTATTATTGAGTTCAATAGAATAAAAATAGATTCCAGATGTAAAATTATCTAGTAAAATCGATGTTTTAGAAGAATTGCCAATTACAGAACTATATACAACTACTCCAGTAATATTTCTAATTACTAATTTTGCATCGGTGGTATTAGTGTTTAAAGAGTGTTCGATAGTTACTTTGTCAATGGCTGGATTTGGATAAGCAAATATTGCTGTATTTGGTTTAGTTTCTGAAACAGAAACAGTATTATCAATTCTGATATATAAGCTTGTTGCAATAGTAGGAGTTGTTTCATCAAAAAAAGTGTATTTGATTAAAGAAACACCGTAAGATCCATTTGGATTGTAAAAAATGTGAAAAGCTCTATCCCCTTGGTTAGCATGAGTAAGAGATCCTCCTGCTGCAATAACTTCAGGAAACACGCTTAAATCAGCATCTAAACAAAGATCTCCAATACAAAATGAAGTTGTTGCATTGTTGATTAAAGTGATTATTTGACGTTGAACCATTATGCCTAATTCTTGAGAGGTAGTATTTTCAATGTCAATAAAAATTGTATTATCATTATTTAATTCAGTTGCAATATATGTTATAGTATCGTTATTATTTACTACTTGGTTTTCATATTTTAAAACAATTCCTTGTCCAAAAGAGGATAAACTTGCCAATATCAATAACAGGGTAAAAAGCTTTTTCATGATGTATCTATATTTTTTTAATTTATAATCGATTTATTATTTAGACCACAAAAATACTAAAAAATTAAATCGAGTTATTCATTTTCCCAAATTTTATTAAAATGATCACCTAAGGGTGTGGCAACAATCTCAATATGTTTCTTAGAAATGGGGTGTTCAAAGATAACTTTTCTTGCATGTAATCCAATTGATGCATCAGGATTTGGCCGTTTTGCTCCGTACTTTAAATCCCCCTTAATGATACATCCTATAGTTGAAAGTTGTACTCGTATTTGATGATGTCTGCCTGTAAATAGTTCTACTTCAAGCAAGCAATATCTCTGAGATTCTCCAATTATTGTATATTGCAGTTCAGCAGTTAAATATCCAGGTTTTGGAGTATCTGAAGCATAGCTTCTATTTAACTTTTCATTCTTTTTTAAGTAATGAATCAGTTTTTCTGATTCAAATTCAGGTCGTTGTTCAACAATAGCCCAATAGATTTTTGAAATATTTCTCTCTTTAATCAGTTCTGCCATTTTGGTTAAACCTTTAGAGGTTTTTGCAAACATAACTACCCCACTAACCGGTCTGTCAATCCTATGAATGGCCACACAAAATACATTCCCTGGTTTTTGATATTTCTCTTTGAGATATTCACGGACTAATTCAACTAGGGGTTTATCGCCAGTTTTATCACCTTGAACAATCTCGCCAGTTTTTTTATTAATCACAATGATGTGATTATCTTCGTATAAAACTCTTTTTTCTAATTCTTCTAATTCTGGAGGCAACATTAATATTGTTCTTTATCGTTAGGAAAATCTGAAGTTTTTACATCATGAATATAGTGTTCCACAGCATTTATGATCTCTTTACTAAAATTGTGGTATCTTCTTAAAAATCTTGGAGAAAACTGAAGACTATAGCCCATCATATCATGGAAAACCAATACTTGTCCACTGGTATGTGGCCCAGCTCCAATACCTATTGTTGGGATTGAAATTGAATCAGTTACTTGTTTGGCGAAATCAGCTGGTATTTTTTCCAAGACAATTCCAAAACAACCGTGTTCTTCCAAGATTTTTGCATCCCGGAGTATTTTCTCGGCTTCCTTCTCTTCTGTCCCCCTTACCGAATAAGTTCCATACTTATTGATCGATTGAGGCATGAGCCCTAAATGTCCCATTACCGGAATTCCAGCAGATAAAATTCTGTCAATACTTTCTGAGATCTCAACTCCTCCCTCCATTTTTACGGCATCTGCACCCGATTCTTTCATTATTCTGATAGCAGATGAGAGAGCTTCCTTCGAATTGCCCTGATATGTCCCAAAAGGCATATCTACTACAACTAGAGCTCTTTCAACGGCTCTAACTACGGATGATGCATGATATATCATCTCGTTTAAAGTTATGGGTAAAGTTGTTTTGTATCCTGCCATCACATTAGCAGCAGAATCTCCTACAAGTATGATGTCGATCTTAGCTTGATCTAATAATCGAGCTGTTGAAAAATCGTAAGCTGTTAACATTGCGATTTTTTCCCCTTCATTACGCATTTTTCTGAGTAAATTTGTCGTAACTTTAGAGACATTTGTTGATAAATATTCAGACATTTTTTTAATTTTTGATTTTATACGTATTATATTTTTTTTTGTTGCTTTTTCCAATAAAAGAACAAAATTGTAAAACTTAAAGTAATTAAAGTTGCTAATATATATGAAAGCAATGTAGGAAATCCAAAACCTTCATTAGAAGCAATAAAAATAAAAAGAGAACATACCATGGTCATAAACATAGCAGGAATAAGAGTAATCCAATACAATTTTTTCTCTTGTGCAAGATAAATCGTGCAGGCCCATAAAGTAACTACTGCTAAGAATTGGTTTATCCAAGCAAAATAGCGCCAAATTGTATCAAAACCCTGTTTATCATTGATACTCCAAAGCATAATCATGATTGTTACTACAAATATAGGAATCGAAATTATTAATCTGTTTTTAATTTTCTTTTGGTCATAGTGAAACAGTTCTGCAATCATAATTCTCCCCATTCGTAAGGCAGTGTCACCTGTAGTGATAGGTGCAAAAACAACACCCAAAATTGCCAAAACTGCACCCACTTGCCCCATCCATGTTTGCGTTATCAAATTAACAACAAGGGTAGGATTTCCAGAGACAAACAATGCTTTGCCAGCTTCAGTTTCATAAAAAAAATAGGATGCTGCAGCAGCCCAGATTAGAGCAACAATCCCTTCTGTTATCATTGCACCGAAAAAAACGGGTCTGCCTAGGTTTTCGTTTTTCATACAGCGAGACATAAACGTAGATTGAGTCGTATGAAATCCTGAAACTGCTCCACATGCAATAGTAACAAACATAATAGGGAAAATGGGAGTAGACGAGGCAAAAGGATGTTTATTTTGTAAACCCTCCCAAATTTCTGGAATTGCTGGTTGGTAATAAAAAATACTAAATAGGATCCCAATAGCCATAATCAATAGAAAAATTCCAAAAATTGGGTAAATTTTCCCAATAATCTTATCTATAGGTAACAAAGTTGCTAAAAGATAATAGATAACAATCAATACTATCCAAAATGTAAAATTGAGATATTCAGGGGTTATGGTTGTCAATAATGCGGCAGGTCCAATAACAAAAACAACACCCACCAAAATTGTGAGTATAATTGTAATTATTCGCATGAATTCTCTGATCCATTTTCCTAAAAACATTCCGTGAATTTCTGGCAAAGTTTCCCCATTTTTCCTCATAGAGATCATGCCAGGTATATAATCGTGAACTGCTCCAATAAAAAGTGTTCCGAAAGTTATCCATAGAAATGAAGCTGTTCCGAATTTTGCTCCCATTATGGCCCCAAAAATGGGACCTAACCCAGCAATATTTAAGAATTGAATAATAAATACTTTAAAACTTGTCATAGGAATAAAATCTACATTATCCTTTAAACGATATGCAGGGGTCAAATTTGCAGAGTTTATTCCAAAAATTCTTTCTACAAATTTTCCATAAACAAAATATCCAATAATTAAAATGGATAAACAGATTGAAAAAGAAATCATAGTTCCTAAAGTTATTTTTTTGGGTGGCAAAGATAGAATATTTATTTTAAATATCCACACTTTCGTTTATGGTAGTTGAAAACTTCCAACAAGTAGTTGATAGGTATACTTCTCCTGGATTTAGCTGGGTTGTAGGGAAATTTTGTATGTTGGGGCTGTTTGGAAATGCTTGTGTTTCTAAACAAATAGCTGTATGCAGACCATTTTGAACCCCCTTTTTTCCAATTTGATCTTCAATAAAATTTCCCGTATAAACTACCAAAGCGGGTTGATTAGTGTATATTTCCAATTCTATACCACTTTGTGGGGAATACAATTTACATGCTTCTACTAATCCACCGTTTTTATTAAATCGTGACAATGAAAAACAATGGTCAATACCCAATGTATGGGCAAAAAATGGGTCGTTATCTATGGCTTCTAAGCTTTTAAAAACTCTGAAATCTAAAGGCGTCTTTTCTACATGAAGCAAATTTCCTGTATTGATAAGTTGGTCATCAAACTCTGTGTATTGGTCTGCTTGAATTTGTAATTGATGCTTTTTTACAGTTCCACTTCCATTCAAATTGAAATAGGCATGTTGACACAAATTTACGATAGTTGCTTTATCTGTTTCTGCTTTGCATGTGATCATGAATTGGTCAGAATTATCCCATTCATAAGTTACCCAAACATCTAAATTCCCTGGGAAACCCTCTTCACCATCTTCAGAAAAATATTTCAAAGTAATTTTATGCTCTTCCCACTTTTCTACTTCCCAAAATTGAACATGAAACCCTTTAAAACCACCATGTAGTTGGTGATTCCCCTCATTTTTTGTTATTTCAAACATTTCCCCATTTAACCTAAAAGATCCGTTCCCAATCCTTCCTGCAAATCTTCCACAAATACCATTTAAATAAGGATCATGAAAAAAATAGTGTTGATTATCATCAAAACCTATCAGAATATCTTGGAGAACACCGTGCTTATCAGGAACATGTAATGATAAAATTTTCGCTCCAAAATTACATATTTCTGCACATAAACCATTGCTATTTTGAATTCTATATTTCTGAAATATTTTACTTCCCATTTAAAAAAATTTTAATCAATTTTGCCCTTCGCCCTTCGCCTTTCGCCCTTTGCCCTTTGCCCTTAGCCCTTTGCCCTTCGCCCTTCGCCCTTTATACTAAATATCGTAATAGATAGCCGTTTTTAAATATTTTTTCTCAAATTTTGCACACATTTTTTCAATAAATTGTTCTTTGAGATCAGTTTTTATAAAATTAATAGTACACCCTCCAAAGCCACCACCCATCATTCGTGCCCCAATTATCCCAGGTGTATTGTATGCACATTCTACGAGAAAGTCAAGCTCTGAACAACTCACGTCATATTTTTTACTTAATCCTTCATGTGATGCAAGAAGTGATGAAGATAACGAGGAGATATCTCCATTTTTTAAGGATTCACATAAATTGAGAACTCTATGATTCTCTTCCAAAACATAAAGTGCTCTTTTGAAATCGATTTCATCTATGAAGTTTTTGAAATTCATTAAATCTATCAATAATACATCCCTAAGTGATTGGATATTAGGGTGATTAAATTTAAGAACATCAACAACTCTTTCACAACTTTCTCTCCTTAAATTGTATTCTGAAGCGGCTAAATTGTGTTTTACCCTTGAATTGAAAAGTAATATGCTTATTTCAGGATAATCAAAAGGGATATATTCAAAGTTTAACGATTGGCAATCTAATTTTAGAAATGAACCTTTTTTGCCAAAAAGAGACGCAAACTGGTCCATTAGTCCACATTTTACTCCAATATAGTTGTGTTCTGTATCTTGCCCAATTTTTGCTAATTCAAGATTACTAAATCCAAGATTAAAAATTCCATTTAAAGCTAATCCGAATGCAGAACACAAAGCGGCAGAAGAGGAGACCCCTGCACCTACGGGTATCTCTGAATAGATCAATACATCAATACTTGAGATCTCTCTTTCCCTTTTCATCATCTCTTTAATAACACCCCAAAAGTATTTCATCCATGGTTTAGGAGGGGGTGTAAATAGATTAAATTCTACGATTTCATTAGATTGAGATGATAGTATTCTAACGATTGGAAAAGGATCTAAGCCACCCCGTTTAGCCATAACAACATAAAATTTTTGTTTTATGATTGAGGGCAAAACAAAACCTTGATTGTAATCTGTATGTTCTCCAATAACATTGATTCTTCCTGGAGAAGAGAAAACTCTCCCTTTTGATCTAAAATGGGATTCAAATTGATCTAATAATCTAAATTCTATCATATTTTACTTTTTACCACCATATTGCATATAAAACAATCAATATTATAACGATGATTGCCGCTCCCCATTTGAAACCTTTTGACGTACTAAACATCGATTTTTCAAGTTGAATCACCTTAGGGGATTCAGGTTTATTTTCGATTTTTGCAAATAACCAAATGATGAAAAGAGAAATGAGAAAGACATATCCCATTCTATCTAAGAAAGGCACTTCAGGTAATAAAAATTTAAACAATGCAGAGAAAACAAAGGTTCCCAATGCAGATGCTAAAGCTCCGTTGGCTGTTGCTTTTTTGTAGAAAAAACCAGTTAAGAAAATGGCTAAAGCTCCAGGACTAATAAACCCTGTAAACTCTTGAATATATTGAAAAGCTTGATCTAAATTAGTTAACAATGGTGCAATTAGTACTGCAATAACCATAGCCAAAACTGCACTAATTCTACCCACATTTACCAATCTTTTTTCAGTTGCATTTATGCTAAAATATGTTTTGTATATATCCATTGTAAAAATGGTAGAAATACTATTCATCATTGAAGCTAAGGAGGAGAGGATTGCAGCAACCAAAGCAGCAAATGCAAGTCCCCGAACTCCTTGTGGAATCATGTTAAGAAGGACAGGATATGCATTATCTGGTTTGTCAATAGTTATAATCCCTTTTTGAGCTAATAGAAAAGCTGCAATTCCTGGAATGACTACAATAAGTGGCAGTAATAGTTTAAGAAATCCTGCAAAGATTAACCCTTTTTGAGCTTCATGAACATTTTTTGCAGCTAAGGCACGTTGGATAATGTATTGATTACAACCCCAATAGTATAAATTTGCTACCCACATTCCACCAATAAGAACTCCAATCCCAGGCAAATCTATATAAGATGGATGAGATTTATCTAAAATTAAATCAAATTTTTCTGGGGCTTGATCAAAAATGGTTTTTACACCTGAAAGAAAACTCCCGTCTCCTAATGTAGATAGTGCTACCCATGTAACAACTAAGCCGCCTCCAACCAAGAAAAAAACTTGAACAACATCTGTCCATGCCACCGCTTTTAATCCACCATAAATGGAATACACCATGGCAAAAAGTGCTAAGAAAATAACACTCCAAAACAATGATATTCCAAACATGTTATGAACAGCTAAAGCACCTAAATATAAGATAGAAGTTAAATTTATAAATACAAAAACTGCTAACCAAAAGATTGCCATCACCACTTTTACTCTTTTGTCAAATCTTTGTTCTAAGAACTGTGGCATAGTAAATACCCCTTTTTTCAAGTAGATAGGAATAAAAAATAGGGCAATAATGACCAAAGTTAAAGCTGACATCCACTCATATGTTGCAATGCCAAGGCCAATTTTAAATCCAGATCCAGACATGCCAATAAACTGCTCAGCACTAATGTTTGCTGCAATGAGTGAGGCCCCAACAGCCCACCAGGGTAAAGATTTGGAAGCTAAGAAATAATCGTTTGCATTTTTTTCTATCCCTTTTGGTTGTCGAGAAACATACAATCCTATTCCAATAATTACAACTCCATAGAGTATAAAAACAATACTATCAATAGTTGAAAATACCATAAAATCAATTTTTAAAAATTATAAATTATTCTTCTTCAACAGGAGCAGTTTCTTCATCCTCAATCACTACATAATACTTCTTCATAAACCTTTTTTGTTGACTTTTATTTCCTAACTTATAAGAGAAAGAAGGCAACCCTTTTTCAGGAGCTTGTGCTCTGTTTTTAGATTTTGTACTACTGATCGCTTCATTAAAATCTTTTTCAGAGGAGAATCCATACATGTTGTTATTTTCAAATTGGAAAAAGAAAAACTGATTATTAAATTCAAAATATATAAACAATTTATTCCTAGACCCTCTTTTCTCAATAACAATGATACCAGGAATCTCTTTATAAACTTGTGTTGCTCCACAAATTATTAAAGGTAAACTATTTTGAGAAACAAAAGCAGAGTTCTCTTTATCCCATGTAAAATTTATATCAGAAAATAAAAATTGAACTTGTAATTTTTCAGGAAGTTTTTTCACTTGTCCAAATGCAGATTGATCTTGTTTGTATTTTGCGTAATCATCTGGACCTAATATATTGTAAATTGCCTCATTATAAGCATCATCAGTGGAAGGATCGAAAAAATCAAGAGTTGTTGTGTTTGAAATCACTTTGTTCATCACTTTCATTGCTTCAGCATTAAAGAAGAAGTTTATGGATGTGGTTAAGTTCATCTCTGCAGAATCTGCTTTCATGTAGTTTATGATGTTACCATTAGTAACAAAATCAACTCTCCCTAGCTTAGCACCCATATCTATAGCTCCGGAACCAATAGAGATACAATCACTTTTACGTAATCTAATAATTGTGCCGGGCAAAGTAATATCTTCGAGTTTTTCACGTGAAGCAGCTCGATACTCCTGTGAACTATGATCATAAGTTATAAACCCTTGAACGGAAATATACTCTGCATCATTAAACTGATCTTTTGCTGCACCAAATGCAGTATAAATTCTCCCTGTTCTATTGGCTGATGTGATTGCTACTACAGCTTTTCGATCATTGATGTCTTTACTTTTGTTATTGATTTCAAGGAAGATTGAATTTGGATTAATTTGTTGCATAATTCTAAATCGTGCATATTTAATCGTGTCACAATCATGAATAAACTCAACACCTCCCACAAAAGTTAAGAAGGAATCAACACTATTTAGTTGCATTCTTCCATCAAATGCAAAATGTGGACTCAATTTAAAATTCATATCTAACGGAATTTTTCCGATTGCTTGAGTGGTTTTGTAATACCAAATAGTATCTAATCTTATGGTTTGTACAGATTTAATTTCATCAATATAATCAATAAATCCAGAGCTTACAAAGTCAATAGCTGTTCTTATAGTGGTTACACAACTATAAATCTCATGAAATTTATTTCCTCTACCTGCTAAAATTCTGGAATCATAGAGTGTAGGAATTTGTGCTTCTTCGAGAATAGTTACTTCTCCATCCTTAGGAATAATGGCTGCATCACCCACATTAATAAAACGAACACCATGCGCATTTATAATATTTTTCCCGAAGTCAAATTCAGCAGAAGTAGCACAAAACTGAAGTCCTCTCATTCCGGGGTCAGTGCAAATCAATTCATTACCCTGACTTACCATATCCACTAAATCTCGGGTAGAAGTACCATTGATATCTACATTTTTATAAGGGTCATCATCCCATCTGAATTTAAGTATTTGCTGATCAATCGTATTCCATTCGAAAGCTTTGGCCATTGCTTTAAACTCATTCTTGATAAAATAGACTTCAGAAGCTGTTCCATTAGCTACAAAATCACCAATTCTGGTTTGGAAATTGATATGAGATTTATAGTTATTCGTAGCAAAAGCAACTTCGTCTGGGTTTTTAAGGTCATATATTCTCAAATTTGCAGTGTCAGCATCTAACTCATGATGTTTAAAAAAGAATTTCTTAGAAGTTAAATCAGCTTGTTTAAACTTTAAAATACCACTTCCGTACATTCCGTTGGAAGTGATCACCGTGTTGCCTGTAAGTTCTGTTTCTCCAAAGATAGAAATAGGAGTATCCGTTGAATGTATAAACATCTGATCTTCATACGGTTTCCATATCATTCTTGCGTTAAGAGTACTCGCTTTTGGGAATTCAGTTCCTGCCAATTGCTCACTCACTGTATGAGTTTTGATAATACCAGATGTTTGATCTAAGAGGAATATATAATCATCAGAATAGGAAGAAGATGTTTGAAAATCAATGGTTCCTGTACCTCTTAATCCATTATTGCTCAAATCAATAGTACTTGTGAAAAAACCTCTATTTTCATACATCGGTAATTTTGAAGTTTGGTGCACAAAACCCAAAGAGAAATCGGGTCTGATCATTAAAGGTTCTGGGATATCAGGAAAGATTCCACCTGAGATCAATCTACCATTAAATTTCAAAGAATCGATCACAAAATTATCTAAATTTTTAATGATAAATAGATCAACATGATACCAAAAACGATCTCTTTTATAGGCACCACCTTGAACATAGTGTTGGTCATAAAACACTTTTCCTGCTTTTCTACTCTCAAACATTGGATAATCTGGATTATCAGTTCTACCACACTTATTCCCAGGCATATCTATATACAAAGTACCTGCTAATTCTTCAATTTGACTATTTACTTTTTTGAGTTGGTACTCGCCATACATGTTCATTTTTCCTGATCTATCTTCTGTATACATGATCATCGAATCAATGATGTCCATATCCACTTTGAATTCATCATAATTAAACTTGCAATTTGATGTAACAAAGTCGAAAAGTCCTCCAATGACTCTCCCAGAAAAAACCATATCTCTGTTTTTCTTCACAGTAACTTTCTGATCATTTGGATAAACATTTACAATTTGAGCACTACTTAATACAAAATATTCACACCCTGTAATTTTAAGGTCAAAGTTTGTAAGGTCTAATGAAGCGTAATGGGTTTGAGATTCCAGAACGATATCGTCATAATCCTTCATCCCAACATCGTTATTTAAGTATTGTGTTAATTTTTTGCGATATTTAATCTGATCATTATTCACATCATATTCCACAAACCCTTGTGCAGAAAATTCAACAAGCATCGCTTTAATATCAGTTTCAGATGCTTGAAAATAGGTGATAACTTGTCTGAGTGTAAGTGGTTCAAATTGATTGCTATTGTACATATCATACAATGTTCTTAATGGATGAATATCATTAAACCCTTTAAGTTTTCGCATTCTTCCCTCTTCAAAATAGTTTTGAGATTCAAAAACCGCTTTACTTTCACTAGAATTTCCAACTAATGGCTTAATTTCAATAGTCTCTTTATCTGTTTTCCATTGGATAGACTCGGCAGTTATTTCAAGTTTATGATAGGTGTCAAAAAATGGAGATCGTCCAACACCATATTTGGGACGAGAAACAATCAATTCTTTTGTATCTTCAGTATATTTAAAGTTAGCAGAAGGATGAAAAATGGAATCTTTATCAATATAGATACTCACTCTAGCATCATTGGCTAACACTGAACCGGGTCTAAAAAGGTAACTAACAGACTCAACAGCAATAATTCTGGTTCCATCATCTTTTCTAACAAAAATTTTTGCTAATTTTGACCCATCAGAGGATCCTTGAATCGAAGCTCCACGCAGTTGAAATCCACCAATATAATCCACATTTTTGTATATGTTTGGAATGGAAAGGTAATTATCATAACTTTTAAAATTTGGATAGAGCGCTTTCTCTTCAGTTGTGGCAACACCAGCTTTATCTTCAAGTACACCTAAAATGGGGCTTGAGAATAAACGGGGATAGCTTAAAAGGGCATTTTCAACTTTAACTTTAGGGAATCGAACATCAAGATTATAGCTGCCGAAAGTAGCTACAACATTTTCATATCCAGCTCTTTCCCAATTGATTTCACCTTTTGTTCCAATCCACCTCAATGTCGATGGGTAATACACTCCGGAGGTTGCAAATATGGTAACACTATCTTGTTTTGAACAGCCAACCAGATTGATCTCTTTAAATGCTATAAATGGTTCTTTATCAACTCCTATAGCATCTGCTGATCCATAAACTACCCATTTTGCATTTTGTTCTGTTGCAATAATATTATGGTTAAAAAAGTTGGTGTAACTTTTCATCACTAAATGAAAAGAACTTTGATCTTTATCAATATGGTATTTTACCATCTGCGCCCATTCAACATAGTTTGAAACCAACTCATTGGTTGTAAAAGCACTATAGGCATCAATAAGTAATTCAAAATGGGGAAAAGGGCGCATCCTTTTCTTTAACATAGCATTAGCTACTTCTATAAATGCCAGTTGGCTTTCATGGGTATTGAATGGATTGTTCCAAAATATGGTAAATTGATCCAAAAGTTTATTTGCTTCATTTTGTTTATCAGAAGAACCTGAAGATAGGAATTGTTTCATCTCTTCAATGGTTACAGAAGGGTTTGCAGAAAATGAGTTAAAACGTTGCGCTTGAATAGAGATGATCAAGGCCAACAAGGTGATTAACAAAAGAAAACGTTTCATAAAAAAATACGATTTAATGGGGCAAAGATACTATTTTTTGCTTTAAATTTATTTTGATATTCGAACTATTTAAGTTAGAAATGTTTAAATATAATATCTATAAACATTCTTACACTCTATCTTTCAATTATTTATGAATAAACAAATAATTGTTTAAAAAAAAATCAGAATTAATAAAAGTAATTAAAAAAATTACTATATTTGTCGATTGAAACTTATTGTATGTTTATACGTATGATTCTAATGTTCTGATTATTAAATTTATTAAATTTTAATGTATAATTAAACCTGTTTTTATGAAAAGAATTCTTACTTTTTTAGTCTTGTTGACTTTTGCTTTTGCAGCTTATAGTCAACAATCACTTTGTCCAACAACCGTCACTACACCCGATGGAAACACCTACACTACAATATGGGTGGGAGGTAATTGTTGGATGAAAGAGAACCTTCGTTCTACCAGTTATGGAACTCAATCAAATGTTGAAGGAGTTACACCAACGTATATGGTTTATCCAAATATTCCATCATCAATGGGATATTTATACTCTTGGTACACTGCAGTGGGTATCCCAGAAGGTAGCAATGCCATTCCTCCAAAGGCGATTAGTGAGCGTGTTCAAGGTATTTGTCCTAATGAATGGATGATTCCTACGGCTGGTCAATTAGAATTGTTATACAATTCTGGAGACCCTCGTATTAATGAAAATTCATATTGGGTTTATAGTTCAACAATGCCACCAGCAGGGACAAGTGGATTCAATATGTTACCTGCAGGGTATTATAATGCTCAAACTCAAAATTTTTATGAGTACAAATTAGCAGGTTACCTTTGGGCGTTAAATTACAATGGAACTACAGCTTCTTGTGGAATTTTTCCATTTGACTGTAGACTAAATTCAAACATGACGATGAACAAATACAATATGCTAAGTGTTCGTTGTGTGAAAGCTCCACCTTATGGCGTTGAAGAGGTTACAGCTTGTGATTCTTATACTTGGAATGGAGAAACTTTTACTGAAACAGGTAGATATGTGGGTAATTTCCCTAATGATAGTGTTTCTACATTGTTGTTAACGGTTAATTATACAACTTATGGTACTTTAGATATTATAGCTTGTGATTCTTACTATTGGGATTTAACAGAACAAACCTATACTGTTAGTGGAACGCATACTGCAACGATAGAAAACTATTTAGGTTGCGATAGTATTGTTACTTTAAATCTAGAAGTAAGATACAGCAATACTGGTATTGATGTTCAAGATCATTGTGATTCTTATGAGTGGATTGATGGAATTACTTATACTGAAAGCACCAACACTCCAACCTTTGTTGTAACCAATTCAAATGGTTGTGATAGTACTGTTACTTTAAACTTGACCATCAGAAAAATGACTACTGGTATTGATGTTCAAAACCATTGTGATGCTTACACTTGGATTGATGGAGAAACATATACTGAGAGCACAAACGAACCAACGTATACATTAGTTAATGCTGCTGGTTGCGACAGTGTTGTAACTTTAAATTTAACGATCAGAAATAAAACTTACGGTATAGATGTACAAGATCATTGTGATTCTTACACTTGGATTAATGATGTAACATACACTGAAAGCACTGATTCTCCTGTATTTACCATTACAAATGAAGCAGGTTGTGATAGCATTGTTACCTTAAATTTAACCATTAGAAATAGCACTTCTTCTCCATCTGTTTCATTAACTGAGTATAACACATATACTTGGAACGAGCAAACATATACAACCTCTGGTGTTTATACTGCAACTTTAACCAATGCAGTGGGTTGTGACAGTACAGCAACTCTAGATTTAACCATTCTATACAGATTCCCAATTACATATAACATAAACGGTGGTGCAATGCCAGCTGAATACCCTGTAACGTATATTCAAGGTGTAGGAGCTACATTACCAATCCCAACAAAATTAAACAACAGATTTGACGGTTGGTATGATAATGCTGCCTTCACAGGAAGCCCTATCACAACTATAAGCAATGTTGAATCCGGAAACAAACAATTTTGGGCTTTGTGGACAGTAACATCTGCTAATTTAAACTCATTTTTAACTTTTAGTGGAGCTCCAGTTTCAAATGCTCAGATTAGTAATACGTCTACTTTAAATCCTACAACAGCTTTAACACTTGAAGCTTGGATATACCCTACAATATTCACTTATTCAAATGCTTGGGGAACTATTATTTCAAATGAACAATCTACAGGTAGTGCAGGTTATGTTTTAACTTGTGGTTCATCATCAAGAACATTACGTTTTGCTATTGGAAATGGGAGTTCTTTAACTGAGCTTACTACATCCAGTATTTTAGTTCTAAACGAATGGCAACATGTTGCTGCTACTTTTGATGGAAGTACAATGAAGATATTTAGAAATGGAGTTGAAGTTGGTACCAAAACATTGAGTGGAAGTATAGCTGTAAGTTCAAATCCAGTTGAAATTGGAAGAAGCCCACGATATAATGAAAGGTATTTTCATGGCAATATAGATGAAGTTAGAATATGGAATACTGCTTTAACACAACCATTACTACAATCCTGGTATAACAAATCCGTTAACAATACACACACCAATTATGCTAATTTAGTTGGGTATTATGAATTCGACAACTTTTCAAATAATGCTCAAATTATTGCTACTGTAGGTGAAAATGGCACTTTGAATAATTCTTCATATAGAATTGGGTGTAATTCCAATTTTACAAGTTCCAGCAATATTGAATATCAACCAACAAAGATAAATGCTATCCACCCAAATACAGGAGCAGTTAATATGGGTGAACAAAATGTTCAAATCATGAAAATTGAAATTGAAACAATTATTTCTTCCTCATTAACTGAAATTACTTTTACAACTACTGGAACAACTACTGTTTCTGATTTGCTTAATGCAAAATTATATTTCACTGGGTCTTCAAACACTTTTGCAACAACAACAACTTTTGGAAATATTGTAGTAAATCCAAATGGAACATTTACATTTTCAGGGAATCAACCTTTATCATGTGGTTTAAACAATTTTTGGTTAACATATGATATTAGTGCAAGTGCAACTGTAAATAATTTTGTTGACGCAACTCTCACTAACGCAACTGTTGAAAGATTAACTGTTTCTCCATTAAATGGCAATCCATCCGGAAATCGCAAAATTATTAATGGTTGTCCTCATTTGTTAAAGATGAGAGATACAGCAAGTGACAGTTGGAACAATGGTAATGTATCTTTGTTTATCAATGGTAATACAGTTTATAACAACATATCTGTTACAGAATCTAGTTCAAATTGGTATGATTATCCATTTGCTGCTCAACCTGGTGATACAATCAGAGTGGTTGTGACTTCTCCTGGACAATATCCGAGTGAAATGAGAGTTCAAATTCTAAGTGAAAATACTGTTTTATTATCTGAAGTCCAACCTGTTGTTAGCCCTGGACAATTTGTAATTGCAGGATGTTTTAATATTATTTCTGCATCAACTGGTTCTAATGGAACCATATCTCCATCTGGCTCTGTTTCTGTTGGTAAAAATGGAACTCAAAAATTCACATTTGTTCCAGCTACTAATTGTTGGTTAGATTCTCTTATTGTAGATGGAATTAATCGTCCCGATTCAATTCCTGGAAAAAGTTATACCTTTACTAATGTTAATGAACCTCATACAATTAGAGCAGTTTATGATGCTAATATTATTACCGCAACTGCAGCTGCAAATGGGTCGATTAGTCCTTCTGGGGCAACTATAAAGGCTCCCAATAGCTCTCAAATTTATACGATTACACCAAGTACTAATTATTTCTTAGATTCTCTAATTGTAGATGGAATTAATCGTCCTGATTCTATTCCAGGAAAAAGGTTTACTTTCACTAATGTAAATGAAGATCATACTATTCGGGTTGTTTTCAGAACGAATACCATTACTTCTTCAACTGGTCCAAATGGTACGATTAGTCCACTTGGAGGAACTAATAAACTTCCAGCTTCATCTCAAAAATACACAATTACACCTAATCAATACTATTTCTTAGATTCATTACTTGTTAATGGTATAAACGTACCTGATTCAATTCCTGGAAAAAGTTATACATTTAATAATATAAATTCAAATAATACTATTCGTGTTGTATTTAAAACCAACTTTGTTACTCCTACTCTAATAACACCACCAACTGTTGTTGGATCTCCTGCGCAAGGAAATGCATTAAGTACGTTAACATTTACTGATGGATTAGTAGAATATAATAGTATTCCTGTTCCTGGAACTTTCGCTTGGACAACTCCAGCTACATTACTAGAAACTCCAGGCAATTACAGTGTAACGTTTTCTCCAACTGACACCAATAGCTATTTTAAAATTACATTTAATGTAAATGTAACATTTAATATATCATACTTACTTTTAGCTAATGGTACTACTACAAATACCTCTATTCCGATAAATGGTCTTTGGACAGACGCAGTACATTTAAATCAAATGGTTTATCCTGAATCAATGTTAACCCATTTAGTTGGGCGTCAAATCTCAAGTTTAGTTTTTTATTTTAGTTCACCCCCTTCAGCTCCTTGGACTTGTATAGGAACATTTAAAATTGGGACAACAAGCGTTGGAGATTTAGCATTAGGAATACAACCTACACCACCTAATACAGTATTTGTTGGTTTAATGCCTACAGTTGGTAGTGGAACTACTGCTACATTAACTATAACATTTAGTTCACCTTTCACATATACCGGAGGAAATCTACTAATAGAATTCTCAAATACTATTGGAGTTTTTAAAGCTGCTACCTTCTACGGAATTACTCAAACTTCTGCAAGTAGACATACAAGAGGAACTACTAATACTTTGATCAGTTTCTTGCCAAAAACTAGATTTAATATATTACCCTAATTGAATGCTTATTTCAATATAATATCAAAGGACTCCGAAAGGGGTCCTTTTTTTTATCTAAATAATCTTGATTTAAATATTTTCCACTTAGCGAGGCGGTAGAGAATGGAAACCCGGATCACCCCAAATCCGTATATAAAACTTCTGGTAAGATTTATCGATGATGCTTCTTCAAAATATTTGGTTGGACATGTGATTTCTGCGATCTCAAAGCCGTTGTAGAAAATCTGAGCTAACATCTCATTGTCAAAGATAAAGTCGTCAGAATTGATATTATAGGGCACTTTTTGTAACACCTCTTTCGAAAAAGCACGATACCCTGTATGATATTCCGAAAGTTTTTGATTCAAAAGAATATTTTGAAATAAAGTTAGGAAACGGTTTGCCACGTATTTAATAAGTGGCATCCCCCCTTTACGAGCCCCTTTCCCTAATATTCGAGATGCACAAACTACGGGATACAAATCTTGTGCAATGATATAACTTATTGAATAGATTAACTTAGGTGTATATTGATAATCTGGATGCAACATAATCACAATGTCAGCTCCTAACTCTAAAGCTTTGTTGTAACATGTCTTTTGATTTCCCCCATACCCCTTATTTTTATCATGTATCAATACTTCATGAATGCCTAGTCTATGCGCAGTTTCTACAGTATTGTCTTTGCTGCAATCGTCCGTGAGTATCACTTGATCCACAATATCAAAAGGGATCTCAGCATAAGTTTGTTCAAGAGTTTTTTCCGCATTATATGCGGGCATTACTACTATTATTTTTTTTCCGTGGATCATTTTCTAAAATAAATAGCCCATTTTAATGTAAAAATTGGTTTTCTTAGCACCATCTTGTTCATTAATTGGCATTGCCCAATCCACAGAAACTACAAAGTTTTCATTCATAGCCACTTTTAATCCACAACCCACAGAAAAATGGGGTTTGTAAATGGATGAGGTTTCAAAATCAAAATATTGGTCTAATTGAGAAATAACAATCGTTGGATCATTTTGTGCTGCAGTGATAACCGCTGTTTCATCTATTTTATTGGGTTGCAATACCATACCCATATCAATAAATGGATTAAACCCAATATAAAAATGTTGTTTTCCGATATCAAATTGGAAAGCTTTCCATCTGAATTCAAAATTTGCATATCCAAATCCATCTGCTAATACTCTGCTTCTGAGTACTCCACGGGTGGAATTAGCGCCGCCAATTGCTTCATACATAGCTCTTTGTAGAAAAAGAGTGTTTAAATAGTTATCCATATAAAATGGACTTTTCCCAGCAATAAGAAGTTGTGCCCCCACTCTATAGGCAAATGTTAACTTCTCTTTAACCAATGGGATATAATGTTGATAAACAGCATTTAACTTGATATTATTAAACTCTTTTTTTTCTGCAAATGCACTCGTATAAGTTAGAAATAGGTTAGAATAGATCCCTTTGGAAGCATTGGCTTGTCTGTCTCTGGAATCATATACAACACCACAACGAATGTATGGATGAAACCCCCCATGAATCTCATTTTCATCAAATATTTTCCATTTTATATATTTGTCATATAATTCTTCAATTTCAGGAAGTACATCTAAACTATCCTGTCCCTTATTTAATACATCCAAATTGACAGCCCCAGTTGAATAATTTAGGAAACCTAGTCCAACATTCCATTTCCAATGGTTTTGGATAGTACCCTGAATATCTCCGGTTAATCTGAGTAAGTCTCTTCTAAATTTATAAAAAGCTCTTGATTGATATTCTGGTGTTAGATTCTTAGAATTGTGCCACGAATTGTTGTAGATACTTTGGTATCCATTATAACCATAGAAATCGCACATGGCATCAGGGATATATGAGGCATCTATAGTTAGACGATGGTTGGGAATCAAATATTTAGAATCGTAATTAAATCTAAAGATACCATATCTTTTCGTAGTGTATGCAGCTTCTAAATAGATAGAATGAAGATACTCAGGATATTTAGAGCCATCTCCATAGTTAAAGATATTCGTTAATACTCCATATTGAAAACCGAGATCTGCATCAAAAGCTACACTGGGTAAAAGACCGAGGTTCCACCCTTTTTTCACCTTTTTTACAGGTTCATTTTGACTCTCTTGAGCCATTAAAGCAGCTGAAAAGGAAAAGAGCACGAATGTTACAAATAAAAACTTTTTCATTGGAAATCTTTTTAAATGATTACTAAAAATAAATTTTACTACTTGAGCTTTATAATATTTGGAAAAGATAATAGAGAGCCACTCCTAAGTAAGTACCCACTGCATAGCCAACCAGTCCAATTGCCACACCACTAATTAACACTTTTTTATTTCCCATAGCACTAACTGCTGGTGGTATAAATGGTGGTGAACAGAACAAACCCATGATGGCTACTGTAAAAAGGTCTCCTGTTACTTTAAAAATTCGACAAAGGAGAAGGTGTATCGTGATGGATATCAATGTAATAGTTATGATAAAATAGAGTAAATTCATTACAGAAGTGTCAATTTTTGAAATATCAAACTGCGCTGCAGCAGACACACAGAAGAGCAGAATAAAAAACATACCCAATTCGAAAGTTTTTGGAAGATTTCTAATTCTTTTAGAGAATGAAGCTGCTATTGCAAGTGTTGTTATGGTTAATATGATTACCAATTCATTCATTCTGCCTGTAGTTAAAATGGCTAATCCAACCCCAATCCCAACAATCAGTATGGCAATGCCAAAAGCAAGCATTAATCTAGGAAACACCCATTTATGAAGCATTCTGTCATATCTTTCAAATGCAACAGTTTCCATTTTTACAGCAGATTGATCATCTAAGGAAGCAGCAGGATCTTTAAATGGAAGTATCCATCTAAAAAACCGATATCCTCCACCTGTAACAAACAATACAAAAGGAAAAATAACGATCATTTGAAATGTTAAAGTAATTGTAATAACATTTGGATCAACCTTTAAAGCACTTCCTAATGCAGTAAAATTCATTGTCCCACCAGTATAAATCCCTGTCAACATAGCAGCAACACCTGGAAAATCTTCAATTCCTGAATTTCTAAAGATAAAAAACCCAGCAATCATAGCAACAACGACAGCAACAATTCCAGTGAGTAATGCAGCAATCGTTTTTGGCAATGATTTTGTCCACAATTTAAAATCAGAATTAAATAACATCAGAGGGATCGCTAAAGGGATTGAGATCTTCATGATCAGATTCTCAATATTGATGAGAGATTCAGCTTGATTTACAGTTAAAAAATCTGTAAAAGTTAAAAAAAGTGCTGTAATTACACCCACTGCATAAGCCAAAATTACGGTACCGATTTTCTTTGCAAAACGGTACTTTTGGTAAATAAGAATGACTAAAATGGGAGTGATGAGAAATAAAAAAACTAATAATCCTACTTTCATAATATTTAATTTTGGTAATGCAAATATAGAACAAAAAAAGATATATTAACAAAAATTCACACTTTTTGCATAATTTTTTTCGTTACTTTTGCATAACCATTAATTTTTTAGAACCATTTAGTTACTTATCATGACTTTTTTCAAACATTTATCTCTATTATTTTCATTATTTCTCATTACATTTTCACTTCAAGCTCAAATAGACCCTCCTAACAAAATTGTCTTTGGAGATGCTGATAGTTTGGTGATTGTTGAGCCAATTCTTGACAGTGTTGAAGAGGATAATGAAGATGATTTTGAAGATCTAGGGAAAGAAGAGTCTATGATTTTTATTTATTTTGACTGGATGTCTGGATATGGAACATATAATAATTTTGATATCTTAAATGTTCATTATAAACATGAAACTTCCATAAATCCAGATACACTCATACTTGGGAATTATGCACATCCGTCCCCTTACAAAATATATTCAAAATACGGAAAACGTAGAAGAAGAATGCATTATGGAGTTGATTTGAGTTATCCAATGGGGACACCTGTTGTTGCTGCTTTTGATGGGATCGTTCGTGTATCTAAAAGTAGAGCAGGAGGGTATGGAGAATTAATCGTGATCCGTCATGATAATAAGTTGGAAACCTATTATGGTCATATGAGTAAGCGTTTTGTGAATCCCGGACAAATTGTTTCCGCTGGGGATACGATTGGATTAGGGGGAAGCAGTGGCCGTTCCACAGGACCTCACCTCCATTTTGAAGTGAGATATATGGGGGTACCTTTTAATCCAACTAGAATTATAGATTTTAATAATTTTAAATTACTTACAGATACCCTTTACACTTCAGGGAAAGAGGTAAAAACCAATATTCCAGTTGTTAATAATACACAGGTTGATAATGATTCTCAAAGTAGATTATATATTACGGTTAAAAAAGGTCAAACTTTAGGTGGAATTGCACAAAGATATAGAACCTCTGTTTATAAAATTAAAAAAATGAACAAATTAAGGAGCGATTTTATTAGAGAAGGGCAAAGATTGAGAGTGAGATAACATTTCCTTATTTTGAGAGGATATTTTTTGAAATGAAAAGATTAATTGTGCTGTTTTTAGTGGTTTTAAATGTTTTCGTTTCAGCTCAAACGAATATGTATCCATTTGGTTTTGCTAGAAATAATTCGATAGTTGTTTGGGATCAAAATCATGATTTTATAAAATATCCTTGGCTCGGAGGTATTAATAGTATTCATTTTTCAATGATCGATTTAAATAATGATGGGGTTAGAGACCTTGTTGGTTTTGACAAACATGGAAATCGAATCATCCCTTTTCTGTTTAACTATAGTACTTTTCAGTATATTTATGCCCCGGAATACAAAAAATCTTTTCCAAACCTACACGATTGGGTGATCTTTAAAGATTACAACAATGATGGGAAAGAGGATATCTTTACTTATGGATTAGGCGGTATTAGAGTATTCAAACATACATCTTCTACCCCTCTCCAATATACATTGGTAACAGATCAACTGCAATCTTATTATTACAATGGTTATGTGAATATTTTTGCTTCTCCAGATGATTATTTAGCCATTGAGGATTTTGATCAGGATGGAGATTTAGATATTGTAAATTTTTGGATATTAGGGGAATATGTTCATTTTCAGAAAAATCTTTCCAAAGAGTTATATGGTCATGCAGATTCTTTAAAATTTATTTTAGGAGATGAATGTTGGGGTGGTTTTTCTGAAGCAGCCGATAATAATACCATTTCACTTTTTACATACTGTCAAAAAAAGGAATGGGACAACAATAGTTTATCTACCAGACACATGGGGTCATCAATTCAAGCTTTAAAAAATGAACAAGATACACTTTTTCATGTGGCAATTGGTGATGTGGATTATCCTAATATAATATATTTGACAAATGGTGGTACATTAAATTCCGCTCTTATGGTTTCTCAAACGACCCAATTTCCCAACGATACTGATCCGATACAACTTTTTTCAATGCCTGCATTAAGTATCATAGATGTGAATAAGGATGGAAAGAATGAGATAATAGTTTCCCCTTCTGATCCCTCTCTTGTAAAATCTCAGGACTTAAATTCGGTTTGGCTTTATAAAAAAAACTCCCAAACTCAGAATTATGAACTTGAAACAACCTCATTCTTGCAAGATCAAACTATCGATTTAGGGAGTGGGGCATATCCCATATTTTTTGATTGGGAACAAGATGGCCTTTTAGACCTTTTTGTGGTTAATTATGGCAGTTACGATAGTTCCAGCTACATTAACGGTGTATTACAATCATATTACTCATCAAGTATCGCATACTTCAAAAATACAGGAAGCTTCACTGAAACAATGTATAATCTAATTACAACAGATTTTGGATCTTTAAAGCAGTACAACTATAAAGCTCTATATCCTGCATTTGCTGATCTGAATAACGATGGAACTATTGATATGATTTGTGGGAATAGTGATGGAAAACTTCTCTTTTTTGCGAATCAGAATCCAGTTGGTCAAACTCCATATTTTGCTACTCCAGTGACAAACTATCAAAATGTAAACGTTTCCAACTTTAGTACACCTCAACTCTTTGATATTGATCAAGATGGGGATTTAGATTTGTTGGTTGGAAACCGAAGAGGTCAAATTGCATACTATCAAAATACAACGAATAATTCTAATCCAAATTTTCAAATGATCACTACAACTTTTGGAAATGTTGATGTTAGAAATATTGAAGTTTCCTATTTTGGATATTCAGTACCTCAATTTTTTAGATGGAATAACCAAACTTATCTGGTGTGTAGTAGTGAACAAGGGGAACTCTTTCTGTATTCTTCAATCGATGGAAACCTATCAGGTAGTTTTCTTCAAGATTATTCGCTTGTAGAAACAGTGCAAAACATTCCCTATTTTATTGACGAAGGGATTAGATGTGGTGTGGCAGTGGCAGACCTAAATAATGATCAAAAGTTGGATATGATTGTTGGAAATTGGGCTGGTGGACTCACTTTTTTTCAAGGAACACAACCTGTTCCCGTAAAAATTGATGAAAATGAGGTTGACATAAAACTTTTTCCAAATCCTGCTTCTGATCAAATCCATATTTATTTTCCATATATAATAAATGGTGAAATGAGTTTATTTTCAGGAATAGGTCAACACCTTTTTACAACAAAAATAGTAGGTCAAAACAACATCATCTCTTGCGCACAATTTCCAACGGGACTCTATTATATTCGTATATCTATTGAAAATCAAACTATTACAAAAAAGATCAGTATCGTAAAGTAATGATATTAAAAATCTAACTGTTTGTGAAAAAACACTATTTTTGCATTACTTATAAATAATATTTCTCCGTGTAAAAAAAACAATATTATGAAAAGATTATTTTTGTTATTTCTACTATTTTTTGCTCTTTTTACGATTTTTGCTCAATCCCCTGCAAAGTATTGGATCCAATTTAAAGATAAACAAGGGACCCCTTATTCTATTGATAAACCTTTAGAATTTTTATCTCCAAAAGCAATAGAAAGAAGAGAAAAATATAACATTAAAATTACGGAACAAGATTTACCAGTAAGTCCTACCTATATTCAAAAAGTGTTGGCTTTGGATTCCAATATTATTTTGTTTACGAAATCTAAATGGTTAAATGGGATTACGATATACTCTGAAAATGAGAATATTATGGATAAGATTCTTGCATTAGATTTTGTATCTTATTGTGAACGAACCATCCCCATGAAAGAACCCGAAGAGCAACCCAATAGTTATTTTCACTTTCAAAATGGAAATATTCCCACTGTTGAAACTGGAATTCCTAATGATATTGATTATGGTTTAAGTTATGGACAAATAAAAATTAACAATGTACATTGGCTTCATAGAATGGGATTTAAGGGTGAAGGAATCTACATGATGATATTAGACGGAGGATTTCACAATCTCGATACCATCAGGCATTTTAGTTTATTAAGGTCTCAAAATAGATTGCGTGAAGCCAGACATGTTGTGCAACCTGGCGTAAATCCTTTCATAACTGGAAGTCATGGTACGATGGTTCTCTCTTGTATCGCATCTTATATACCCGGGGAAATTGTTGGTTCTGCACCTGGAGTAATTGTTTGGCTTGCTCAAACCGAAGATGGAAGAAGTGAAAATAAGGTTGAAGAGGATAATTGGGTAGCAGGTGTAGAATGGGCTGATAGTTTAGGAATTTATGTAATCAATTCATCATTAGGTTATACTAAGTTTGATGATACAACACAAGTGCGTAATTATTTTCATATGAATGGGAAAAGTAGTAGGGCTTCTATAGCGGCATCTTATTTAGCTTCAAAAGGGATTGTTTTATGCAATAGTGTGGGTAATGAAGGGAATGGGAAATGGAAATTTATGGGAGCTCCGGCTGAAGCAACTGATATTCTTGCAGTTGGTGGCATTAATTCCAAAGGAGAAAGAGCTCCATTCAGTTCTTATGGCCCCACAGCAGATGGTAGAGTTAAACCAGACGCAGTGGCTGTAGGATGGGACACTTATGTTGGGAATACCAGAGGGAAAACCATCAAAGGGGATGGAACATCGTTCTCTTCACCGCTTATGTCAGGTATGGTGGCCTGTCTATGGCAAGCATTTCCAAACAAAAATGCATACGAGATTATGCATGCAATTAGAATGAGCGGTGATAAAGCCACAGCTCCTGATAATTCTCTAGGTTACGGAATAACAGACATGCTCAAAGCATACAATTACTTACTCCAAAAAGCTGATCCTAATTTTGAGGTTCAAATATCAAATTATGTGATTCAAAAAAACAAAATTGAAATTTCTATCATCGTTAAAAATCCTACTGAAATTACTGTAAAAACAAGCTTAAGAAATTCCCAAAAAAAACAGATCATTAAAAAGTATACCCTCAAAGAGGGAACACAAACCATCATTATAAAAACACCAAAAATTTCCAAAAAAGCAAAATACGATTTAGTGGATCTTTTTATTGAAAATGGAGGTGCTGCTCAACCCTTGAAATATGTAATAGGATTTGAAAATCCAAAAATGAAATAATTTCTTAATATAAAATAAAAACTATGAAAAAAATCAATTCAATTTTAGTGGCCCTAGTAGCCCTATTCATCATCACAACATCTTGTGAACCTGAATATTTTATTCCAGAAAACCCAAAATATAAAGTGGGGGATCTCATTGTTGTAGATGACGTTCAAGCTGTAGTCTTTTATGCAAGTTTTGATGGAGAACATTGTAAAGCAGTTGCAGTTGAAACTGAACTACAGATACAATGGTGTTCTGTTTTATCAGATTCAATCGGTGCAACAAGTTTAACTGATGGAAAATCAAATCAACAAAAAGTTCAAAATTTACCTGCTTCAGGTCCTAATGATTGGAGATTGAGATATCCTGTTTTTTGGCAATGTTTTAATGTAGATTTTCCAGATCAACAACCAACTCCTTTTACAACTGTGAAATGGTACCTCCCAGCTGTAGATGAAATGAGACTCCTTTTTAATGTAATGGATCAAGTGAATGCTGGTATGCCTACTGGTACTGATGTAAAACCAATCCGTAAAAATGTTAAATACTGGACATCCACAGAATCTGATGCCATTAATGTGAAAATGATTACCAATAATAATGGAAATTATCTTATTGAAGATAAAATGAAAACCAATAATGATCCTTATTTTAGAGCGATTATTTCAATTTAAACTTTTCCAATGCATCGATCTATACTACTAATTATTGGCGTATTGTTTCTTTTATCTTCTTGTGGAGATAAAGAGAAAACAGGAACAATAAACCTTCATTTTCAACATCTTGTTGAAAATGATCCTATTCAGTTGAATTCACTGATCTATACCAATGCAGCTCAAAATGTGTACCAAGTGAATGAGATAAAGTATTTTGTATCAAAGCTATACTTTATTACAAAAGATGATAAAATGGTTAAGGTATCCCAAAATGAAGGGATTCATTATGTGGACTTGAATTACCCCACTACAACATCCTGGGAAATTAAAAATATAGAAGCTGCTGAATATAAAGCTGTTCAATTTGTATTTGGACTCGATGAAGAGGATAATATTTCAAACAAATTCCCCAATCCTCCAGAATGTAATTTCTTTTGGCCTCAACATTTAGGTGGAGGTTACCATTATATGCAAATAAATGGTAAATGGCAACCCCCAACAGGATCACTTCGTAATTTTAACTTTCATACAGGTATTGGTCAGTTATATTATAGTAATGCCACTTCTGTTGATTCAATTTACGCATTTGTACATAACTATATCACACTTACACTGCCTATTTCATTTGTGGTTGAAAAAGATGATGAGACTCACCTAGAAATGCAAATGAATGTTAGTCAGTGGTTTAAAGACCCTTTCGTTTATGATCACAACTATTTTGGCAGTAGCATTATGCAAAATCAAAATGCACAATTGATCATCAAAGCAAACGGTCGGGATGTGTTTAAGTTTGTAACCTTACATGATGAATAAAAAAAAGGCGCTAAACAGCGCCTTTTTTTATGGTTTGAAATTAAAGATTGATTATCCAATAATCTCTTCCACTTTTTGCAGTAAAGCAATTTCTCTCTCTTTGGCTTTAACTACATATTCATGTGCTTTAGCTACGATCTCAGAAGCAAAAGCTTTGTCATCTAAACCAGCGGCGTTGATTTTTACGTTTAAATAAGCTCCAATAACGGCAGCTTTTGCACATAAAACACCCACACCAGCATCTGTTACAGAGTTTGGATTCCCTTTAACAATCATCGCTTCACAAAGATCAAACACATCATAACTGCGTTGTATTGTTCTGAATGGGATCTCAATCGCATATTTGGTTGCTTGCTCTAAAGCTGCTTTTCTGGCTGCTTTCTCTTCATCAGTCCCTTTAGCCATTCCTAAAGCGTTCATGATGAGGTTGAAAGAGTTGGTATCTTCATCTACTAACCAGATCAACTCCTCTTTGATTTTTTGTCCTTGAACAGCATAATCGGAGAACTCTTCCCATTTTTCATCCCAACCTGGTTTATGAGAAGATAGGTTTGCCACCATGGTTCCCAAAGCAGCACCTAGAGCACCCATGTAAGCAGCAATTGAACCACCACCTGGTGCAGGAGATTCAGATGCGGTTTCATTTGCAAAACCTATACAGGTCATGTCCATCAATTTTTTAGAAGTATTCTCTTTATCAAGAAGATATTCAATCACTTTCTCTTCTGGGATAAATGGTTTAAGATCATCTAATCCCATAGATTTCACCGCAATCTTGATCACCTCTTTTTCATCAATACCTAAAGAACGTTGTTGTTTTTGTAAGAAGAAGTATCCCGCATCTAGTAATGCTTTTTTAGGAACTAAACCCACGATTTCAGCACCAGAAACTCTAATGCCTCTTTGTTCAGCTTTCAGACGAACCTCTTCAAAAGCTACATGGAGTGGGGTAGCAGTGGTGTTGGTGATGTTCATGGAAACTTGAGCGATTCCATACTCTTCAATAAACCATCCGATTGCTTTCGTTCCTTTTAAAGTTCCTGGAACATCAATTGGGTTACCATTTTCATCTTTTACAATTTTTCCTGTTACAGAATTTCCTTCACGCAAAGGGCGTCCTTTCTCGCGTACGTCGAATGCAATGGCATTGGCACGACGAGTAGAGGTAGTATTCAAATTGAAGTTCACTGCAATCAAAAAATCGCGAGCGCTGATAGCAGTAGCACCGCTTTTAGCAACAGATTCGTTAAATTCTGCTGGACCGAAATCAGGTTTCCACTCAGGGTTCACCAATTTTTCTTTTAGTCCTTCATACTCCCCACGGCGACAATTTGCCAGGTTACGTCTTTTCTCTTCGCAAGCTGCATTTTCGTAGCAATATACAGGAATTCCAAGTTCTTCACCCACTCTTTGTGCTAGTTTACGAGCATAAGCAGCGGTTTCTTCCATAGTGATGTTAGCCACAGGAACCAAGGGACACACATCGGTAGCTCCAAAACGAGGGTGATCCCCATGATGATTTCTCATGTCGATCAACTCTTGAGCTTTTGCGATCACCTTAACTGCCGTTTCAACCACTTCATCAGGAGTACCAACAAAGGTAACTACTGTGCGATTAGTTGAAAAACCGGGATCCACATCTAAAAGTTTCACGCCCTCCATTTTATCTATTTCAGCCGTGATTTGATGGATGATTTCCATGTTTCTTCCCTCACTAAAATTGGGAACGCATTCTATTAACTGTTTCATAATGATTATGTTATATATTTATTATTGTTTTTCAATTGAACGGCAAAAATACAACTTTTTTTCAAGTGGGTGAAGGGTTAATGGCAAATGGCTAAAGGGCTATCAGCTATAAGGTTTTAGGTTCTAGTTTTTTCACTCTTATCACTTAACTCTTATCTTTTTTGGTTTTATTTATTCAGATCTTAAAATCTTTTCCATTTTTTTCCCTTTTGCCAGTTCATCCACCAGTTTGTCGAGGTAGCGCACTTTTCGGGTCAAATGATTCTCAATCTCTTCAATTCTGTATCCACAAATAACCCCTTTGATGAGACCTGCATTAGGATTCAGTGTTGTCAGGTTAAAAAACTCTTCAAAAGTGATATTTCTCTCTATCAGTTCTTTAATTTTATGATCGTCATAACCAGTCAGCCATTCGATAACCTGGGTTAATTCATCTATAGTTCTCCCTTTTTTAACCACTTTTGTCACATAGTGAGGATAAACAGAAGCAAACGTGATCTTTGCGATTCGTTCATTTTGTTCGGTTGATTCTTTCATTCCTATTGTTTTTGTAGATTTTAAATTAAATGTCTTTACAAAAATAGCAAAAGATTTTAAATGAACATATCTTCAAAAAAAATACTTTTATTGCAAATCAATAACGATATATTTACAATTTAAACACTATTGTTCGACAAAAACATATAGATTCATCGCTTCGCTCTGAATGACAATTCCATAAATATTAATAATTGATCGTCATTTCGAACGAAGTGAGAAATGACAATAGTGATTATTAATATATAGTGCATAATTTATCAGTCGGAATATGATTAATTTCTCAATATTTTTAAACATAAAAACAATGGCATTCATCTTTTTCAACAAGTTCTAAAAAGTCCTGAAGTTCTGCTACTTCAGTTCTTTCTTATATCGAATGACCTCTTTTAAGTCTTTAATTTGGTTTTGATGATTAATCTCAAAAGTTAATGGTAAAAGTTTTCCGATAGGTTTTGCTAATTCGAATAGTTTTTTAATTTGATTATCAATATCTAATTCAAGAACTCCTTTTCCTGTTTTTTCCGTAAAATAGAAGCCAGTTTTAATATAGCCATTCCATACAGAGAGCCAAAGGATCGTTTTTTTCTTATACACCACTTTACACAACCAGGAATTTCCATCTTTGTAAAAGTTCCATTGAGGTTCCAGGTTAAAATCATGTGTGAAAATTTGGATTAATTCCTGATAGATCAGAAAAAGATCTTTCCCCATAACGTTTTCCAAAACTTCATTGGAGGGTTCCACCTCTTTCTCTCTTAAAAGTAATGTTACATTTTCTGATTCCATAAATGTTTTTTTTATTGATTATCAAGTGGAGTATATCCAGATTGTTTAAGCGTTTGTTATGGGCTGTTATTATTCAAATATTAATTCTTTTACCTTTTGTTCGAGTGCTTTTCGGTCAGGTAAGTATAACTGATACTTTGAAACAAAAATATTGTTTGAAATTCCACCAATTGCATATTCAACTAATATGTCATTTTTATCTGCACCGAGAACTATCCCAATAGGAGGATTATCTCCTTCAGTATTTTCCTCAATTTTGAAATAATTCAAGTACATATTCATTTGTCCAATATCCTGATGTTTAACATGTTTTGTTTTCAAATCAATTAATACGAAACATTTGAGTATTCTATGATAAAATACTAAATCAACATAGTAATGGTCATTGTCCAAAGTTATGCGATATTGTCTGCTGATAAAAGAAAAGCCTTTTCCTAATTCAAGTAAAAATATTTGAAGATGGTCAATAATTTTTTGTTCTAAACTACTCTCTGTCATTCTTGTATCCTCTTTAATGTGTAGAAATTCAAGTACATAAGGATCTTTTAAAATATCTTTTGGCTCTGAAACTACAAGTCCTTTCTGCGATAGTTTCAAAATTCCACTTTTATCCTGACTTAAGGCCAATCTTTCAAATAATGATGAACTTATTTGCCTTTTTAATTCACGTACACTCCAATTTTCATTTACAGCTTGTTTTTCATAATAGCTTCTTGAATGGTCGTCAGTAACGCTCAATAATTCAGCAAAATGTGTCCATGTCAATTTTCCAGTCACTGATTGGAAAATTTGGTATTTCAAATAAAATTGCCTCATCAAATAAATATTGCTTTTACTAAACCCTTTTCCAAATCTTGATTTTAGATCTTTGGATAGGTTTGTTAACAATGAACTGCCATACTCAGCTTTTTCGTTCCCATTTTGTTCATATTCCACTATGTATTTACCAATCTTCCAATTTGCCATTAACAACTCATTATTTACAGTTTGAATTGCTCTTAATCGCGCACTCGTAATTGTATCTCCAATTGAATCAACAAGTTTTTGATATATCTCTAAATTATCTATCTGTTTAGTCATGATACATATTTTTAGCAAAAATACAAAATCAAATTAATATAAAAATTTTAAATCTAAAGATAATTTTAAATAACTTTTAATGTTTCGTGAATCAAATTAGCCAATTACGGATTTCATACGTAAATCTTTTTCCTATCCCTTTTCTTATGGTACAATTCAGTTAACAACGTATTTGTTTTATAATAAATTTGGGTTACATTATTCACCTTTTAGTAGAGTATTTGGTTTATTTATTATTGGCAAATATAAAAAAAAATTTAGATATACAATGAAAAATTTGGATTATTAGCAAATTAGCAAATAGACAATTTGTCAACCATTAAATTAGTTTTCATCGTAACTTTCTAATGCCAATGGCAGATATTTAGTAACAGCTTTCATGCCAATAACAGACAATCCTAGAAGAACAGTTGTTTTCACTTCATCTCTTGTTGCTCCCGCATTTTTTGCCATAGGCACATGCATTTTAACGGCTCTTTCATCATCGGTAATCATTTTCATACCGATATAGATGAGCTGTTTTGTCTTATTGTCTAGGCCTTCTTCAGCTATTAAAGATTGGATGAAGTCTGCATATGCTTTCTGCACATTTGGTGCTTCATCAACAAATGTTTTTAATGGGTTCTCATTCATCTTTTATATTTTTTGATTTGTTAATTGATGGAGGTTAAAATAGGTTTAAAGTTTATTATTCGTTGATTATGATATTCATTTTGATAGTTTTAAAATTTTAAATGCACCATTTCCGACAATTAAAAATACAATTGTCCCAACGAAAAGGTCTGGATACTTTGAGTTAGTCCAGTAAACAAGTCCGCCTGCTATAATTACTCCAAGATTTACAAGTACGTCATTTGATGTAAAAATCATACTTGCTTGCATATGAGCTTCCTTACTTTTGCTTTTTTGAAGTAAGTACAAACAAATTCCGTTTCCGATAAGTGCTAAAATGGAAATAATTATCATGGTTTGAAATGTGGGAACTTGTTCACTTCCTATAAATCGTCTAATTACTTCAATGAATCCGAAAACAGCAAGTATCATCTGAAAATAACCTGCTGATTTAGCTATATTCTTTTTTCGTGTCAATGTTCCACCAACTGCAAAAAGTGCAAGTCCATATACGAAAGTGTCTGCAAGCATATCCAAACTATCTGCCACAAGTCCCATTGAATGAGAAATAAAACCTGTCGTAACTTCAAGAGCAAAAAAGAAAAAATTAATCGCTAAAACTTGCCAAAGCAATTTTCTTTCCTGGTAAGTGTTGTTTGTTGTTGATTTGAAATTATCTACCGAAATGGTGTTAATAATTGAAGTGTCAAATTTTAAATTGTCGAGTCGTTGAAAAATTTGGTCGTGATTGTCAGTGTGATAAACAGTCAGTTGACGGTTCGGAATATCAAAGTCCAACGATTTAATGTTTGTCAAGTCGGCAAGTTTCATCCGAATCATTTGTTCTTCGGATGGGCAATCCATTTTAGATATTTTAAATGTTGTTTTTTTCATAATCTATCGTTGTGGGTTGGGTCGTTTCATTAATATTGCTAACTCAATATTTGTTTCCTCAATCTCCTGGAAAGCATATAAATTGCATTGTATTGCATTGGAGGAATTGTTATTCTTATAGTCATGAGCAGGTGTGAATTATTGATTTGCAAATATAAAAAAAGAAATTGAATGTAAGAAAAAATTTGCAAATCAGCAAATTACCAAATCAGCAAATTTTTGAATTAGCAAATGATCTTCAGGCAACATCCAATAAATCAACAAAATACAAAAACTGATAGCCAAAAGCTGATAGCTGAAAGCAAAAAAGGACCACTTTGCAGTGATCCTTTCCATTTAGTCAATAAAGTGACGATTAGTACATTCCTGGCATACCGCCTGGCATGGCCGGAGCAGCAGGAGTTTCCTCTTTGATTTCAGCTAGAACACACTCAGTAGTTAACAACATACCTGCGATTGAAGCGGCGTTTTCTAAAGCTACACGTGCTACTTTGGTTGGGTCGATAACTCCGGCTTTGATCAAGTCTTCGTATACATCAGTTCTGGCATTGTATCCGATTTTACCTTTTCCCTCTTTTACTGCGTTTACCACAACAGATCCCTCTTTACCAGCATTGGTAACGATTTGACGAAGTGGCTCCTCTAACGCTCTACGAACGATTTCAATACCAATTTTTTGATCTTCGTTTTCGAAAGTTAATCCGTTAAGAGCTTCAATAGCAGTTAGATAAGCAACACCACCACCTGGGATGATCCCCTCTTCTACAGCTGCGCGAGTAGCATGAAGTGCATCGTCAAAACGATCTTTTTTCTCTTTCATTTCCACTTCTGAAGCAGCTCCTACATAGATAACTGCCACACCACCAGCTAATTTTGCTAAACGTTCTTGTAGTTTTTCACGATCGTAATCGGAGGTTGTTTTTTCAATTTGAGATTTAATTTGAGCAATTCTACCCTCTAAATTCTCTTTTTGTCCTTTACCACTTACAATGGTTGTGTTTTCTTTGTCAACCACAATCTTTTCAGCATTTCCTAACATTTCAAGTTGGGTATCTTCCAATTTGAAACCTTTCTCTTCAGAGATCACATAACCACCGGTTAAGATTGCGATATCTTCCAACATCTCTTTTCTTCTGTCGCCAAAACCTGGAGCTTTTACGGCTACGATTTTCAAACCAGCGCGAAGACGGTTCACAACAAGGGTTGCAAGAGCTTCACTTTCAACATCTTCACAGATAATTAACAAAGGACGACCTGTTTGTACCACTTTTTCCAATACGGGTAAAAACTCTTTCATGTTGCTGATTTTTTTATCGTAAATCAGGATGAAAGGATTTTCGTATACAGACTCCATTTTTTCAGCGTCTGTGATAAAGTAAGGAGAGATGTACCCTCTGTCAAACTGCATACCTTCTACAATTTTAACATGAGTTTCAGTACCTTTAGCTTCCTCGATGGTGATTACACCCTCTTTTTTCACTTTATCCATTGCTTCAGCAATGATTTTTCCTACAGAACTGTCATTATTAGCAGAAATAGTAGCCACTTGTTCAATTTTTTCGTGGTTGCTGCCAATGGTTTGAGATTGCCCTTTTAAGTTTTTAATCACTTCAGCAACAGCGATATCGATACCACGTTTCAAATCCATAGGGTTTGCTCCAGCGGTAACGTTTTTCAAGCCAGTATTAAAGATCGCTTGAGCCAAAACGGTTGCGGTAGTAGTACCATCACCTGCTTGATCATTGGTTTTAGAAGCTACTTCTTTCACCATTTGTGCACCCATATTTTCAATAGCATCGCTTAATTCGATCTCTTTAGCAACGGTAACGCCATCTTTAGTAATTTGAGGAGCTCCAAATTTTTTGTCAATAATTACATTTCTCCCTTTTGGACCTAAAGTAACTTTCACTGCATTAGCTAATGCATCTACACCTTTTTTTAGACCATCGCGTGCTTCCCAGTCGTAAACTATGTTTTTTGCCATAATTGTTTATTATTTAATGATTAATATTTTAAAAATTGTTTAAAAAAGTTGAAAATTAAAGGATTGCAAAGATATCACTCTCTTTCATGATGAGATAATTTTCCCCATCGATGGTAAGTTCAGTCCCAGCATATTTTCCATAAAGTACGGTATCCCCAACAGTAACTGTCATAGGTTCATCTTTTTTACCAGGACCAACAGCAACTACAGTTCCTTTTTGAGGTTTCTCTTTAGCGGTATCAGGGATAATGATTCCACCCGCGGTTTTTTGTTCAGCTTCAGCCGGAGCAACTACAACTCGGTCTGCCAATGGTTTAATGTTCACTTTCATAATTGATTTGTATTTTAGTTTAAATTTATTTTCGATAAACTTATAGCAAAAAGCGTGCTAAAGTTAAATTGAGCACAAATAACGACAAAATGACACGTTTTAAAATAAATAATGTAATTTTGGCAGAAAATCTAAGTTTGGATAACAAACAAAAAGAATTTTGTCACAATCTATAAATATTAGTTTTGAAACGTTCAAAGAAATATTAGATATAATTACACTCTTTTTCTATAATTAACTACAGCCCAGAAGTTGATAAAAATGGCAAACCCTGCCATGATCAAAAAATGGGTTTTAATATCCTGAAATCCGCTCCCTTTCATGATTACCATTCTGTTTACATCTATAAAATAGGTAACAGGATTAAACTTCGAGATCCATTGTGCCCAATTGGGCATACTGTCAATGGTAGTGAATAATCCCCCCATGAGGATGAATATCATCATAAAAAAGAAAACCAACGACATAGCTTGTTGTTGATTATTGGCAATCGTGGAAATAAGCAACCCAATCCCAATTACAGCAATGAGATACAACCCTAAAAAACCGTATAACAACCACAGTGATCCCATAGGTACAATTCCGTAAACCAAACGAGCAATAACAAAGAGTCCCACACTAAATACCAACATCCCAATGATCCAAAAAGGGATCAGTTTCCCTAATATAAACTGATATTTTTTAATGGGAGTTACATTGATTTGTTCAATAGTGCCCATCTCTTTCTCTTTTACAATATTTAAAGTACACATATAGGCACCAATCATGGTAACCAGTAATACTAATATGCCAGGTACCATAAAAGTTTGGTAGTTTAGAGAAGGATTGAACCAATTTACATTAGATATCTCAATAGAGGGAAGGGGTGCAACTCGTTCTGGTCCGATTGCTTTCATTCGAATCTCTTGATTAAAATTGTTGATGATTCGTGCAAGGTATCCTCCCCCAACACTCGCTTTCATTCCATTAATGGCGTTGATGGCGATGAAAAGGGATTGTTTCCCTTCCCGAGTGAGATTGGCTTCAAACCCTTTTGGGATCTCTAATACTAGATCTGCTTTATCCGTTTCTACCATTTTTACCCCTTCCCGATAGGAATCGCTATAATGAACCAATTTGAAGTAATCAGAAAATTCGATTTTTGAAATTAATTGTTGGGTTATGGGTGATCGGTCATGATCAATGATGGCAATATTTATATTCTTAATTTCAAAATCAGCAGCTAAAGGTAAAATTAGTAATTGAACAGTGGGAGCAACAAAAATGATGAACAATATCATCTTATTTCTGAAAATTTGTCTGAACTCTTTGATGAGTAAGTGTCTGAAAGTGCTCATACTAAACGGATTTTAAATTTTTTGATGCTCATTCCAAGTAGAAATAGGGTCATTCCTCCCAAAATAAGGGTCTCTTTCCAAATGGCACTAAACCCTAATCCTTTGATCATTACCGATTTGATCATCATGTAGTACCATTTTGAGGGTACGATATTCGACAACCATTGGAGTGGCCAAGGCATGTTTTCTACAGGAAACATGAATCCGGTGAGGAGTAATGTGGGAATAAGCATCCCCAACAAGGAGATTAACATGGCTGTTTGTTGTGAATTTGTAACATTTGAAATTAATAAACCTATAGATAATGCACAGATAATGAACAAAATACTGATTGCAAATAACAATACTAAACTTCCATTGATCTCTAATCCCAATAACGTGACACTTAGTAACAAAATGACAGAAAGATTAATAATGGAGAGCGCTAAATAGGGAATCGCTTTGGCAATAATTACCAAAAATGGGTGAAAAGGGGATACCAATAACACTTCCATAGTGCCATTCTCTTTCTCTTTTACTATAGAAACTGAGGTCATTAACACACAAACCAGTAAAAGCACGAGAGCCATTACGCCTGGTACGAAGTTGGTTGCTCCTTTTAGTTCAGGATTGTACAACATTCTTAATTCACTATTGATTTGCAAAGGGATTTCTGTTTTCCCAAGCAAACTATTTTGGTAATCCATGATTATATTACTAGCGTAACTGGTTAAAGTAGTGGCTAAGTTTGGATCTGAGGCATCAGCTAAGATTCTTATTTGTGCTTTATGACTGTGATTCAAATCGTTATAGAAGTTTTCTGGAATTATTATGGCTAACTTTACCTTTCCCTCTTTAAAAGTGTTTTCAATTTGTGCTTCACTGAGCAGCGATTTCTCCACTTCAAAATTGTTGCTGGCTTCCAATTTGGTGATTATTTGTTGACTTGCCTGATCTTTAGCATAGTCACAAACCACAATTTTTGAGTTTTTTACTTCATTGGAGAGTGCAAATCCAAACAGTACGATCTGAATAACTGGCAATCCGAATAGGAGCAATAGTGTTTTCCAGTCTCGAAACACATGGTAAAACTCTTTGATGATAAATGCAGATAGTTGTTTCATAATCAATCTCCGTTTCTTTTTGCGCCTCTGGCCAGTTGATAAAAAAGTTCATCGATACTATTCACGTGATATGTAGTTTTGAGGTTTAAAGGAGTATCCATAGCATGGATTGCGCCATCTACCATAATAGAGATTCTATCACAATATTCTGCTTCATCCATGTAGTGTGTGGTGACAAAAACTGTAATCCCTTGATCTGATGCTTCATAGATCAAATCCCAAAACTGTCTGCGCGTAACAGGATCAACACCACCCGTTGGTTCATCTAAAAATACAATTTTCGGCTGGTGAAGAATGGCAACAGAAAAAGCTAATTTTTGTTTCCAACCTAAAGGGAGCGAACTTACTAACTTGTTTTGAGAATTTGTTAGTCCTAATTTGGTAATTATTCCGTGACTTCTCTCTTGGAGTTGTTTTTTGGGAAGTCCATAAATACCACCAAAAAAGCGAATGTTTTCATACACTGTAAGATCTTCATACAATGAGAATCTTTGACTCATGTATCCGATCTTTTTTTTGATCTCTTCGTTTTGTTTATAAATGTCAAATCCTGCAATGGTTGCTTTTCCGGAGCTGGGTGAGAGTAAGCCACATAACATTCTCATTGCCGTTGTTTTGCCTGCACCATTTGCCCCTAAGAAACCAAAGATCTCACCGGCATTAACTGAAAAAGTGATGGCATCCACAGCTTTAAAATCTCCAAATTGTTTGGTTAAATTCTCAGTTTCAATTACAATCTCCTTTTTCATGGGTTCATGAGTTTAATAAAACAATCTTCTATTGATGGTGCAATTTTTTTGATTTCTAAAGAATCCATTTGCTTGGTTTGAAGATCCAACTTCAGTTGCTCAGAATAATCTTGATTTTCAATAAATGTAATGTGATGATAATCTCCAAACCCAAAACAACTTTGAATATAGGGAATGCTTTTTAACTCCTTAAGGAGCAAACTCATATGGTTTGATCTAACAGCAAACAACGTGCTATCATATTGAGATGTAATAGTTTTTGGAGTTTCTACAGAGAGTAATGAACCATTTTGAATTAAAGCTATTCGATCGCAAAGATTAGCTTCATCCATATAAGGTGTAGAAACCAGAATAGTGATCCCCTCTTTTTTCAGTCGTTGTAACATCTCCCAGAACTCTTTTCGAGAAACAGCATCAACACCAGTTGTGGGTTCATCTAGGAACAGAACAGTAGGTCTATGAATTAGTGCGCAACAGAGCGCTAGTTTCTGCTTCATCCCACCTGAAAGTTTTCCCGCTTTTCTATCTTTAAAAGGTTCAATTTGTACATAAATATCTTTGATAAGGTTGTAGTTTGCGGCAATGGAAGTGTTAAAAACAGTGGCAAAAAAAGTGAGATTTTCTTGAACTGTTAAATCTTGATACAAAGAGAACCTTCCAGGCATATATCCCACCTCTTTTCTGATTTGTTTATAATCCTTAACGACATTAAAACCATTCACAAATGCTGATCCACTATCGGGTAAAAGCAAAGTAGTTAAGATTCTAAAAATGGATGTTTTGCCTGCACCATCTGGTCCAATGAGTCCAAAAAGTTCACTTCCCTGAATCGACAAAGAGAGATCACGGACTGCTTGAACTTTCCCATTTTCGTAAGTTTTTACTATATTCTGTAAGACAATCTCTCTCATCGTTTAGAAATTGAGTTCACCATACATTCCAATTTTGAATTTCCCGTCATTTACAACACTAACTTTTATGGCAAACACCAAATTTGCCCTTTCATTCTTTGTTTGAATGGTTTTTGGAGTAAATTCTGCTTTATCACTGATCCAAGTAATAACACCTTCTGTTTCATGAAATGTGCCATCTCCATTATCTGTGAACACTTTTACTTTTTGGTTCAATCTAACTTTTGGAAGCTGATCTCCTGAGATATATGCTCTTAAAATGATGTTGCTCAAATCTGCAATTTTATAAAGGGGCTTCCCATTAGCAGTTGTTTCATGTGCTTTAGCATAGCGGGTTAACACGGTTCCAGTAATTGGATTGATAATGATACATTTTTGAATTTGATCCTCGATCTGATCCATTTGAACACGTAATGGTACACTCTCTTTAGTAACTCCGTCACTGGTAATGGACAATTGTGATTGTTGTGCTTGTAGTTGTTTTTTTAGCATTTTATATTGATTATCAATATCATCGAGTTGTTTTTGAGTTGCAGCATCCGATTTTACTAGCTTGGTAAACCGCTCTTTTTCTTTTAAAATACTGGCTATTTGCTCCTCTAGCGATGCAATTTGTACTTGAATATCAGGTTTTCGACTTAAAACTGCACCAATTTGAGCTTCTAATTGTTTTTTCTTTAAATAAAGTTGTGTGGTATCTATAAAGCCAACAATGGAGCCAGCTTGAAGAAGTTGCCCCTCTTCAATGGAGAATTGTTTTATTACTCCCATCCCTTCTGCAGAAATAATATACTCTTCCGCCTCAAAAGAGCCAGAGGCATCAAATTGTCGCTCCTCTTTACAAGATGTTACTAGTAACACAAAGGATAAAATGATAACACTAATGTTAATTTTTTTCATAATATGGTATGTTTTATTTTCCTAAAATTGAATTGTATTGGAATTTTGCTATTAATAGTTGCATTTGATGAAGCACAAGATCTTGTTTTGCACGCTCTTCTGCCGTGATAAAAGTGATATAATCTGTTGACGAAATTGTCCCCTCTGCAAGTTGGTTTTGTGCGCTAATCTTTACATTTACTCGTAATTTTATAATTTCTCGGTCATTTTGTATCATTTTTTGATATTTTTCTATCTCTTTTTGTTGTTGTAACAATTGTAGATTGTTATTGAATAAGAAAATATTACGCTGAACATCAACACTGTTTTGTTGCAAATTATAGATCTTCTGTTCTTTATTATAAGTGTAAAATGTGGATAAATTCCATTGCAATCTCACACCACCTATATAATAAAAGTCGAAATCTGGACTTAACATATTTAAAGCAGGTCTTCCATATCCTGATTGTAAAAACAGTGAGAATCGGGGTATCGTTTTGATGGTTAATAAATCTTTTTGCTTATTTATTAGATTTTTTTGTAGATCAAAGAGAAGAAGCTCAGGTCTTAGGTTTTGTAAATTCTCTTGAAATAGTGGAGAGTTGGGAGTTTCTAATTCCACTTGATCACTTAATTCTTTTCCAATAAATTGAGAAAGCATCTGAATATAAGCTTTTTTAGCTGATTCAATCTCGAGCCGAAATTGTTGAGATTTAATGAATTCAGCTTTCAATAAATCAACATTACTTCTTAAAGCTACGCCATTTTGAACCCATTTTTCTGTTTTTTCAATACCTGTCAGTATATCTTTTTGAAGGAGATCATTTAAAAAAAGTTGCTCCTCTAAAAGTTTGATTCCTAAAAATATTTGAATAACTTTCTCTCTGATTTTGTGTAACTCCACTTCAATTTTTTGTTTTTCCACATCCGCACCAGCATCCACAATCTTTTTTGAATTGTAGATAGTTGCAAAATCTGTCAGTGGTTGTACAATCTCACCATATATTTTATACTGGTCCTTCTCCATGGTTGGAAAATCAATATTGAGTTGGGGTGGGAGAGTCCCATTCATTTGAATTTGTGTAACATCCGATTGATAGGTTGCTTGTCCATTAATAGAAATTTGCGGAAAATACCCTTTAGAAAGATTTGATAGAGTGTATTGTGTCGTTTGCTCTATTAACCCAAATTGTTTTACTAAAGGGTAATTCTGCATGGCATATACTATGCAGGAATCGAGGAGTAGTTTATCCCCGTTTTGTGCGTAAATTCCAGATATGGGAATCGATGTCAATACCAATATAAGGAAACAATTAATGATTTTTTGAAACTTTTTCATAATTATAATTGTAATTTGGATTCATTTGGGGATTCTATATTTATCATAGATTTAAACCAAAGGGGAATCATTTTTTTTCGTTCATCAATAAGCGCTTGAAAACGTGCATCGTCTAATTCGAATATTTCGTTTAACATCGGTCTTCCAATGAATGGGAATACGATAAGCCCAATAATATTCATCATGTTTTGGATCATAAAGTTTTCAGAAAAAACTGAATCACCCATCCGCTCCCTGATTTGTTTGAAAAGATAAGATTTTATGACAATATCACGTAAGTGCATGTGATGAACTAGTCCTTTGGCATTCTTTTGAATTTCACTCAGTATAAAGCCAGGTATATCAGGTTGTGTTTTTAAAAGTTCTAGATATTTTTCAACTAAGAGATCTATTTTTTCTTCTAAAGTGCTGTTTTGATCATTAAAGACGGATGCTAAAGATTCAAAAAAGATTTCGAGAGTTTCAGCCATAATGATATCAAACAGTTTCTCTTTACTTCGAAAATAGTAATTCAGTAGTGCTAAATTCACACCAGCTTCTTCAGCTATATCTCTCGTTCGCGTAACTGCATATCCGTTTTTATGAAATACTGTTCTTGCAGCATTTTTAATTTTCTCTTCCGTTGTATTATCCAACTCTGGAACAATATTTTTTGTTTTCATTTTAAATTTTTTTTAACATGGCAAAAGTAAACTAATTTTTTGATTTAAACAAGTGATTAAAACAAAAAAATAAAAAAGTTTGATTTTTTATCCCATGTTATTATAATTTCTTATTTTTGCATATCAAATAAAAAGAAAATTAATTATGAGAAAATTATTACTATCACTGTTATTTATCCTAACAACACTATTTTGCTTAGCCGATGCAGGCATGTGGTTGCCAATTTTGTTAAAAAAGAACGAAGCTGAGATGCAAAAATTGGGTTTTAAGCTCACTGCAGAAGATGTATACAATATTAATAATAGTAGTTTGAAAGATGCAGTTGTATTATTCGGAGGAGGATGTACTGCAGAATTGATTTCAAAAAATGGACTTTTACTAACCAATCATCATTGTGGATACTCTTACGTTCAAAGATATAGTACTTTGGAAAACAATTATTTGCATAATGGATTTTGGGCGAAATCTTATAAAGAGGAGATCCCATGTGAAGGTTTATCTGTAACTTTTTTAATCAGGATGGAGGAAGTTACTGAATCCGTTTTAACAGGCACAGAGCAAATTGTTGATCTTAAAGAGAGAGAATCGATAATTCAAAAAAATATTAAAAGTACCATTGAAAAAACCGTAAAAGGAACATCATTTAGTGCTGAAATTAAACCTTTTTATTACGGTAATCAATATTATATGTTTGTATATCAAGTGTATAAAGATGTTAGATTGGTAGGAATTCCACCTGAGAGTATTGGGAAGTTTGGGGGAGATACTGATAATTGGGTTTGGCCTCGACATACGGGTGATTTTTCACTATATAGGGTTTACACTGACAAAAATGGAAAACCTGCAGAGTATTCACCTGATAACATAGTTATGAGCTCTCCAAAATATTTACCCATTTCTTTGAAAGGGGTAAATGAAGGGGATTTTACTATGGTTTTGGGCTATCCAGGAACAACGATGCAATATTTAACTTCTGATGGTGTTGATTTAGTCGTTAATTATAGAAATCCACCTGCAATTCATCAAAGAGGAGTTCGCCTTGATATTATGAAAAAACATATGGAAACCTCTACATCTATCAGACTTATGTATTCAGCAAAAGCGAACAGTATTGCCAATGGGTGGAAAAAATGGATCGGAGAGAATAAAGGTATTCAAGATTCTAAAGTTATTCAGAAAAAACAAAACGATGAGCGTAAATTACAGGAAATTATTGATAATGATCCTGTTTTAACGAAAAAATATAAAAGTGTAATTTTAGATATTAAAAAAGATTACGATCAATATAAAATCCTTGAATCTCAAACTGCAATATTAAGAGAGACATTTCCAGTTATTGAACTTGCTGCCTTTATGGAAAGGTATAGAAGATCTGTCTATCCTGAAAAAAGTACCATAGTTTGGGAAGAATTGAAACCAAAATTGTTAGAACAAGCAGAATCATTTTATAATAATTTTTATAAACCTATTGATAAAGAGGTGTTTGTTGAACTATTGCATTATTATTTTTCAACTTTAGAAAAAGAGCTAATGCCAGTTGGATTACAAAAATATCATTCAATTTCAAAAATTGAGCTTACGTTATTAGCAAATCAATTATATGAAAAATCGATTTTTGCTTCTAAAGAATCTTATGTGAAGTTTGTCACAAATGCAAAACCAAAAGATTTGAAAAAAGTTAAAAAATGGTTAGATGAATATAATATGTTTGAAGTTGCATATTTAGCATTAACAGAATTATATAAACAAATTCCTATATTAAAAATTCAATTGGAAGATCATTATAAAAGTTATATGCAATGTTTAATGGAAGTTACTCCTGAAAAGGTTCAGTTTCCAGATGCAAATTTAACTATGCGCGTAGCTTACGGACAGGTGCAAGGAATTACACCCATTGATGGGATGAGATATTTACCATATACTACTGCTGAAGGGATACTTGAAAAAGAGGATCCAGATATTTTTGACTATAAAGTGGATTCAAAATTAAAAGATTTGATCTTGTCTAAAAATTATGGAAAGTATGCAGATCGTGATGGAGTATTAAGAGTAGCATTTTTAGCAAGTAATCATACAACTGGTGGAAATTCAGGAAGTCCAATTCTCAATGGAAATGGGGAGTTGGTTGGTATTAATTTTGATAGAATGTGGGAAGGTACAATGAGTGATCTCTATTATGATGTTAACAAATGTAGAAATATTAGTTTAGATATACGATATTTCCTTTTTATCGTTGACAAATATGCCAATGCGCAAAATTTAATTCAAGAATTAGAATTACGAGATTAAAATATCTTTAAACTAGCATATTATGATCAGTTTTGATAATATTGACAAATATTCTTTTGGATATAAATTCTTATTTTCTTTAATGAAATTTGCTCATAATACAATTTTTTATGATGAAGTTTTAGTTATTGGGAAAGAGAATATTCCCAAAAAAGGGGAACCCTGTTTTGCCATTTCAAATCATCAGAATGGATTAATGGATCCACTTGCAAAATTGACCATGTTTAGTGATTACAGGCAACCTGTATTTATTGCCCGAGGAGATATTTTTAAAAAAGATTTTATTGCAAAACTTTTAAAATTTGCCAAAGTTTTACCCACTTTTAGAAGTCGAGACGGAGATCGATCTGATATAAGAAAAAATAATAATACTTTTGCAACAGCAGGAGATATCTTAGCTAGAGGTGGTACAGTAATTATGTATCCTGAGGCACAACATCAGCATGGGAGATATTTAGGAGATTTTAAAAAAGGGTTTCCCAGAATCTGTTTTACTGCAGTAGAGATATCTGATTATAATTTACATTTAAAAATCCTTCCTGTTTGTTTACACTATACCCATTACGAAAAAATGGGATCAAAATTGTTGATTATTATTGGAACACCTTTTACTTTTGAAGAGTTTTTTGAAATTCATAAAACCGATTCAAATTTAGCTTATGCTAAGCTGAATGAGAAAACAAGATCGATACTCAAAGAGATGGTCATGGATATTGAAGATCAAGAAAATTATCAGAACTACGATGCATTACGTTTGATGGTTAGTGATAAAAGAATTGAGAAAAAACAAGGTAAATCAAATTATTATCATCACTTTCTAGAAGAGAAAAAAGTGGTACAAGAGATAGATCAATTGAAACAAAAAGATTCTCAAAAATTTGAACTCTTGATGGAAAAAACAAAGATATATCAAGAGGAACTGAAAAAATTAAATTTTCGAGATTGGCTTATCAATAGTAAAGTAAATTGGTTTTTTGCTATCCTAAATGATATATCTTTACTTCTAACATTTCCAATATTTCTATTTAGTTTAATAAATAATGGGATCGTATATTTTACTCCTGAATTAATTGTTAAAAAATTAAAAGATCGTCAACTTTTTTCAACGATCCGTTTTGCTGTTGGATTTGTAATATCTCTTGTTTGGTATCTCTTATTGTTCTTTATAGTTCTTTTTATTTCGAAATCAATACTCATTTCTTTAGTGTGGGTCTCTACAAGTATACTCTTTTTTAAATATATTCATTTTTGGAAAATGAATGTAAAAAAGGTATTTCATGCTTACAGATATTTGTTATTGAAGAATTCAACACAAGTAAAAAATCTTCAAGAACTTAAAGTGGGAATTCTGAATTTTTTTAATGTTTGATTTTTCTTTTTTTTTTATTATATTTGCAGAACTTTTTTGCCAAATTTTAGTCTAATAATATATATAATTTTTTAACTTATGAAAAAATATTTATCCATTATCCTTTGTGTGATTTTGATGAGCACTATTGAATCAAATGCTCAGATAGCTGTTCAGTCACCAGCTGGAATGACACCTCAACAATTGGTATTGTCAACACTTGTGTTACCTCCAATTGTATCTGGAGTTTACATATCTAATGCAACTTTTAATAACTCTGCTAATGCATTACCAACATCTACAGCTTCAAAAATTGGGATTTTTACCAATGGTTTTAATTTTCCTGATTTCCCCATGTTTAGAGGGATTATTATGACAACTGGAAATATTACAGTTGCGCCTGGTCCTAATAATAGTGGCAGCTCATCTGAATCCAATAATGATGGAACAACCGATGCTGATTTACAGTCTTTAACAACAAATAATGTTACAGGAATGTCAAAATTAGAGTTTGATTTCTTATCTGTTTCGGGAAATGTTCAATTTGAGTATATCTTTGCATCTGAAGAGTATCCTGAATTTGTATGTTCAAGTTTTAATGATATTTTTGCTTTCTTTTTAACTGGTCCACATCCTGTTACTGGTGTACAATCAACCTGGAATATTGCAATTATTCCAGGAACACAATTGCCAGTTACTATAAATACTTTAAACAATGGTGTTTCCGCAGGATCAGCATCCAATTGTAATTTGAATTATTCAAGTTTCTATAATGCAGTAGCATCAGGAAATCCTGGAATTCAATTTGATGGATTTACCAAAATACCTGCAAACAGTCCCCATTCACCTTTTGGAATTCCACTAGGACTTTTAGCTAAGTCAAGAATTGTACCTTGTGCAACTTATCATATGAAATTAGCAATTGGTAATGTGCAAGATAATGCCTATGATTCAGGTGTGTTTTTAAAACAAGGAAGTTTTATTTCTCCTTCAGAATTTAAAAATTACCACTCAACAACAATCCCTGGAGACCCAACGTTGATTCAATCATTAAATAGTGATACCATTTATTATTTAATATTACCTCCAGATTCTACACGTGATTACACCATTACTATTTTTGCTGATTCTGCTAATAGCGATGCCGTATTTAATCAAGATTATGAAGTTTACTATCTTGATCCTATCGGTGATACATTAGTTAAATCTGATGATTTTATAACTTCATTTCCATTGGAAGCAGGAAGTGTTTCTACAAAATTGGTTGTAAAAGTTTCTGACAGTGCTGTTTTTGAAGAAAATCAAGTTAAGTCACTCAAAATGGTCTTAAAAGTTGAAACTTGTCCAAATGCACAACCTATAGTAGATACTATTTTTTATAACCTTCGAGCTAGACATGAAGGGGAGAAAGTGGAAGATTTTGTGGCATCAGATGTTTCAATTCATCCAAACCCATCCGATGGAATTTTTAATATTAAACATGTAAATTCAACCATTCAGGAGATCTCAATATTCGATCTATCAGGTCGTCAAGTTGCGCTTATTCCAAATCTAGATACTCAAGAATATGATTTAAATATCAATTCTTATACTGCAGGTATCTATTTTGTGAAAATAAAATCCAAAGAGGGTACGATTGTTAAGAAAATAATGAAACAATAGTATCATTAAAAAAGGCGCTTGTTAAAGCGCCTTTTTAATTTTTAAATGTGCCCAGAACAAGATTCGAACTTGCACAGGAGTTCTCCCACTACCCCCTCAAAGTAGCGTGTCTACCAATTCCACCACCTGGGCTTTATGTGAAATTCTAAAAATAGTATCATAATAAAAAAACATTTTCAGAACTCATTTTGAGGGTGCAAAAATACAAAAAAATATCGTAGTTTTGCAAGTTGTTTGCTAAAAAAAACTTTCTTGAAATTATGTATAATCAACCTTCAAATAAAAAAAAGAGTAACACACCAAAACCCCAAAAATCTATTTGGATTAAACGTTTTTGGATATCGTACTTTTGTGGTGTAGTTTTAGTATTTATCTTATTTATATTCATCTCTTTAGGTTTTTTAGGATTTATGCCTTCATTTGCAGATTTAGAGAATCCTAAAACAAATTTAGCTACTGAAGTATTTTCTGCTGATGGTGAATTATTAGGAAAGTACTATCTGGAAAACCGCTCTCCATGTAAATTTGAAGAATTAAATCCTTCTTTAGTAAATGCATTAATTGCCACTGAAGATGCTAGATTTTATAATCATTCTGGTGTTGATGGAAGAGCATTGATAAGAGTGTTTTTTGGGGTAATTACAGGGAATCATAAAGGTGGAGGAAGTACAATCACCCAACAACTTGCCAAAAACTTATTTCCTAGGGATCCTGATGCTAATAAAATTAAAGTTATTTTTACGAAACTGAAAGAGTGGGTAGTAGCAGTAAAACTGGAAAGAGAATACTCAAAAAATGAAATTATTGCTATGTACTTTAATACAGTCGATTTCGGAAGTAATTCGGTAGGAATAAAGTCTGCCGCAGCTACTTTTTTTGCAAAACACCCTTCAGAACTCAATAATGAAGAGTCTGCGCTTTTAGTGGGTATGTTAAAAGCCCCAACAAAATATAGTCCTAGAAAGAATCCAAATGCTTCACTATTAAGGAGAAATACTGTCCTTTCCCAAATGGAAAAATATAAATATCTTACAGAATCTCAATTTGACTCCATAAAAAAAATCCCAATTGATATTTCCAAATATAAAATTCAACATCATGCAACAGGAAGTGCCACCTATTTCAGAGAGTATTTAAGGTTATATTTAACGGAATGGTGCAGAAAAAATCCAAAGCCAGATGGTACATATTATGACATCTATAAGGATGGTTTAAAGATTTATACAACCATTGATTCTAGAATGCAGTTACATGCTGAAGCTGCTGTAAAAGAGCATATTGCAAATTATCTTCAACCTATGTTCTTTCAACATATCAAAAATACATCTAATCCACCTTTTTACAACTTGTCAAAAGAAGAAACTGAAAAAATTCTGGTTTCAGCTATGAAAAGATCAGAAAGATATGAAATTATGAAAGATGCTGGTGCTACAGATGCTGAGATTAGAAAAATGTTTGATCAAAAGGTAAAAATGAAAGTGCTAACCTGGGATAGAGGTATGGTGGATACATTAATGTCGCCTATGGATTCAATAAGATATCTCAAATCTTTTTTACATTGTGGAATGATGGCCATGGATGTTAATACAGGTTTTGTTAAAGCATATGTAGGAGGTGTAGATTATAGATATTTTCAGTACGATCATGTGAAATTATCTAAAAGACAAGTTGGATCTACATTTAAACCTTATGTTTATGCTGTAGCTATGCAATCAGGAGAGTATTCTCCTTGTACATTGGTGCCTAATGTTCCTGTTACTTTTAAATTGCCAGAAGGAACTACTTGGACACCCAGAAACTCTGGTGATTACAGAAATGGCCAAATGATCTCTTTAAGTGAAGCTTTAGCACATTCCATTAACTATATATCTGCCTATTTAATGAAACAATTTGGTCCACAAGCGGTTATACAACAAGCAAAATCTATGGGGATCACTTCAGAAATTCCTGCTGTACCTTCAATAGCTCTAGGTGCTTGTGAACTATCATTATATGAACAAGTGGGCGCCATAAACTGTTTCCCAAATCAAGGTGTTTATATTGAACCATCATTTATTACAAAAATATGTGATAATAATGGAAACGTAATTCATACCTATGTTCCCAAAACCAATGAGGCAATAGATCAAATCACTGCTTTTAAAACTGTAAGATTAATGCAAGGTGTAGTTCAACATGGTACTGGAGCAAGATTGTCAGGTCAATATAAAATAACATATCCCATGGGTGGAAAAACAGGAACAACAGATAATCAGTCAGATGGCTGGTTTGTAGGTTATACTCCTATGATAACTTGTGGTGTTTGGGTTGGTTGTGAAGATCGTGCTGCACATTTTAGAACTACTGCATTAGGACAAGGTGCCAGAACGGCAATGCCAGTTTTTGCTCTTTTTATGCAAAAATGTTATGCTGATCCTAATCTCCCATACGCTAAAGTAATTGCTAATCCAGAAAAATATCCAGGATATTCATTTACCATCCCAGAAGCATATGTTGGAGATCAAAATGGTTGTAATGAACAAAAAAGAGAGAGAAGAAAACCAGCTTTCGATGAATAAAATAAATTTGTTAAAAAACGTACTATGAAACTATCTATTATAATCCCTGTTTATAATGAAGAAAAAACGATTCATTTGATCTTAAACAAAGTCATTGGAGTGCAACTTATTAATAATATTCAAAAAGAGATTATTTTAGTAAACGATTGTTCGAAAGATGATTCTAAAGGGGTGATTATTAAATATATAAATCAGTTCCAAAACGAATCCATAGATCATCAAAATTTTGAAATTAAATACTATGATCAACCCTTTAATATGGGTAAAGGCGCCGCATTACATAGAGGATTTGAAGAGGCCTCTGGAGATTATGTAATTGTTCAAGATGCAGATTTAGAATATGATCCAGAAGAATACAATCTTTTACTAAAACCAGTTGTAGATGGTTTCGCTGATGTAGTGTATGGATCTCGTTTTGCTGGGGGAAACCCTCACCGAATTTTATTTTATTGGCACTCAATTGGAAATAAATTCCTAACTTCTTTATCTAATATGTTTACAAATTTGAATCTTACAGATATGGAAACATGTTATAAGCTATTCCGTTCAGATATCATAAAATCAATATATTTTAAAGAGAATAGATTCGGATTTGAGCCAGAAGTTACTCAAAAAATTGCAAGATTTAAAGGGATCAGAATATATGAAGTAGGGATCTCTTATTATGGTAGAACTTACGAAGAAGGGAAAAAAATTGGTTGGAAAGATGGATTTAGAGCCATTTATTGCATTATAAAATATAGATTTTTTAGCAGAAAATATTTGAAATAGAGGTTGTTAGTTTTTATTGTATGAAAAAATTTCTCCTAAAAACACTCCTTTTTTTACTTCCTTTGATTACATTATTGATCGGTTCTGAATTCTTAATTCGCAATATTCCCAATGATTACAATACAAAACTTAAATTCTTAAAAGAACAGAGTGCTGATATTGAAGTTTTAACGTTAGGTAGTTCACATACCTATTATGGTGTTAATCCCGATCTATTTAACAATAAGTGCTTTAACCTTTCTAACCTGGCTCAAACACCTGAATTTGATCTCAAATTATTTAAAAAATATGGTGATAAAATGGATCAATTAAAAGTATTACTTTATCCTATATCATATTTTACTTTTTTTTGGGATCTTCAATCTAGTCCTGAATCTTGGAGACTTAAAAATTATACAATTTATTATCAAGTAGATGCGGCAATTTCTCTACAAGATTATTTCGAATTGTTAAGTGTAAACCCAAAACAAAATTTTCAAAGAATTATGGATTACTATGTTCATGATTCATCTGAAGTTAAAGTTTCCCCTTTAGGATGGGGGTTTCATAGTAGTTCAAAAAAATCAAATTTTATTGATGAGGTTGTTTATGATGTTGCTCATCGTCATACATATCTTTCATCTCCTTATTTTGAAAAAAATTCCAAAGAAGTTGAAGAAATTATTCAGATTTGTATGTTAAAAGGGATAAAAGTTATTCTATTTTTTCCACCTGCCTTTGAAAAATATCGTGAATTTGTTGATCCAAAACAACTAAAAATGACCTATGGCAAAATTGATGACTTACTTCTAAAATATAAAAATTTAAGTTTTGTAGATTATTTTTCAGATACTACATTTACACAATGTGACTTTTTAGATGCTGATCATCTTAATATTGCAGGATCTTCTAAACTTTCTCAAAAACTAAATCTAGAAGTGAATCAAATCTATAGTTTTAACTAAGTGGATTTTACAATTTTTTTATTATTTAATTTTTTTTTTATTTGCATATATTATATATTATTTATTATATTTGCAAATAAAAAAAACACACAACACGAATAACTAGGAATTGTACAAGAAGAGTTAGGTATTTGGGGAATATTTTACATTAATGGGTGTTCTTGTTGAAAGTAACTTGTAAATAAATTTATAAGTTGTTTATAAAAATAAAGTCATGGAATCTGCATTGTACAAAATTATTGATTTTGAAAAAGTGGATGCTCTTCTTGAAGGGTTTAATAAAACAACAGGTTTTGTTACTGCAATTCTTGATCTAGAAGGCAATGTTTTATCAAAATCTGGTTGGAGAAGGATTTGTACAGATTTCCATAGAATAGATCCTGAAACCGCTGCCAGATGTAAACAAAGTGATACAATTTTGGCAAATAAACTAGCAGTCCAAAATCAATACCATTTTTACAAATGTCTAAACGGACTCGTAGATGTGGCAATTCCCATTATTATTAAAGATGAGCATGTGGCGAACCTATTTTCAGGACAATTTTTTTTTGAGGAACCAGATATTGCTTTTTTTAGAAAGCAAGCCAAACAGTATGGCTTTAATGAAGATGAGTATATTAAGGCAATATTAGAAGTACCAGTTATTTCAGAAGAAAAAGTTCAAACTGCTATGAATTTTATTCTAAATATGACTCACTTAATTAGCGATTTAGGATTTCAAAAAATGAATTTTTTGGAGTATAAAGAACTAGTAGATGAAATGGGGAAAGTTGCCAAAATTGGGGGTTGGGAGTTCGATCCACACTCGGGAAAAGGGACTTGGACTGCTGAAACCTCTTTAATACATGATCTAGATCCAAAAAATCCAACTAATCTAGAATTAGGAATCTCCTTTTATAAACCAAGTTCTCGTTCTAAAATTGAAAAAGCTATTCATGAAGCTATCACTATGCAAAAATCTTATAGCTTAGAATTAGAATTAGTTACAGCAAAAGGAAATCAAAAATGGGTACAAACTATCGGTGAACCTATCATTGAAAATGGTAAAATTGTAAAAGTTCGAGGTTCTTTCCAAGATATTACTGAACGAAAAAAAACAGATGAAAAAATAAAAAAACTTAATCTAGAATTAGAAGATAAAGTGAAACTAAGAACAGCACAACTGGAATCTTCCAATAAAGAATTAGAAGCTTTTACCTATTCTGTTTCTCACGATATACGTGCTCCTTTGAGGCATATTAATGGTTATGTGGACTTGTTAAACACTAAATATAATGATATCCTTCCAGATAAAGCTCAGTATTATTTGAAAACAGTTTCAAATGCTGCAAAACAAATGGGGACTCTTATCGATGATTTACTCCAGTTTTCAAGAACTGGTCGACAAGAAGTAAAAAAGGAAAAAATTGATTGTAATAAAGTAATTAAAAATGTAATTGAGAAGTTAGATACTGTTATAAAACACAGAAACATTGTATGGGAGATTCAACAATTACCAACGGTTATAGTTGATCCATCTCTCATATCACTAGTTTGGATCAATCTCATTGATAACGCATTAAAGTATACAAGAAATAATGAATTAACCAAAATCTCAATTGGATATACAGAAACTCAATCAGAATATTGTTTTTTTATTAAGGATAATGGGGTTGGTTTTGATATGAAGTATGTTCATAAACTATTTGGAGTTTTTCAAAGATTACACTCACAAACTGAGTTTGAAGGGACTGGAATTGGTCTTGCCAATGTACAAAGAATTATTCATAAGCATTACGGAAGAGTGTGGGCAGATGCTGAACTCAATAAGGGTGCAACTTTTTATTTTAGTTTACCAAAAAAAATGGAGGATATTTTATGATCGACTTAAAAACAATTTTAATTGTGGAAGATAACCCACAAGATGTAGAACTTACGATTGAAGCATTGTCGGAATACAATTTAGCAAACCTTGTTGTAGCAGTTGGAGATGGTGTTGAAGCCATGGAATATTTAAATTATTTGGGTAAGTTTTCAAATAGAGAGAAAGGAAATCCTGCAGTTATATTGCTGGATATTAAAATGCCTAAAATGGATGGTATTGAAGTCTTAACAACCATTAAAAGTGATCCAAATTTAAAAACAATTCCCGTTGTAATGTTAACATCCTCTTGTGAAGAACCAGATTTAAAAAAATGTTATGATTTAGGGGTAAATGCATACGTTGTTAAACCAGTCAACTTTAACGATTTTTTAGATGCTGTTAAACAAATTGGTGTGTTTTGGGCAATGCTTAATGAACACCCCACTTTTACAAAATGAAATATTCCAAATATGAAAAATAGTAAACTTAAATTACTTCTCTTAGAAGATTCTATTCATGACAAAGAATTGATCTGTGAATTGCTCATCAATGCAGGTTATCAATTAGATTTAACTCATGTGGACAATGCGGTAGCATTTACATCTTCATTATATGAAGCAAAGTTTGATATTATATTATCTGACTTTACTTTACAGGGATATGATGCCTTCGGAGCTCTTGAAACAAGCAAGCAAATTAGTCCAGAAACGCCCTTTATTTGCATTTCAGGATCAATTGGAGAGGAAACAGCCATAGAATTGTTGAAAAATGGTGCTGTTGATTATGTTCTTAAAGATAGACCTGATAGATTGCCATTTGCTGTTCAAAGAGCACTTGATGAAGCAAATATTAAAAAAGCACATTTAAAAGCAGCCAAAGAACTTCATGAAAGTGAGGAGAAGTTTAGAACTATTTTTAATAACCATGCAGCTGTAAAATTGATCATTGATCCTGAAACAGGGGCAATTATAGAAGGGAATAATGCTGCTGTTTCTTTTTATGGATGGCCCTCAGATGTTTTAAAAACGAAGACAATCTTTGATATTAATATGACTCATAAGGAGATATTAAAAAAAGAGATTGAAAGAGCAAAAGAGTCCCAAAAAGTTCAATTTGAATTTAAACACCAAAAATCAGATGGAACTATTGTAGATGTTGAAGTGTTTAGTAGTAAAATTACGATTCATAACAAACAATATCTTCATTCTATAATTCATGATATTTCTGAAAAGAAAAAAATTAGTCTGGATTTACTGAAAGCTAAAGAAAAAGCAGTGGAAAGTGACAGATTAAAAACAGCATTTATCAATAATATTTCTCATGAAATTAGAACTCCTTTAAATGGAATACTCGGATTTGGACAGTTTTTAGCCGAGAATGATCTCTCTAAAGAGGAACGATTAGAAACCTATCACCATATCCAACAATCAAGCAATAGATTAATGAAAACTGTTTCTGATTATATGGATATTGCTATGCTGGTGTCATCAAGTATGAAGCCCTATATTAGTGAATTTAATATTCATGATTTTTTTACTGAAGTGGTGCATCAATTTAAAAAAAATATTCAAGATAAGGATATTGAATTTATTATAGATACTCCTAAAAATGCTGAGCAAATTTTGGTCCATTCTGATGCTGAATTTGTTCAGAAAATATTAGAAAAATTAATCGATAATGCTATAAAATTTACAAATAATGGAACCATAACTGTTGGATACAAAATATCAATCCATTCAGTTGATTTCTTTGTGAAAGATACTGGGAAAGGGATTGCACAAGATAAATTAGATCATATATTTCATATGTTTTGTCAAGAAGAACTATCCATGACTCGAGGATATGAAGGGAGTGGACTGGGATTAACCATAGCAAAAGGGATGCTCGATTTGATTGGAGGGTCAATTTCAGTGCATTCACAACAAGGAGTGGGTTCAAACTTTATGTTTTCTTTACCTTTTGATTATAATCAAGGAGAAATTGTTCATATCGATTCAAAAGTAAACTTTAGATCTTGTATTGAAGAACCTCTTATCCTCATTGCTGAAAATGATGAATTAAATTATAAATATTTAGAAACTTTATTTAAAATTCATGGTCACAAATATATTCATGCTGTTAATGGTGCTGAAGCTGTCGATTTTTGTAGAAATAATCCTCAAATATCGCTTGTATTAATGGATATTAAAATGCCAGTCATGAATGGAATTGAAGCTACGCAATTGATTAGAGAGTTCAGACCCCATTTGCCAATTGTTGCCACTACTGCTTACGCACAATCAGGAGATGAATACAAATTTATTAATGTCGGTTGTAATGACTATTTAGTGAAACCTATTAGAAAAGAGCAACTTATGAAAATTATTGAAAAATATAGCTAAGTAAATTAGAATACCATGGAATTTAAACATAACAATACAGATCAACATGGATCTTTTGAAGTTTTTATCGAAGAGACTAAAGCGGGAGAGATCACCTATATCTGGGAAAATAAACATACCATCGCTGTAACCCATACTGGAGTTAGTCCACAGTTTGAAGGACAAGGAATTGGGAAAGAATTGGTTCTTAAAATGGCTCAATATGCAGTTTCAAACCATTTGAAAATTGTCCCTATTTGTCCTTTTGTTAGCGTAGTCTTAAACAGGATTCCTGAGTATAAAGCGCTAATGGTGGATTAGTATTTTACTACTTTTGCTACGTATTTTCTATCTCTAATAATCATTTGAATGATATAGAATCCATTATTTAATGGATTCATATTTATGGAGTTATCATCTGTAATTCCACTCATCACCAACAATCCGTTTTGATTAAAAATTTGATAGACAATCCTTTCATTATTAATGTTAGGAATCTTTACATTATTTGTTGTGGGATTAGGATACACTTTTAATGCCATATTTTGAGTATCAGAAAATTCATTGATTCCAACATTGATATTTGCGGTAGTCATAATTGTTCCTAAACTTCCGCAAACATACAAATTTCCAGAAGGGGTTAAGGTCATTTCCCCGATGGGAGAATTTGTGAAATTTGACAACGTGTTCCATGTTTGACCTTCGTTAGTAGAAAAGTAATAATATCCATAATTGCATATAGTTACAATCGTATCGTTGGTCAGTTTTAGTATCGATTTCACAACTCTATTTGCAGGTAATGAGATGGTTGTCCAATTTTGTCCCCCGTTTATTGATTTTAGGATCTTCCCATTAATCGTTCCAACCAAAATAGTGTTTTCTGACAGAAAACATATATCATTAATTTGCGTAGTTACTCCGGAAGTTACCGAACTCCAGGTAGTTCCACCATTTACAGTTCTTAAAATGGTCCCAGATACACCCACTGTTAATCCCAAATCTTCATTGAAAAAATTGATTTGTTGTAAATTCTGAGTTGTATTGGAAACCTGTGTTTCCCAGGTAGTTCCATTCGCTGTTTTTAAAATGGTTCCATTATTTCCACAAACCCAGGCAGTAAGATCATTGAAGACAGAAAGTCCATTTATGGGATAAAAACTTCCTGTATTCTGACTAATCCAGGAATCTCCACCATTTTCTGTTTTAAAAATTCTCCCTATAATTCCAACAACCCAACCTGTTTGCTGATTGGCAAACCTAATTCTTTTATTTGATAATAGATCAGGAGTTGTTGTGGTGTCCCAATTCGCTCCTCCATCGGTTGTTTTTAGAATAAATCCTTCATCTCCAGTGATATATCCAATGTTATCATCCACAAAATCAATAGAGGCATAGGTTCTGCTCTCATGGATAAATTGTTGTTTGTTTACCCAATTATTTCCACCATCTACAGAAGTCCAGATCACTCCATTTTCTCCTACTGTGATAATTTTTGAACTATTGACGGCATAAATACCATACAAATAATCGTATTCCCCAATCGGGATGCTGGTCCAGGTTGTTCCTCCATTTACTGTACTAAAAACACCATTTCCTGCTGAACATAAAAAGCCAACATTCTGATTGATAAAACTGCATGCAAAAAAAGTGGTGGTACTATTCGTTGTTTGAGGAGTCCAGCTTGTTCCTCCATTGGTAGTTTTCAGTACGGTCCCCCATGAGCCAGCCAAATATCCTACATTTTGATCTTCAAACCAAACACAATTAAAATCTTCATCAACAGTGGTATAGTTGACGCTCCATGTTGAACCTCCATTCGTCGTTTTTAAAAAATAACCTTCATCCATGGCAATAAACCCTATCTGATCATCTACAAAAAATATTTGATTTAGGTTATCTGAAGTACCTGTAGATACAGAACTCCATGTAGCACCCCCATCTATAGTTTTAAACAAACTCCCATAATCTGCAGCTACAAAACCTACAAGGGGTGATGTAAAATAAACATCATTCAAATCTACCATGGTGGGCAAAAGAGATAAAGAAAGCCAATTTTCTCCCCCATCCGTTGTTTTTATCACTTGATCGGCCCCAGAAACCCATCCTAGATTGTTATCCAAAAAGAAAATGGAGTTAAGAAAATAGGGAGAAATAGTTCCTCCAAAAGACCAAGTTTGCCCACCATTCGTTGTTTTCACTAATCCTCCACTATTGGTAACCGCAAAACCATTATCTTGATCAGTAAAGGTGATGTCTAATAGATTGTCTCCCTGAGGTAGTGGATTTAACCATCTCCATTGTGCTGATATTGAAAGATGTATCAATAAAATGGAAAAAAAAAGTATTATTCTATGTGTCTTCATAATTTTTTATTTTTATTTGCTGTAAAATATGAACATGCAAATATATAAAAAAACGACAGTAATTATCACCATCGTTTTTATTTATTTTTTTTAAATATTTTTGGGCATTCCGGCACCATCCTACCCACAAATCCTCCCTGCTGCCGTCGGGCTTGTTCCGGGGTACGCTTCGCTCCCGTACTCGCTACGCTCGTACCGCCTACGGCGCCCTCCACATCCCTAATGCAGTTAGGGCTTCGTAGGAAAACTTATTGTAATATCACTTTAGCATATTGTGATTTGCCGTTTTGAATCATCTTTATTAAATACACCCCACAATCTAAATGTGAAAGATTAAAAGAGATATTCTCATTCTCTGCAAATGAAAATTTTGCTAATTTCTGACCCAAAACCGAAAAAACTTCAATAGTAACATCTGAGAAGTTCTCCATTTTAATTTGGAAAATTCCCGTTGATGGATTTGGATATATCTCAAAACTATTTTGAGAATAATTAATGACACCATCACACCCCTCCACTTCAACCCAAACAGTATCAGTAGCTGTACATTGATTATTATCAGAAAAAGTGTAAATAATCGGCCAGTTACCAATCCCTGCAAGGGCTGGAGAGAATTGATTTCCTGTAACTCCATTTCCCGAGAATACACCCCCCTCAGGAGTCCCAATCAAAGTTGATGAAGGGTGATATACACAATAGGAATCATTTAACCCACTCAAGTGAACTACGGGAAAACTGTCCACAACGAAACTGGTAGGTGCTGTAAAAATTCCAACATTACACTGTGCATTAAGAATTTCACATTTATATTGCATTCCACTTTGTTGCGTTGTGATAGGAACAAATTGCAATGTTGGGGTGTTTACACCAAATAGATGTGTAGTATTATTGACTATCATATTATCATTTTGATACCATCTAAATGTGTAAAGATTAGGTGAATCAACAACCACTTGTAAAGAGGTAATGGATCCATCACACAGTGTATCACCAACAGGATGAGAAATGATTTGGGCTCCTTGAACCACGCGGATAAGGGCAGATTGTGTAAAAACTTCCGAGATCCCAGAACACCCAATGATTTTACATCTTACGAAAGTACTATCCAGTGAACTATTTGCATTGACAATTCTCAAAAATCGTCCGTTAAGTTCTAATACTCCCGGTTGTTCAACAAGAGGAACAAAACTCCCGTTTTGAAGAATCTCCCAATTAAATAGCGCTGTTGCTTCTGAGGTGTTCACAGAGATGGAATCTGTAACTCCCTGACATAAAGTGATATCATTTGGTTGTACTGTAATGGGTGCTCCAACTACAATCAGACCATGATTTCCAAATCCTCTGGGAGAACAATAGTCATGAACAAAGGGTCTATATCTAAACCCATTCATATTTTGGTTAATATAATTCAATTTTAATTTTGAATAATATACTGATGTTGGATATCCAACGCTATAATTTGTGATTTCAAAATCATTATCATAAGGGTGGATGTCTCTCCAACCTAACCCATCCAAAGAATCCACCTGCCACCCTGCATACCAGCTATATTGGAAAGTATAAGCCAGGGAACTGTTAAACTGAATATTAAAATAAGCTGTATCTCCCGGGCATTTTATTCTATCAATTACCGTTCCTTGAACTGGGGGAGCACTTTGATTATTATGTACTACAACATTAACACTATCGGAAGACATACAACCAAAACTATTCACTGCCTGGATTTTTAGAATACCATTTATGGGAAGTAACTGTGCCGTATTATTGTTCATGTTGAGCAATAGATTCGGTGTAGTAGTAGTGTAACTATTTAATGGATCTCCAAAAGAGACAGGAATGGTATCCCCTTCACACAAATGGGTTCTCCACATAGTATACATATCTTGTTTTGGTAGAGCAACATAAGGTTTAGGCCTTGCAAAAATGGTAACAGTATCTATGGCAATACAGCCACCATTTGTAGCTGTAACCACATATTGAGTTGTTAATCCCGGTTTAACAATGGGGTTTTGGGAGGTTGCACTATTAATAAATGCAGCAGGGATCCAACTGAAGGTCGCCGTTGGCTGATTGCAAGTAGTCATAATTTGAACACTATCCCCTACACAGAAACTGTAAGAATCAGGAACAGATAAAGTTAAATCATGATTTGGATAGGTGACATTTACGGTATCAGACTTGACACATCCTTGATACGTGGCATATAATATATAAGTAGTGGGAGTACCTGGATTAACATAAGGGGTTTTTGATCCATTGGAAGAAAACCCTAAATCTGGATACCATCCATACGCAACGTTGGTAGTTGGAGTAATAACTCCATTCAATTGAACACTTGTACCACAAGTTGCTGTTTTATCTGGTCCTGCAGAAACCGTAAATGCTGGATTTCCATTAAATGGAGCAAAACGAACACCAAACAGTTTTGAATTGCTTAAACTATTGTTTATAGTAATTGGATACCAAGTTTGAGAGCCCTTAAAGTTACCCCAAATGATTTGATTTCCATCATTATCTATTAATACAGAGCCATAATAGTATTGGTCTGATCCACTGTTGACCAGTTTATTAGTTCTAGCCCAAATCGTGTTTCCCAAAGTGTCTAACATCCCATTGTAAGCCCTATGACTTCCACCAGATAAAGTGCTGTACATTGGGAATGTTCCCATATAGGGTTGATTGCTATAAAGTGCCCCAACAACAGCTATTTGACCATTATAATATGATACTCTGGAAGCATTTTCATTTGTATTTTGTCCCCCAATGGTTTTTAACCATACATTATCCCCATTAAGGAGGAATTTTGCAACATACCCATTTTGGTCATAGGTTGAATAGGTGTGTGGGTACAAGTTAGCTTGTCCAACAATAGTTCCACAAATAATTATGGCACTATTTTCTTGCATAGTGATGTCACTCACATAAAGATAACCAGAAGAATAGAGACTTCCTCCCAATTTTCCCCAAATACAATGGCCATCCACTCCAGAATATTTTCCATAAAACAAAGATGATCCAGCAACACCTCCTGGAACAGCTATTTGATCATCAAATTGAAAAATGGATGTAGAGGATCCTGCATGTCCAAAAATATAAAGATCATTATTCTGATCTGTCACCATTGCAAAGATAGCATCATCACTAGGGGTTCCAATATTTTTTACATATTGAGGGTTTCCTAAAGAGTCCAATTTTAACAAGAAAGCATCATCACGCCACATGTTCCAGCCGCCATAATTATCTGCTGTAAATGTTCCTATTTTAAATATGTTATCTTCAAAGGAACCACCTACATAAACATTTTTCTGTGCATCAGAGGTAACACTATTTGCCTGACAATCTGCGCTGGTTTTATCACTCACTTTTGTCCAAACATGTTGCAAATTGGCATCAAAACGCGCCACAAACATTCTGTTTCGAGAAGCCACAGGTAAAAGAGAGTCCGCAATATGAACAGTTATTCCTCTCCAATACCCAGTGATATAAACACTATTATCAACCCCTATGTGAATTTTTCTGATCACTAAAATATCTGAAGAGTTAGAGTACCAGGCAGCAATAGAAGTGTTGTTAAAGGTGCCAGAGGTATCATGAGTTCCTAAAAAATAGTGATAGAAGCCCACAGCAGATAAAGTGTCATCATCCAACGTTAAATTGGCGTTTCCAAAAGAACCACAAATGGTAAAAAGAGCATCAGATCTCCTTCCACCATCTACGATTCCATTGTATTGAGAATTTCCTCCAAAACTTTTTGCCCAAACGGCTTGTTGGCATACTTGTGAATATAAAGTGATTTGAATAATTACAAGTATAATAGTAAAAAGGAGTTTTCTCATACAAAATATTTAAATTATTATTAGGTTATTTTTTCTCAAATTTTAATAGATCAACACTACCATCTCCACCACTAATATGTTTTAAATCAATTAAGGATGAGGTTGAAGATAGGATTTGCCAATCTTCACTTATCTCCTCAAATGGTCCACTGGAAATACTGAAAGTTAAAATTAATTTTGGAGTACTATCATCAGTTCCTTTAGTCCAAGTTCCATTATATGTGTTGGTTCCGTTAGTTGCAGACAAAGTTCCATTATCATCAAATGTAAAAGTATAATTTGTAAAATGATACGTTTGATCAGTCCCATCTTCCGTGAAATTTGTAACTTTCCAAGAGGTAGAAGTTACAACATCATTGATGTTGTTATTGTTAGAACTATCATCTGTGCAACTTGTAAATGTAGCTAATGCTATGAAAGATAGAACTATTAAGCCCGTAATTTTTTGAATTGGAGTTTTCATTTTGTATAGTTTTAATTGTTTTTTAAAATTGTCTAAAAATTGAAGACTCATTTTGTAAGACTATGATATCTTCAATTTGTTGCCAAAAGTATACAAAATTTTTATATAGATATTTTAAATAATTTCTATAAAAATTATTGATCATATCAATAATTAAAATAAAATGTGTAATCATTTGAAATTGAAAAACTTATAAGAAGTATTTTCTTATCATATTTTTTAATTCCTCTTTTTTGATAGGTTTTGAAATATAATCAGTACACCCTGCAGCAATTGCTTTATCACGGTCACCAGATAATCCGAAAGCAGTTTGAGCTATAATAATAACATCTTTATTGAATGTTCTGATTTGTTCGGTGGCAAGTAATCCATTGAGAAGAGGCATTTGGATATCCATCATGATCAAATCAATATCTTGATTAGATTTAAAGATTTCGACAGCTTCTTCTCCATTTTTTGCAGATAAGATTTTCGTTGCATAAGGATCTAGATATGTTCTAAGTAGAAGTTCTGATGTTTCATCATCTTCTGCAATTAAAATATTTAGATTGGTTAAATCAGCCATATTAAAAATGTTTGTTAGATCCTTAGCTGTTTTGTCTTCACGAAGTTTGGTAATATCTGTGGCTAATGTAAAATAGAATGTTGTTCCAACACCCACTTCACTAGTAAACCAAATTGAACCTCCAAGCATTTCAACATATGCTTTGGTAATGGAGAGTCCTAAGCCGGGTCCTTTTGGAGCATTAACACCCTCTTGAAGATCTGTGTTGTATCTTTTAAAGATATTTTTTTGTCGATCTACAGTTATTCCTATTCCAGTATCTTTTACATAAAACTCTAGTTGATTATTTTTTGTGGCAACACCAAACTCTACTATGCCAGTTTCTGTATATTTGATTGCATTTTTAACCAAGTTGATGAGTATTGATGCCGTTTTTTCTTGATCGGAATTCAAAATTACAGATTCAATTTCTGGAGAGTATTTCATTTTAAATTCAATACCTTTATTTTCTGCATCAGATTTAAAGGTATCATATACAAACACTAATTGATTTTTTAGGTTGAAAGTAGAAATATTAGTTTTCATAGAGCCAGCTTCAATTTTCGAAATACTGATAACTTCATTGATAATGGTTAACATTCTATCTCCACTTTTTTCAATGATTCCAATATATTCAATTTTTTCCTCTTTTGTGAGGTCATCCTCTTTCAGTAGATCCACAAATCCAAGAATCCCATTCATAGGAGTTCTAATTTCATGACTTAAATTTGCGATAAATTCAGATTGTAATCTATTCATTTCCAAAGCTTCCTCTTTATCTCTAACTAAAGCAGCTTCTTCCAGTTTTTGTTCAGTAATATCTCTAAACTCTGTAGCTCTTACCATTTTCCCTTTGTAAGGAATGTTTTTACCTTGTACTCTAAGAGGATACTCTTCTCCATTTTTGCGTATCCCCATAACTCCGTAAGGTTTCTCATATCCAATTTTCACAAAATTAAGGGCATAATCTCTATAATCAGGAGAAACAAGGTCTATTGCATTCAATTTCAATAATTCTTCATGAGAATATCCAGTCATATCGCTTAATCCTTGATTACAATCCATAATCAAACCGAAATCGTGGATACAAATTCCACCAAAGGAAGCGTCATGGAGTGCTTTGAACCTAGCTTCACTCTCTTCAATCTCTATAATTTGTTTACTCAATAGTAGATTTTTATACGCTTTTTCTGATAGTTCATTGGCAAAAAAGAAAAAAAGTTTTGCAATTCTTTCAAATTGATAAATGGAAACCACAGGAACTTTCAAATATGCTTTCAAAAACACATCCGGTTCAATGTTACATTTTGCGGCATATTCTTCAATTTGATTGATATCGTAGGAGATACTTCTAACTTGTCCAATTTGCCAAATCGCAATAGGTGTATTCCCCACTGAAATATAAGCTGTTTCGAACCATAAACCTGTTTTAGCACAAGGAGTAACAATGGTTTGATCAACATTTTTTTTGATTCCATCAGCCCATTGTTCCATAGCAAAACAATTTGATTTGTTCTCTGGAGAGTTGGCTATTACCATTTTACATAAACTGGTAAAGTTACTTGGAGTAGTTAATAGATTACCCTCTAAATCGGTAATTACGGATGAGACACCATGAGCATCAGAAAATAGATTTTGAAGTTCTTGAATCTCATTTTGATCAAATAAGTCGTAAAAATGAATCTCATGAAGATTGGTCATCATTTTTTCCTGAATGTTCTGCGTGGGTGTCATAATATAGAATTTTAAAGGTTCAAGTTTAGCGCTATCTTTTAAAATATACGAACTTAATTTTAATCTACAAAGATATTAAAATATTTTTAACAATGGCTAAATAATCTAAAAAATATTTCATGCATCATTCTAATCTCTTAACTTTTTGGGGTTTTAGGTATTAGGGTTCATTTTTTTAATAATTAACCACAGTGTATCACAAAGAATAATCAGACTACGGACAACGGACTGCGGACAACAGCCACTAAATCAGCAAAATACAAAAACTGATAGCTGACAGCTTTTAGCCATTGGCCATTAGCCATGCGCCCCGCTGCATTAGGGCGGAGGCCAAATACCCCGCAAATGAGCAAGGTTAGCGGGACACCGAGCAGGCAGAGCGACCAACGGAAGCTACTGCCTGCCGGATGACCCGCTTGCCTTGCGAATGCGGAGTATGGGCCGGAGACCGACCCCGAACGAAGTGAGGGGGAATGCCCAAAAGCAACTTTTACCCCTTCTCAATTACTAATCGAGACATCGCCTCTGGGTAGCCACGTTGAATAGCTAGCTGGGAAGCTAACGTGTCGATTTCAGATTTCGGGATCGAATCTAAAATTTGATTTTGGTTGGTTTTAATTTTATCTATATGAACAAGATTCTCATCCTGAAGCTTTTGGATGATTTGATTGGCAACCGTTAACGCAGAGGAAGCTTTGATGATCTCAATTCTTGCATAAAAAGGGGATGGGAAACTAACCTCGCCAACGCGCAAACTTAAATCATTGCCCGGAATTTGCTGGGCACCAAACAAAGGGGGGCCACCTACCGTAGCACTCTTGAAGTTTGGCACAAATTGTGAAATGTAATCTATCCCTCTCTTTGTTCTGATATTGATCTCATCTTCTGCCCAATCCCGATTTAATTTCTGATTAATAGTTTCATCAAATTCAGGTTGAACTTCATTCTCTTTTGATTGAACTAACCCATTTTCAAACAACGTAATGTCAGATGTCATTCCGTGTATTTGATACAGATTGTCGCGATAAGGGGTAAGTTGCGCCATTCCATGCGTTGTACCTCGCTCTCCATGAAAAATAAATTCAGGGATTAACCCTGGAATTGGATCCCATTGAGAAACATAGGCCGCTTTAAATTCAATCAGACGTTTGGTTTTTAATTGTAAGACCTGGTCAATGAGTCCGGTTTTAAATCCACACGAATTGACTAAATACTTAACCTTATAGTTTTGGTCATTCGTACTGATAATCCAGTTGTGATCCAATTTTTGATCTCTAACATCTCGGATACTCACAACTGAAGTGTTCAATTTAAAATCGCAAAGTTCACTTTTCACTAATGCTAATTGCGCTTGAGAACCTAATCTGAAAAGGTTCCAACCATACTCTGCTACTAGTACAACAGGCATTTTTAATTTTTCGTAATCGATCCATTTTGCACTATTTATGATCCATTCATCGGGAGTTTTGGGATGAGCTACACTGGGCAATAGTGCTAATCTATCTAGATCATCTTTAGAGAAAATTTTATAATACTCTTCAGGAGAACCCAAAACTTCATGGGCTGGATCCTCTTGAATTAATTTTTTGTAGTAGGTAACCAATAATTTGAGTCGTTTTTCAATTTGCGCTACTTCGTATTTTTCAGATTTTGGGATACTAATAAAAGTGGGTCTTTCATCTATAGATTGTGGAAATAATCTTGCCATCTCAATAGATTGTTTCATAAGAATTTTACATTGTTCTTCAGAAATATCTAAATAAAGATTTCCTCCGGCATGTAAATGGCAAAATGGAGGCCCGTTCACTACACTCTTCTCTTTTTCAAATAATATTGAATCTATCTCATTATTGGCTAATTGTAATGCTGAAACAACTCCAGAAACACCACCACCAATAATACCCACTGTATAAATTTTATCCATTTTAAAAAAGTTTTTTGAGTTCAGCAAATTTATCGACAATTATGGTAGGGTTATAATCTGCAATATTTTCGTTATAATTGTATCCGTAAGTTAGGCCAATAGATTCAATGCCAGCATTTTGGGCTGCAAGGATATCGTTTTTTGAATCTCCAACCATAATGCACTTGTCTATACTGGTTTCCATTTTATGAGCCACATGGAGAAGGGGAGCTGCATTTGGTTTTTTTTCAGGTAAAGAATCTTCACCAATCCAATATTCAAAGTATTGTTTAATGGATAATTTTTCTAGAATGGGTTCCATAAAACCATAAGGTTTGTTGCTGCAAATCACCATTTTATACCCTTTTTCATACAGATAAGGTAAAGTTTCAAGTACGTCCGGATATAGAAAAGTGTTCACACAAACCGATTCTCTGTAAGCAGCAAAATAGTTTGCGAAAGATTCTTCAAATAAATCATCAGATACATCTTGAGTATTCATAGAGAGCATCAGAGATCTTTTAACCAGAAGTTTAGCACCATTTCCTACCAATGGTTCCACTTGTTGTTCTGTTAATGGAGTTGCATTGTAGTTTGCTAACATTTTATTTATGGCTAACACAATATCAGGAATACTATTGATGAGTGTTCCATCTAAGTCAAATATTATAAGTTCTTTCTCTTTAAAATTCATATCGTAATTTTTTATGCAAAAATACAGAAGTTTTTTTACTTTAAATCTGTTATAATATCTACAATGATATGGGTGTAGCAACTAACTGTATCTCTTTTTGATTCAATTTTTCACCTGAAAGCCAAAGGGATTCATCTTCTGGGTGTAAGATTAGAGGCATCCTTTTTTTAGAATTATGAATAATACTCATCAACTCATTGGCTTCAGTAGTGAGGATCGTATAAGTATTGATGATTTCGCCGGTTACAGGATCTACCCAGTTGTTGTATAAACCTGCAAAAGCAAATAGCTGATTTTCAGGCAAAGTTATGGTGTATTTTTGTTTTTGTTTCCCTTTAGGATCAAGCCATTGCCATTCAAAAAACCCATCAGAAAGGATTAAACAGCGATTATGCATGGCGTATTTAAATGATGGTTTTTCGTGAATGGTCTCCATTCTTGCATTCAAAGTGTTTTTCTTAATCTCGTCATTTTTAGCCCAATGTGGAATCAATCCCCATTGAAACATTTGAATCAACTCTCGATTTTTATCAGTGATCAATGGAGTTTTAGGAAATTGGAAAGCATTGTAAGCCATAGGTTTAAATGAAGCACCATCTTCAAACTTAGCATTAAATCTGTGTTGAAGTTCTACAGCATCTTTGGATATTTGTGAAAAGAAGCACATATTAACAGTGAATTATAATAATATCGGATAATTTGGTGGTGTATCTAGGGGATAGTCTCTCTTGTTTCATTTTCCAAACTCTTTCAGGATCTTGAGAGCCCAATTTCACTTTTTGTTGCCCAAAAGAAGCATTAAGTTTATCTACAACTTGCATAAGTGGAATATGTTTCTCATTTCGATTTTCAAAAAGGGCTAATTGTTGAACATCTTCTGGTGTAAAATCCATAACGATTACACCCGCTTTTTTATATTGATACCCCTCTTTGAATATTTTTTGAAGTCCTAAATTTGCATATTTGGCTAATTCTATAGCAGAATTTGTAGGGAAGGGTAATTTTACGACAATGTTACGACTATATTGTTGTAAATCTTTACGATGCCAGTTGGTATGTACAAAGATCATCAAGGAGTTACAACACGAGTTTTGTAGTCTTAGTTTTTCTGAACAAGACACCGCAAAAGTGGTCACTCTTTCGGAAAGATCGGACAATTTAGTGTAGTTTTTTTCAAAAGTTCTGGTAGTCGCTATATTTTTTTTGGGTTGTACATTTTCCATATCCAGAGTAGGGGTTCCATTCAGGTCTTTTTGGAGTCGTACGCCAACAATAGCCATATGTTTTTGTACCCAATAGGGATCCATTTTTGTAAAGTCGTAAGCAGTTTTTATCCCTTTGGCATTCAATCGTTTGGTGTGTTGTCTACCAATCCCCCAAACATCTTCCACTTTGAGCCATTTGAGCGCTTTAATTTTTTTCTCTTCAGAATCAATAATATACACATTTCCAGTTTGTTCTGGGAATTTTTTAGCTATTCTGTTTGCCACTTTAGCCAAAGATTTAGTAGGGGCTATTCCTACGCTAACTGGGATGCCAGTCCACCGGAGCACTTTGTTGCGCATTGATTTCCCATGATCGTAGAGATTGAATCGTTCAAAATTTTTTAATTTCAGGAAAGCTTCATCGATGCTATAGATCTCCATTTCAGGACTATACTCTTCTAGAATGCTCATCACTCTATGACTCATATCCCCATAAAGGGCAAAATTGGCAGAAAATACGTTTACATGATGTTCTTTGAAAAGGGTTTCATTTTCGAAAGCAGGCGCGCCCATGGGGATTCCAATCGCTTTGGCTTCATTACTTCTGGCAATAACACACCCATCGTTGTTGGACAAAACCACAATTGGTTTTCCGACAAGGTCAGGTCTAAACACCCGTTCACAGGATGCGTAGAAATTATTACAGTCTATCAAAGCAAACATTAGATTGGTTTTTTAATGATATAGGTTACAATACCCCAAATAGTAAGATTGTTTTCCTCTTCGATTTTAATAGGTTTATACTTTTCATTTTCGGGCATAAGCCAAAGCCCATCAGGTAAAATTTTGATTCTTTTCAGTGTAAATTCACCATCCAGATAACACACAGCAATTTTTCCATCTGCAGGTTCAATACTTTTATCAATGATTAACAAATCACCATCATTGATTCCAGCATTTTTCATGGATTCCCCTTTCACTCGTCCATAAAAGGTAGCGGAGGGGTGTTCAATAAGTTGTTTATTTAAATCGATGGAGAGATCTATAAAATCCAAAGCAGGGGAGGGGAATCCAGCACTTATGGCAAATGGGAGAATGGGCAATTCCAAATCAGTCTCCGTTTCGGCGGAGAATATTTCAAGTTCCTTCCCTTTATGTAATTTCAAAAATGGCATTGATAATAAGTTGTTTAACGTAAAAAAAATATTATACAAAGATACAAATATGTTGCTATATTTGTATTCAAAAAAAATAATAAAAGTTAGATTTTTGACATTTAAAAAGTGAAATAGAAAGTACTTCCTACGCCAACCTCACTTTCAACCCAAATATTTCCACCTAAAATATCCATATATCCTTTAACAATGGCTAATCCCAAACCAGAACCCTCATAGGGTCTTGAAATTTTTAAATCTGCTTGAACAAATCGGTCAAAAATGGCGTTTAGTCGGTCATTTGGGATCCCAATTCCAGTATCTTTAACATAAAAAACTGTTTTTTCATTCAAAGTAATGTTTCCAAATTCAATATATCCTTTTGAAGTGAATTTTATCGCATTTTTTATTAAATTCGTTAAGATTGCTTCAAATTTGAATCTATCAGTAAAGATTTTTATGCTTTGAGTATCTGGTTGAAGTTTTAGGATGAGATCAATTTTTTTCTCGTTAGTTTGAACTTTAAAGAAATTATAAAGATCTATGAACATTTCGGATAGGTCAACTTCATGAATATCTAAGTTTTGTTGTCTAGCTTCAATTTTAGACATTTCCACAATATTATTAATGGTATCCAGTAATCTTTCACCCCCTTTATTTACAATTGAGATATATGAATCTCTCTCTTCATGAGTAAGGTTAATATCTTTTAAAAGATCCATAAACCCAAGGATTCCATTCATCGGAGTTCTGATCTCATGGCTCATATTGGCTAAAAAATGAGATTTTAGACGATTACTTTCTTCCGCTTTCTCCTTAGCAGCAATCAACTCTTTTTCAATATTTATACGTAGTTTTATATTCAATAGAAGTTGCGTAAAAACTTTTAAAAGTTGGATTTCAGCTTCGTTATAAATATGTTTTGATTTCACGGAATCAAAACCAACAAAGCCGATACAAGCGCCTTCATGCATCATAGGAAGTGCTAAAAGACTTTTTATACCTTGTGGTTGTAGAACTGATTTGTTATAACCTTCAGGAAGTGTGTCTACATCTTCGATAACCATAATTTGCGCATGATTAAATGCATCAAACCATTCAGGAGCTAAAGGGATCTCTTGTAAATTCTCAATTTCTGGTTCAATCCCATCATTACACCATTCAAAAGTGTTTGAAGAGATGGTAGTATGAGGATCTAATTCAAAAATATATGTCCTATCTGCATTTACAAATTTCCCAATTTGTGCTAAAGTTTGAGTAATCGTTTCGTCCATTTTTTCAATAGACAAATTGATAAATTTTGAGGAAATGGTAATTAGAAGTTCTCTAAACTGTTCCTGATATTTAAGTTGTTCCTCTTTTTGAGCTCTTTCAGTAATATCAATAATAAATCCTTCAAGGTAAATTAAGTTATCATTCTCATCATAAATCCCTTGTCCACGCTCCCAAACCCAACGAGTAGATCCATCTTTGTGATTTATTTTGTACTCATAAAAAAACTTATGGTGTTTTGGCAAAATTTCTTGCCATTGTTGCCATAAAGTCTCTTTAAAATCATCATGAATTAGGTCATTAAAAGAGAGCACATTGTTGTTCTCTAATTCATAACTTTCATAACCTGTCAACTCTTTACACCCATCGGTTATCACAATCATAGTCCAATCTTTGTCATTTTTACATCTATAGAAAAAACCAGGAAGATTATCCATAAGATTTGATAATGTTCGTTTTGAAATATTTAATAATGAAGTACTTTCAACAGGAACAGAATCAGACATAATAACAAGGAATTAATTATGAATATTTTTTAATAATCTCAAAAAGTTTATCTTTTTTGATGGGTTTGGAGATGTATTCATTAAATCCAGATTTTAAAAGTGTCTCTTTATCTCCTGACAGAGCATAAGCAGTTTGAGCGATTATTGGGATCTGTGTATTAAACTTTCTGATAATTTCAACAGTGGCAATGCCATTTAATCCAGGCATTTTAATATCCATCAAAATGAGAAAAAAATTATGATCCTTTTTTAAAATTTCAATGGCATCTTCACCTTTTGTAGTTCTTATAAAGTTATAGTTTGCTTTTTTTAAAATTGTTGCTAAAAAAAGGAAACTAACATCATCATCTTCAACAATTAAGATTGGATTATTAATTTGGTTTTCGCTACTATTGGCTTGCTGTCTCTGAATTGAAAACTCACTTTGAACGTTCATTTCAGAACTGTTTTCGTTTTCTTTTTTCATAACCTTAATAATTAATATTCTGCAAATATAACTCTTTTTTTTACAAAAGTCAAACAATTAATTTTTTTATTTCATTTTTTTTGCTTTACTTCCCATTGTAAATTCTAATTTTCCACCGTTAACAATTTCACTATGTGATATATACATACGGTCTAGTACTTTACCATTTAAAACCATTTTTTGTATATAAATATTTTTTTCAGATTGATTATTCACAATAATAGTAAAATATTTCCCTTTTTCAATCTCAATTTGAGCACTTTGAACCGTTGGAGAACCGATGTAATAACGGTCACTTCCTGGACAAACTGGATAAAATCCTAAAGCATTAAAAACGTACCAGGCACTCATTTGTCCAAAATCATCATTCCCACTCAATCCATATGGTTGAGTATGATACATTTTAGTCATGATCATTCTTACTTTATCTTGCGTTTTCCAGGGTGCATTTGTCCAATGATATAAAAAGGCAGATTGGTGAGATGGTTCATTTCCATGTACATAATTTCCAATGATCCCATCTCTGGTAACATCCTCTGTATCTTCAAAATACTTATCTGGAAGTTGCATGGAGAACAATTGATCAAGATAGTTTTCAAGTTTCTTTTTACCACCCAGTAACTTAGCCAGTGTATCCACATTTTGAGGAACATACAAAGAATAGTTCCATGCATTCCCTTCAATAAATCCTTGTCCATGGGTGTTTAAAGGATCAAAAGGTGAAACAAAATTTCCATTACTATTTTTAGGTCGAATAAATCCTGTTGAAGGGTCAAAAATATTTTTATAATTTTCCGATCTTTTCATAAATAGATTATAATTTTTGGTCTCTCCTAATGAAAGAGCCAATTGAGCAATACACCAATCATCATAAGCGAACTCTAGTGTTTTTGATGCAGAGTTAGAACTTTTATCTTCTGGAACATATCCTAAATCAATATAATACCCCAATCCATCATAATTTCTGTTGTTAGCGGTTTGAATGCACGCTTCTAATGCTTTTTTGCCATCAAAACCTCTAATCCCTTTAACATAGGCATCTGCTATCACTGAAACACCATGATAACCAATCATACACCAATTTTCATTTCCATAGTGAGACCAGATAGGCAACATTTTATGAACACTTTGATCATAATGAGCTAACATGGAGGAGATCATGTCTGAAGCTCTTTGGGATTGAACAATGGTAAACAGAGGATGTAAGGCACGATAAGTATCCCATAAAGAAAAAGAGGTGTAATTTACAAAAGAGTCAGCTTTATGTATGTTTTGATCTAATCCTTTGTACTGTCCATCAACATCCATATACACTGTTGGCCCTAAGAAAGTATGGTAAAGAGAAGTGTAAAAGTTAACTTTATCGTCTTCATTGAGAGTTTCAACAACCATTTTGTTTAACTCATTATTCCATTGTTGTTGACCTTGATCTTTGATCTCATCAAAATCCCAATTTGGTGTTTCAACCAGAAGATTTTGAATTGCACCTTGAGTAGATACTGGTGAAATGGCCACTTTCAGCAGGAGTTGTTCCTGATTTGACATTGAAAAATCGAAATGAGCTTTAAGATCTCTCCCCGCAGCTTCTGGGAAGTTATTTTTTAGGTCAAATCGTCTCCAAAACCCTTGATATTTCTCTTTTGCAAAATCAAAACCAAAATTTGTAAATGGTTTTGAAAAAGCGATGGCAAAGTAAACCGTTCTGGTTTTTGCCCATCCATTGGTGATTCGATATCCAGTAATGAGTGTATCGTTTTCTACGCGAAGAAAAGTCCAAACATTTTTACCCTCATAGTTGTAAATCCCATGTTTTAAGTCCAAAATGATATGAGCGCTATCAGTTTCTGGAAAAGTATAGCGATGGACGCCAACCCTTGTAGTTGTAGTTAATTCTGCAAGAATATTATCCTCTTTTAAAAGTACAGAATAGTAGTTTGGAATTGCTTTCTCACTGTTTTTATCATAAGTAGAGCGATATCCATTTTCAGGGTGCTCTGCTGTACCTGGATTTAATTGTACAGCTCCAACAGTGGGCATGATTAAAACATCTCCCAAATCTGAGTGTCCTGTTCCACTAAAATGGGTATGACTAAATCCTACAATGGTTTGATCCGTATATTGGTATCCTGCACAATATTTGTACACCTCTTTGATATATCGATTTTGGGCATCATACATTGGAATAGTATCGTTATCTGGACTCAATTGGACCGAACCGAAAGGTACCGTTGCCCCAGGGTAAGTGTGTCCCATTCGTTGAGTCCCAATAAAAGGGTTAACATATTGAATAAGATCCTTTTTATCTGAGTTGGATTGCCCCCAAGAAGAAAAAATGGAAAATACTATGAGTATAAAAAGAGGAAGTTTTTTCATGAAATGACGAATTAGCTAATTTACAAAATGGATAGAAGCAAACGATCTGTTGATCCCATTAAAACGGAAACACATTTACCACAACCGATACACAATTCTTGATGGATCACAATGGTTCCTTTTTCTTTGGTTCTTGATGTTGGAATTGGCATAAATTGATGTTTAATAAAACGAAAAATATAATTTGCAAATGTAATAAAAAAATGGTTTCAGGACAATTTTGAGTATGAATTAACCACAGAGTAACACAGAGTTAAAAAAGAGTAACACAGAGTTAATGTATTATGAATTTTTGATTCAAAGAAAAAATTTTTAAAAATTTTTGTTTTTAATAAAATATTGATGTATATTTGCCCCGATAAACATGTTCAACAAAATTTGAGCTTATGATACGAAAATTATTCCGTTTTGTTATCCCACCTGATAAATGGAAAGTTCCTGTAATCATTACTTTAGGTATTTTATTTGGACTTGGCGGTTATCTTTTTTACATTGCTAAAGCGCATTCATATTTGTCTGATTCTCCTACAACTTGCGTGAATTGTCACATTATGGCACCTCAATATTCAACTTGGTTTCATAGTTCTCATCGAGAAGTGGCGGTTTGTAATGATTGTCATGTACCTCAGGATAACATCTTTAATCATTACAAATTCAAAGCAGAAGATGGTCTTCGACACTCGGCTATATTTACATTACGTGCTGAACCACAAGTGATTCATATCCGAGAAGCGGGTATTAAAGTGGTTCAAAATAACTGCATTCGTTGTCATCAAGATTTACTTGAAAGTAAACGTTTACAATCCATGACAGGTAGAACAGACTTTATCACGAAAGAGCGTTTGTGTTGGGAGTGTCATCGTGATACCCCTCATGGTAGAGTAAACAGTTTAAGTAGTACACCCAATGCAAAAGCGCCAGTTCCTCAAAGTCCAGTGCCACAATGGCTTAAAAAAGTATTAAATTAGTAAAATCAATAGATATGAAACCGATTAGTGAACAAATTAAATCAAAACCTTGGCTAGGATGGCTATTGTTTTTTGTAACTATGATTGTTGTTTTCCTTTTAGGACTCCTTGCTTCATCAGTTATGGAGCGGAGAGCTGAAGCTGTTTTTGCCTATGCTCCTAAAGTAAAACTTTCTCAATTTGAACCAAGAAACGAAGTTTGGGGTGAGAACTTTCCCAAAGAGTTTCAATCTTATTATCAAACTGCAGATACTACATTCCGTAGTTTATTCGGTGGAAATGGAGTAGTGGATATGTTAGAACACTATCCAGATTATGTAATCCTGTGGGCAGGTTACGCTTTTTCTAAAGATTATAATCAAGGAAGAGGTCACTTTTATGCTGTTGAAGATGTGTGGAATACTTTAAGAGTTGGTTCCCCTATGGGAGATGAGAAGAGCCCTGAACCCAATACTTGCTGGACTTGTAAAAGCCCAGATGTACCTAGACTCATGAATGAGATGGGTGTTGCTGAATTTTATAAAGGTACATGGGAAACCAAAGGGCACCAAGTGGTTAATCCTATTGGTTGTGCTGATTGTCACGATGCGGAAACTATGAATTTAAGAATCTCGCGCCCCGCTTTAATTGAAGCGTTTAAACGTCAAGGAAAAGATATCACGAAAGCTACACATCAAGAGATGAGGTCATTAGTGTGTGCCCAATGTCATGTGGAGTACTATTTCGATAAAAAGAAAATTAAAGATGTTGCTTATTTAACATTCCCATGGGATAAAGGAAATTCAGTAGAACAAATTGAAGCGTATTATGATGAG
>JBLJBB010000009.1:0-14455 GCA_047638115.1 Bacteroidales bacterium | reverse complement strand
AGCGATCCCCTCCTTTCGCATTGAGACCTTTGCCCTGAGCCCTTGCCCCTTCTCCCTTCTTGCGTGAGGCCGGAACCGAGAAAGCCCGCAAGGGAGAAATGAGAATTAAAAAGGTAAAAAAAAAGGTCCATACAGAGTGTACAGACCTTTTTAATGTATTGATTTAAAAACTATTGAACCAATTTCATAAATTGTTCAGTTTTTTTGTATTTTTTAAATTCAGCATCTCTTTTAGCTTTTGCTTTCATCGTAGCATCTGCTTTAATGGCAGCATCTAAGTTTTTGTAAACATCTTGTTCAGCATTAGTGCGAGCAGCAACAACAGCTAAAAGGTAATATACTTTTGCATCTTTAGGAGTAATACACTCTAATGTAGATTTTGCAGCAGCATAATCTTTTGAAAGAATTTGAGCTAGAGCCATGCTATAATCGCAACTTCTATTTCCCATTGATTGTTTTGCACCTGCATAATCACCTTCTATAATCTTGAATAAACCTAAATTATAATCTTGTTTAATCGGATTAACTGAAGCTTTAGCAGATCTTTCAAAATTGTTTCTAGCATTTTTTAGGTCACCAGCAAGAAAATCAGCAATTGCCATATTGTTTAAAATCATACCATTATTTGGAGAGATTGCATTTGCTTTTTCTAAATGATCTTTAGCAGCTTTTAAAGTAGCAGCATTGCCATCAGTCATAAATTTATTGATCTCTAAAGCAGCTAAGTTGTTATATGCTCTCCAATCAGATTGATAAGAGGTTTCAGCGATGATAGCTTTGTAGATTGCCTCTTTTGTAGATAAATCTTTAGTCATAGCAGCACCAAATAATCTTTCATTTAAAGTAAGTTTTGAAGGATCATTTTTAGCAACTTCAGGAATTTGTTGTTCTGTAAATAAGTTTTTATTGCAAACCATTGTTATTTCAACTCTTCTCAAAGGAGGAAGGATTGCATCTGCGATTTCAGGATAGATGTCTGTCATCTCTCTGATCTTTTGCTCTTTAGAAGTGTTATCAGGTTGAGATTGTACAACATTCAAAATTTTATTTTTCTCAGCGATATTAGATTTTTCAACTGCAGTTTGGAAACCCATCCAGTCTTCCCCTTTAGCATTGTTTTCGTAAACGATTTCAGGAAGTTTTACATCTTTAAGTTTCAATTTATTCTTTTTAGCATATTTTTTAGCCCAATCGCTAAGTTGTGCTTCAAACCATTTTTTACCCTCTTCAAAACGTTTTTCAGAAAGCCCTTGATTGCGAGACTCTTCCCCTTCTGGAGAAGCCCATCCAGAAATAATCACTTTGTCAATAATACGACCATCTGCGATAGCGTTATCCATAAATGCTTGAAAATCTTTCACTAATTGTTTAGAGGTAACATCTTTGTTCAATTTAAGATTCCAATTTAAATTAGATCTATCTAATTCAAAGTATATTGTACCCACTTGAGAAATAAATTCAGGTTTGTAGTTATGAGGAGCAAAAAATAATGAAGTTCCATTACCTTTATCATCAGTTAATGAAGGATAAATTGCAATTTTAGAAGCTGTATTTGAGATCCCTTCAGTCACTAACTCAACAGGATAAGTGAACTCCTTTTTCTTAAGTCTAGCGGTTTGTAAAGCATAAATGTTTTGAGTTTCATACTCTTCTTTAAAGTCAAAAGAGCCAGAAACTGTAAAATTTCCACCAGTTTTGTAAGGGATGCGAATACCCTCTTCTTTAGATTTTTCACCAACTAATTTAACAGTTTTGATCACTTCTTTAGTTGTTCCGTTTTCATCGGTCATGATGACAGGAACTTGAATATCCATAGTAGCTTTCTTTTTCAAGAATTTTGGAGGTACTGTACCTTTTACTACATATTCCACTTTTCCACCTTTGTTTTCTAAGTCTGGATTTTCAAGTTTCATTTGAACTTGAGACTTAGGAACCATTTTGCCGAATCCGCAGCCAAACATTACGAGAGCAACTAAGCTCAAGATAAATAATTGCTTCAAATTTTTCATAATTTTTCTTTTATTGGTTATTTGTTAATATTTATCGTATTTTGTATCAATTTATTGTGAAAAATAATTTGGGTTGCAAAGATAACGAAAAGTTTTTTAAAAATCCTATTTTTTAAAAAACTTAATAAATTGATATATAATATTATATAACATAAAATTTATCTACCTTAAAAACTCATAAAATTTTTCGTGTAAAATCAATCGAATTTTGCTTTTTGATAGATTATTTGGTTCAGAATTTGGATGCACTCGATTAGATAAAAAGATATAAATTAACTGCTCTTTCGGATCTACCCACACGACTGTTCCCGTAAAACCTTGATGCCCATAGGTTAATGAACTTGCATTTTTAGGAAGAATTTCACTTTGTTCCAAGTGACTCGGAGTGTAAAACCCCAACCCTCTTACACTACAATTATTGATGGCATAAGATGAAGTAAACAATTTAACCGTAGATTCTTTAAAATATCTTTTTCCACTATACTCCCCTCCCCTCAGAAGCATCGTAAATAAAATTCCTAAATCTTCTGTATTTGAGAAAAGTCCAGCATGACCTTGAATACCACCAAACAAAGCAGCCGTTTGGTCATGAACATACCCATGAACCGTTTGCATCCTAAATAGTTCGTCGTTTTCAGTCGGAGCAATCCTTTGAGTATCAACTTTTTGTATTATTGGATTAAATTTGGTACTATACATTCCTAATGGATTATAGAAATTTTCTGTTACATATTGATCAAATGGTATTTGTGAAACAGATTCAACTATCTCTTTTAACAATATAAAACCTAGATCGCTGTAGTTGTATTTTTTACCATTCAATTTGCAATTTTTTATTTCTGATAGTAATATTTGTGGATACTCTTTATGAAGATAGATCCCTTTAGCTACAGGAATTGTAAAAATCTCGTTTTGTATGTCGTTGACATATAAATATCTAACACTATCAGAATTTAACTTCAAATAAAATGGAATAAAAGCAGGTAATCCAGAGGTGTGAGTTAAGAGTTCATCAACTTTCAATTTTCCAACACTAGTTCCAACGAAAAATGGTAGAAATTTTTCCACAGGATCTTTTAATCCTATTTTCCCTTCTTCATATAGTTTCATTATCGCTAATGTTGTAGCAGTAATTTTTGTAAGTGATGCAATATCATATATTGTTTTTTCATTAACTGCAGTTTTTTGATCATACGATAGATATCCATAACTTTTTTTGAATAGTGTTCTCCCATTCTTAATCGCTAACACTTGACAACCCGGATAATATTTGTTTTGAATCCCACTTAATGCAATAGAATCAATGATTTGTTCCTCTCTTTTGGAAAGTAATGAAGTATTTTCACGAGATGAAGTGTTCGTATAATAGTTTGTTCCAGACTTAAATGTTAAAGTTGAAACGGGTAGAAAACCCTCAAATCTTATTTTACCAAAAATTCCATCTAAAGTTGAAGCGACACTATATTGTGTCCTTTGATATGCTATAATCACAGCACTTAAATGGTCAATTTTTTTAAATTGCTCCAAACTATATGGATTTCCAAAAAGTGTTAAAATAACTTTTTTATATTTTGCAATTTGTTCAATATATTGAACAGATGCAGGAGTAATACCATATTGTTTAGATGGATTTTGATTGGTATTGGTATAAATCACTATAACATTTTGGTATTCATATAATTTATTTAAAACCCTTTGTGATTCAGCTGGATTGATTTGTTTGTCAAGAACAAAATATGGAATTTTTTGGGCTTTACATAATTCAATACAGAATGGTGTAGTCTCTGGATCTCCAAAAATTAAAGCAGCCGTGTATGTTCTATTGGTAATTGGAATAATTCCTTCTTTGTTAGTTAACAGAGTTAACGCTTTGGTTTCAATCTTTTGAATAAGTTGATTTGTTTTCTCAAAATTAAACCAAGATGTTATGTCGGTTGATAGAGGCGTAAATTGAGTAAGCCCTTTCTGTTCTTTAAGTTTTAGAATTTTTAAACACTTCTCATTAATTTGTGCTTCAGAAATGATTCCATTTTCAACAGCTTTTTTGATTTCAGGAATAATAACACTCATATCATTAGGAAGACATAATTGATCAACTCCTGCAAGTAAACATAAAATTTCCGCTTCAGCACCATTTTTGTAAAATTTCCTTAAACCCTCCATCTCCATACCATCACTTACGATGATTCCTTGATATCCCATTTCGTTTTTAAGGAGTTGGGTAACTATAGGATAAGACAAGGTTGCAATTGAATTTTTAGCACTATCTAAAGCTGGTATATTGAGATGGGAAACCATGATCATTTCAACGTTTTGCTCAATAAATTTTGCAAAAGGATACAATTCTGTGTCTGCTAATTCATTTTTTGATTTAGTGATAACGGGTAATCCCAAATGTGAGTCCACTTCAGTATCCCCATGACCAGGAAAGTGCTTAGCGCAAGGAACTACACCCGCTGAACGAAGTCCATTCATGTATGCAAGACCTTTACGAACAACCCAATATTTATTTTCACCAAAAGATCTGCTGTTGATTACAGGATTTTTACTATTGTTATTCACGTCAATTACCGGTGCATAATTAACATGTATCCCTAATGCATTACATTGGACCCCAATCTCTCTTCCCATTTCAAAAATCAAAGTATCATATTTTGAATCTAATGCTCCTAAAGTCATATTTCTTGGAAATCTAGGCAAACTGTCTAATCTCATTGAGGGCCCCCATTCAGCATCCATGGCAATAAGTAATGGGATTTTACTCACAGATTGAATTCTATTGGTAAGTGAGATCTCCCTCAAAGGACCTCCTTGAAAAAAACAGACTGAACCAGGTTGATATTTTTCAATGTCAGAGATAATTTTTATGTTATAATTTTCATCAAAATTGGAGTGTATACGAATTACTAAAAGTTGAGCAATTTTCTCCTCAAGAGTCATTTTATCTAAAACTTGATTTGCCCAGCTATTTGATTTTATAGGTTCTTGAGCAAATAAAATTAGTTTTAGAAAAATTAATATAAAACATAGAAGATTTTTTTTCATGGTATTAGTTTTATGATATTGATTACAAATAAAATAACGAATTTATAATGCATAAATTATGAGCACTTCAAAAATACAATTTTAAAAATTGTTTTTTTTATTAAAAAATAGTTGCATTATTGACATATGTTCATTACTTTTGCCACGAACAAAAGTTAAGAACATGTCACCAAGAAAAACAGTACTCAGAAAAATTTCTTCTCCTCCAAAAATTAAAGGATTTAAACCCTATGGAGATGGTATTTTGACTGATTCTGTAGAAAAGATAATGCTTCAAATTGAGGAGTATGAAGCGATTAAGATGTGTGATTACGATCAATTTACCCATTGTGAGGCCTCACAAATGATGGGTGTTTCTCGCCCCACTTTTACCAGAATTTACAGCATTGCACGCCAAAAAACTGCGAAAGCAATGGTTGAAGGGCTTCAAATTTGTATTGAAGGTGGAAAAATCTATTTTGATAGTGACTGGTATCAATGTAAAAGTTGTCCAGCAATTTTTAACAATACACAAGTGGAAAATCACACCTTAATTTGTCCGATTTGTGGATTAAATCAAATTGAAAGACTTGAGAATAGGTTTGACAAGAATTTTGAAAACCATATATCTCATTGTCGAAAAACAAAAAAGGGGGCTTTATGAAAATTGCCATTTCTGCCCAAAGTGATAGTTTTAATGCACACATTGACAAAAGGTTTGCCAGATGCCAATGTTTTGTGATTATAGATACTGAAACCAAAGGTGTTGAATTCTTGCCGAATTCATTTAAAGATTTGGATATTGAGGTCGCTTTACATGTGGTTGATTTATTATGTAAAAAAGGTGTATCAAAAGTGATTTCAAGTGATTTTGGAATAAAAATCAAACCATTATTAGATAGTAAAAAAATTCAAATGATTGTTTACAAAGATGACACTATGACGATTAAAAAAATGATTTCAATTCTATTAACAAAATATCAATAAAATAAAATAATTTAAATTAAAACAAAATGAAAATAGCAGTACCCGTTACTGGAAGTAACCAAATTGATTCCCATTTTGGCCATTGTGAATTTTACAATGTTTACTCAATTTCTGAAAACAACGAGATTTCAGAAGTTAAAAGAATCGCTTCCTCACAAGGATGTGGGTGTAAGTCAAACATTGCAAACACTTTAGCAGCAGATGGTGTTGAATTAATGTTAGCAGGTGGTATTGGAGAAGGTGCCATCAATGTGTTAAATTTCTCTGGAATTAGCGTAATTAGAGGATGCCGTGGAGATGCAACAGAAGTTGTACAACAATACTTACTCGGTCAAGTATCTGACAGTGGAAGCACTTGTCAAGAACATGGTAGTCATGATCATAGTTGTAATCATTAAAAAACAAAAATATGGATTTATTAAACCCAAAAATTAAATTAGAAGGAGTTAAAAATACGATCGTTGTTGCCTCTGGAAAAGGTGGTGTTGGAAAATCAACAATATCTGTTAATTTGGCTGTAACTTTAGCGAGACAAGGATACAAAGTTGCTTTAGTTGATGCCGATCTATATGGACCATCAATCCCTAAAATGTTAGGGGTTGAAGATGCTCACCCTGAAGTTAAAGTAATTGATGAAAAAGAGACCTTCTTCCCCATTGAAAAATATGGCATAAAGATGATCTCAATTGGATTCTTTGTTGCGAAAGAGAGCCCATTAATTTGGAGAGGCCCCATGGCTTCTAACGCAATAACACAGTTGTTAGAAAACACTTTATGGGGAGAGATCGACTATATGATCATTGATTTCCCTCCAGGAACAGGGGATATTCAACTAACAACCATTCAAAAGCTCAATCTAACTGGAGCAATAATCGTTACTACCCCACAAGAGATTGCTGTAAATGACGCAAGAAAAGCAGTTTACATGTTTCTAGACCCACACATGAATGTTCCAGTTTTGGGAATTGTTGAAAATATGTCTTGGTTTACTCCAGCTCAACATCCCGATGAAAAATATGCCATTTTTGGAAAAGATGGAGGTAAATTTTTAGCCGCTGAAGCTCAAACTGAACTTCTAGGTCAAGTACCTCTAGTAATGGAAGTGGGAGAGATGGCTGAAAAAGGGCTAACTATTTTTAACCAAAATAATGCTCATATCATACAAGAATTTGAAAAAATATCACAAAAACTTATATCAATAATCGATTAATTAATTTTACAAAATGAATCACAATCATTCAGAATTTGACACACTGCTTATACACGGTGGTGAAATTAAAGACAATTATGGAGCATCTGCTGTTCCCATTTATCAAAGTTCTACATTCGCTTTTGAAAGTGCTGAGCATGGTGCTCAATGCTTTGCAGGAGAAAGTGATGGGTATATTTATACTCGTATTGGAAATCCAACAATTGATGCGTTAGAAAGACAAATAGCATTATTGGAAAATGGATATAGAGCCATCGCTGTTTCTTCAGGTATGGCTGCTGTTAATATTATTTACCAAGGGATTCTTGGTGGTGGTGATCATATTGTTTCCACTGAAGCTGTTTATGGTCCTAGTAGAGCTATCTTAGAAAACCATTACCCAAAATACGGTGTTGAAAGCACTTTTGTGGATACAACCAATTTAGAAAAAATTGAAGCCGCTTTTCGTCCAAATACTAAAATTCTGTTTATTGAAACTCCTGCAAATCCAACTATGGATATTGCTGATATCAAAGCGTGTGCAGAAATAGCTCACAGACATGGTGCTCTTCTTGCCGTTGATAATACATTTTGCAGTCCTTATCTTCAACAACCTCTCAATTTAGGAGCAGATATTGTAATGCACTCTATGACTAAATCGATCAATGGACATGCAGATATCGTTGCAGGTGTTGTAATTGCTAAAGATCCTACAGTATATAAAACACTTAGAGGAATGATGGTTAGCTTAGGTTGCAATATGGATCCACATCAAGCATATATGGTGTTAAGAGGTATTAAAACACTTTCAATTCGTATCGATAGAGCTACTGAAAATGCTATGAAAGTCGCAGAATACCTTGAAGCTCACCCAAAAGTAGCTTGGGTTAAATACCCAGGCCTAAAATCTCATCCTCAATATGAATTAGGTCAAAAACAAATGAAATCCTCAGGAAGTATGATCAGCTTTGGATTAAAAAGTGGATTTGAAGGTGCTAAGAAATTGATGGACAATGTGCATTTAGCTCTTTTAGCCGTTTCTTTAGGTGGAGTTGAAACACTTATTCAACATCCAGCTTCTATGACACACTCAAAAGTAACTAAAGAAGGTAAATTAAAAGCAGGTATCACTGATGACCTTATTCGCTTCGCTGTGGGTATCGAAAGTGTAAATGATATCATAAATGATCTAAAAATGGGACTTGAAAAAGTTTAGTATTAACTAAAAACCCATCTATTTTACCATTTTTATATAGATTTATAAATTTTATTGTTCTATAAATCAATTATATATAAAATATTTTATAAAATTTCCAATGGAAACAATTTCCATTGGAAATTTTTTTGTATTTTTGCAGTATCAAATTGAAACAAAAGAATGATGGAAAAAATAAAACAATTTATAATCAAGCATAAGCTAACTATTATAGGTATCCCCATTGGTGCTATTGCTGGGTTTTTATACTGGAAACTAGTTGGTTGTGAAAGTGGAGCATGTGCGATCACCTCATCACCAATTAATAGCACTATCTATGGTATGATTCTGGGAGGATTGATTTTTAGTATGTTCAAAAAAGAGGAAAAAAAGGCAAATAATACGGAGGAAAACACTAATGAATAGATTTTTCCACAGCGCCATCTTCTGATGTAAAACAAGTATATAAAGATGATATTAAACCTTTAAATTTAAAATAAAAAATGAAAGCAATTCAATTAACAAAAGCTGACTTCTTAAAAAAAGTTGTTAACTATGAAACCAATCCTACTGAATGGAACTATTTAGGGGATAAACCTGCCATTATCGATTTTTATGCTGACTGGTGTGGACCATGCAAACAAGTAGCTCCAGTTTTAGAAGAACTTGCCGGAGAGTACGAAGGTAAAATGTATGTATACAAAATTGACACTGAAGCTGAACAAGAACTTGCAGCAGCATTTGGCATCCAAAGCATTCCTACTCTTTTGTTTGTACCTATGAATGACAAACCTCAAATGGCACAGGGAGCTCTTCCAAAAAGTACACTCAAAGATGTGATTGCTAACGTATTGTCAGTTAAGTAATAAAAATAGGGAGTCTTTTACATGAAAACACTTTGTAGAATAAGAGATATATATCGTGCCATATCTGAATTTGAAACACAATTCCAGCAAATGCACAATCTCAATTTAAATGAGGGAATGTTACTGTGTAGCTTACACACTAACGGGGTATTGACCTCTGGTGAGATTGCCAATGCATTAGGACTTACGGCTTCAAATACTTCTAAAGTGATTACATCAACAGAAAAAAAAGGGTTAATTATCAGAGAATTTGGGCCCTCTGATAAACGTCAAATGTACTTCTCACTTACAGAAAAAGGGTTAACCGCCATATCTGAAATTGAATGTGATAAAGTGGATGTACCAAGTATGTTATGTTCTTACCTTAACTTCGAAGAAGCAGATCTGAAATAATCGACTTATTATCTTATTTTACTTTTTTAAAAAGGAGATGTAGTTTTTAACCATGAACTACTTTCCTTTTTTCTTTTGATCATAAATAATATCAATAGCTGCTTCAATGATCTCATCTTTGGTCATATCGTTCCAATTAAAAGTGGCTACAAAATCAGGAGGAACACCAGATTCTGCATAATTATTTCCTTGCAAATCTAAGATTTGAGACACGCTAAATCGATAAAACCAGCCATTGGGAAGTTGTCCACCATTGGGTAAACCCCCTCCACCACCAGTAGTATCTCCTACCAATTGGATGTGATCAAATGCTTTTGTACAAACGGAAAAAAATGTAGTTGCACTATATGAGTATCGATCAATCAATACCATTACAGGTTTCTGATATATTGTGCCGCTACCCTTTAAAATATGTATCGTTTCTCTGTTTCCAAATTCATCTCGTCCAGGCCCATTTCTGTGGATTGTGTAGGCAGCTAGCGTTCTTGCATTACTAAATGCTTCTAAAATTATTGGAATATTGGTCACTGAACCTCCACCATTAGATCTTAGATCGAGAATTAATCCATCTGTATCTTTGTAATAATTTGTAAGATAACTCATCTGCTCCGGAGTTATCTCATTTGAAAAAGAACTGTAACGTATATACCCAATATTTGAGTTCAAAATTTTATTATGGGTAAAACCACCAATTGTTTTATAATTTGGAATATAATACTTCTGTACCACATGTTCACTATAGTTGGATTCGTGCAATAATGGTAAATCGTATCGTGAAATATTAAAGTCGGAAATTAAATTTGCATGATCATCTCTTAATTCATTCATCATACGAGCCATCACATCAAACAATTCTTCTTGTGACATATCCTTTGACAGTTGTGCACGATATCTTACTTTAATTTCATCCCAATTTAGATCTTTAAAAGTAAAATAGCTGTATTTCTGATCTAATTGTGACCATAAATAATCGAAATTAACATAAGGATCTACGCTTTGAATATCTTTCTCAAAAAACAACTTTTCGCAAGAAGAGAATACCAAAACCGTAATTATAATTAGTAAGATTTTTTTCATAATGTACTATTTGTTATTGTTGATGATAATGGTGTATTGAATTTTATGAATCCCCATTTGGAACGCTTCAAAATTGCCTGGACAATGAGCCGCTTCCCAGATATAGGCAACTTTTCTTCCATTTCCTGTACTTTTATACCAAGAGTATTCAATTTGAGTTCCCAATCTCCATCCATTCAAAGACCAAGAGTATTCATCAAACAACCACATCGCTGGATTCGTTGCCGTTCCATCTATCGATCCCAAATATACAAATGAGTATTGTGAGGGTCTGTGATTAAAATTGAGTAATCCAACTTGACATTGAACTGAAAGCTCCCTTTTTAATGGAGTTTTTTCTTTTTTAATTCCTAAAAATTTTATTGTTTTTGTTGTTGTTCTAGAGATATCCCAATTTAATTTCCCAACTAACATCAGATTCATGATAGACTCAAGTCCAGCTTGTGCGTTTCTTAGAGGTGGATTAATCCTAACATTTTGTGTAAAGTGAAATGCTCCTCCCAATTTAAAAATCAATTTTGGTGACTTAAAAATAGGAAGATTATGTACATAGTGATAATATAAATTTATATTGAAAAATTGTGCATTTCCAATATGTGCATTCAAATTTAGATCCACCAAATGATCCCATTTTGGAGTAGTGTATAATCTTCCAAAGCCAACTCCTCCTCCAAAAACATCATAAAAAAGGGGAGATGTTGCAAAATCGCGGTACACAGCATAGTTCAAACTTCCTGACAACATTATAAATTTTGAAACACTATCTTTTCCAAGATTAAATTCTCCCGCTCTGGCATAAGTTGGAGAACAAATAAAGAATAGTGCAAAAAAAATTATAGGAATACAATTTTTTAAAAAAGGGATCTTTAACATAGCATCTAGTTTCAAGTCTATAAAAAGCAAAAATACAAACTTTTTCACATATTTCAAAAAATATATACTTTTGCCAAAATATAAAGATGAAAAGACTCGCTTTAATAACCTCCTTTCTCCTTTTCAGTTTTGTTTATGGACAAAACGACACCCTAACCACTTATAATACGGACTCTCTTCGTGCTATTAGAGTAACACAACAAGTGCAGGATCTTTTTATTCATCAATTTACACAAAATAATTTTGAACAATTTTTCCCTACAATCGATTTGTGGATAGATTCTTGTGGATACCATGAACCAACCCTAAGAACTATCATTATGGAAGAGTTACTCCAAAAACAAAATATGGAATTGGCTGTTCAAGATTATTTTAATGAAGGATATTATGAAATCTTTAGAAATAGAGTAACAGATGCTCAAGAGTTTAACTATCACGATTTTTATATAGACAATGTTGTTTATTATGGTTATTTACCTTTAAATTCTCCCTTAGACACCATGTTGGTTAACCGAGCAAAATTTCTAAAAGATTCAACTTTTAATTCTATAGATGAGAAACTTATCACGCATCTATTTACAGGAGAGATTAGTGATTTTGAGATATTAGCTATTAAAAAAGAGCATAAAAACTCCGTTATTGGGAGTTATATGAGAAAAGAGTACCGCAAAGAGAGGGATCAATACCCAGCTTTAATTATAGGAACGGGTGTTCATTTCCCTTTTGGGTCGAGTAAAAATTTAGGTGCTTCACACAAATTAACTATAGGTTATTCTACTCCGATGTATGCAAAATGGATGGTTGATTTCTCAATGAATTTTAAATTTGCATATAAACCTCAAAATTACATCTTTTACGCTTTGAACTATTTGCATGATATAAAAGCAAAAACAGCGGGTGATTTTTCTGTAATAACAGGTTTTAAAATGGTAGATTTTTACGTTAACAAAAACAATAAACTTCTTATTCATCCTAAAATTGGTGTCGGTTTTGAATTTATCACTACAAAAATTGTTGAAGAGATCTCTGAAGAAGAATTCCGAAATTATTTCCCCTCTACTTTAAACCTAACCATGGGTTTTACATCCATGATTTCTGCAGGAAAAACAAGCTATTATGGACTTGGAGTTTATTACCATTTCATCCCGTATAATTGGGACAAACGTATAAGAACAAAGTTTGACCAAAACTATATGAGTATTGATCTTTTTTGGAGGATTTAGGGATGAGTGTTCCGTTATACTTCTTCACGCTTTAATTTTTACTTTGTCACATTTTTTTTTAACATTTAAGTTAGAATTTCACTAATTTGTTTGTAAATTTGCAACATCAAATATTGAGTTGATACATAGATCTAATAACACTAATAAAAACTAAAAACTACTACCATGATTACCTTAGAAGAGATCAAAAAAGAGGTTCATCTATATCAAATTGAACTTGAAAAACCGATTCCCATTGAGATCAACGCATGCATTGAAAGATTAAGTTCCTTATCTGGCATCCATTCAAGAACAGGATATTTATTAGCCAATGGGAAGAAAAATCTTCGAACTGTCAAAAATGAGCAACTACAGGTTCACTTAAAGAGAACCTTTGAAAAATTTCTATCCTCAAAAATACAAAACACACTATTAGAGGGTTTTGCGATTGAAGAAACCTATATCGTTGAACTTTTAGAGATGATGAATTTGACTTGTACACAACAGATTGACATTTGCAGAACCATCATAAGTAAGGAGAAAGAGGAGATGAAATTTGCAGGGATTTCACCCAATTTTTATAAATAGATCCACAGAAGAAAATGACGTAAAGAAAATGTGTATATCGTCTCTACAAATTGAAATTTTAATGTGAAAAGAAAAATAAAATCTATTTATCGGAACTAAAAAAGTTGTATTTTTGTGGATATTTTCCAAAAAACATTAAAATATATGAGTATGTTATTATCCTTTCTTAAAAATGAAAAAGATATAAAACAAAAGGGAGGATTATATCATAAAACACAAATCCATTTGGCCTATAATTCAAATAAAATTGAAGGGAGTAAACTAACAGAAGAGCAGACTCGATATATTTTTGAGACAAGAACGATTGGGTTTAAAGAGGAGGAAGCGGTGCCGATTGATGATATCATTGAGATGTCAAACCATTTCATTGCATTTGATTTTTTGTTAGATACTGCCCATGAAAATCTAAGCAACCAAATCATTCAAGAGTTTCATAAAATTCTTAAAAGCAGCACGTCAGATGCTCATCAAAAATGGTTCAAAGTGGGCGCATGGAAAGCACTTCCTAATGAAGTGGGTGGTTTTGAAACAACACTACCCAAAGATGTTGATGATGAGATGAATCAATTGAACAACTGGTATTTATCGATTCCTGAAATAACCATTGAGCATATTATTGAATACCATTATCGATTTGAGTCCATACATCCTTTTCAAGATGGCAACGGCAGAGTAGGACGACTCATTATGTTTAGGGAATGTTTAAAAATTGGGATCATCCCTTTTATTATTGACAACAATCATAAACAGTTTTACTACAGAGGATTACGAGAATTTCCTCATATCAAAGGGTATTTAAATGACACTATTTTATCCGCACAGGACACTTACAAATCGTGGATCAACTATTTTGCACCACATTTATTGGGATAATAAGGGCGTTCCCCTTTGTCTTCGCTCAACTCAATTCTCAACCTTTCGAAAATGCTCCCCATCGCTAGCCAAAGGGTCGGCATCCGGCGGGTACTCCTCGCTGTTCCGCCAAGCATAACATCGGGCAGGCAGTAGCTCCCAGGGTCGCTCTGCCTGCCCTGTGTTCTGCTAGGCGTTCC
>JBLJBB010000008.1:0-21172 GCA_047638115.1 Bacteroidales bacterium | reverse complement strand
CTGGAATACACAAATTGTTTGGGCTGGTGCCATAAAGGTCCCGCAATGCTCATAAATGATGAGGTGTATACTGAGTTAACACCAGAAAATGTAAAGGATATCCTTTTAAGTTACATGAAAAAATAAGTTTAAGAATTAAAAAATTAAATAATATGGCGACAGAATTAAAAAGAACCGAGTTAATTTTCAAAGAAGACATGGATTGTCCAGCTTTGATGCAACACGTCATGAAAATGGGAAAAGATGCATACTTACAAGAACTTTTAGATTCAGGTTTAAAAGGAAGAGGTGGCGCTGGTTTTCCTACTGGATTGAAATGGAAACTTGTTAAACAACAAGAATCAGATATAAAATATGTAATTTGTAATGCAGATGAAGGGGAACCAGGAACTTTTAAAGATAGAGAAATCTTAGATCGTTCTACTGATAAAGTTATCTATGGTATGGCATTGGCAGCGTATATTGTAGGTGCAAAAGAGGGATTTATTTATTTACGTGCTGAATATAAATTCTTATCAACCAAGCTTAAATTAGCGATTGATAGAATGGAAGCACAACTTAAACATTTAGGAATTCATTTTCATTTAGATTTAAGATTTGGTGCAGGTGCTTACATTTGTGGAGAAGAAACCTCTTTATTGAGATCTATGGAAGGTCATAGAGGAGAACCAACAAATAAACCACCTTATCCAGTAGAAAGTGGATACCTTGGTAAACCTACTGTTGTAAACAATGTTGAAACTTTTGTAAATACATTAATTATTGCTGATATTGGTTCAAAAGAGTACATAAAATTAGGGACAAAAGCATCTCAAGGATCAAAATTGTTTTCAGTTTCAGGCGACTGTTGTAAAGAGGGTATTTTTGAATTGGAATTAGGGCTAACTGTGCAACAATTTGTTGATGAATTTGGAGATGGAGACACCAAAGCAGTTCAAGTAGGAGGTGCATCTGGTTTTTGCGTTCCACGTAAAGAGTTCCCTCATACAATTATTGGGTATGAAGGTGTACCTACAGGTGGATCTATGAAAGTTTTCAATTCTTCCCGTTCTATGTACAATATCCTTGAAAATTATCTAATTTTCTTTGAAGAGGAATCTTGTGGTCAATGTACTCCTTGCCGTGTTGGAACACAACAATTACTTCACGGTATTCAAGCTGTTAAAAGGAAAGAAAAACCAAAAACATATCTTGATGATCTTTTGAAGCTTGCACACACTATGAAATATGCTTCTAAATGCGGATTAGGTAGATCTGTTGGAAATGCATTTACATCAATTATTGGAAACTTCAGAGAAGAAATCGTTTATTAATAGGAGGAAAAATTATGAAAAAAATAAATTTAACCATAAATGGAGTAGCCCTTAAAGTGGACGAGGGTACAACAATCTTAAATGCCGCTAAATCGATCAATGTACATATTCCTACATTATGTCACCATGAAGATCTTTGTATTTCTGGTAATTGTAGAATTTGTGTTGTTGAGATGAATGGCCCAAATAACTTAGTCGCGGCTTGTGCAACTCCCGTAGGTGAAAAAATGAATATTACTACAAACTCTCACCAAATCAGACAAGCAAGAAAACATATCTTAGAGTTATTATTGACCGAACACAACATTAACTGTATCAAATGTACACATAACAACAGTTGTGAATTACAAAAGTTAGCCCTTGAATATAGAACAGATGAAGAATTGTTTATCAGTTTACGTAAAAATAAAAAACCAGATTCCTCCTCTCCATCAATTTTAAGAGATGAAACTAAATGTATTCGATGTACACGTTGTGTGAGAACTTGTGCTGAATTACAAGGCGTTAATGCTTTAACAATGGCAGGTAAAGGAAACAAAACCATCATGTCTACATTTATGGATATGCCTATGAATGAGGTGGTTTGTACTAATTGTGGTCAATGTATTAACCGTTGTCCTACAGGTGCTCTTGTTGAGAAAAATTATATTGAAGAAGTTTGGGATGCAATTTATGATTCTTCAAAACATGTAGTTGTTCAAACTGCACCAGCTACCAGAGTTGCATTAGGTGAGTTGTTCAATTTAAGACCAGGAAATTCTGTTACTGGAAGAATGGTTTCTTCTCTTAGAAGAATGGGCTTTGATTCAGTTTTAGATACAGATTTTACCGCTGACTTAACCATTATTGAAGAAGGAACAGAATTATTACACAGATTGAAAAAAGCTTTAGTTGATGGTGATAAATCGGTTTCATTACCCATGATGACCTCATGTTCACCAGGTTGGGTGAAATTCATTGAACATGCTTTCCCTGAATTACTTCCAAATCTTTCCACTTGTAAATCACCACAACAAATGTTTGGTGCATTAGCAAAAACCTTTTATGCAGAGAAAAAAGGGATTGATCCTAAAGATATGATCAGTGTTTCTATTATGCCTTGTACCGCAAAGAAATTTGAGGCAAATCGTCCTGAAATGCGTGATAGTGGATATAAAGATGTAGATTATGTTTTAACTACTCGTGAATTATCATCCATGATACGTCAATCTGGTATTGCTGTAAGAACCTTAGAGGATGAACCTTATGATAGTATCATGGGTGCTTCTACAGGGGCTGGTGTTATCTTCGGCGTATCCGGAGGTGTTATGGAAGCAGCTATTCGTACTGTATATGAAATAGTTACTGGTAGAGAAATTCCATTTGATGGCTTAAGAGTTTTACCAGTTCGTGGTATGACAGGTGTTAAAACAGCTTCTTTATTGATCGATAATGTTAAGGAAGAGTACAAATTCTTAGAAGGTGTTGAACTAAAAGTGGGTATCGCTCATGGTTTGGCAAATGCTAGAAAATTAATGAATGCCGTTAGAGATAAAACTATTGAATTACATTTCATCGAAATTATGGCTTGTCCAGGTGGATGTATTGGTGGTGGTGGTCAACCAATTCCAACCAATATCAAAATCCGTACCGCACGTACTGATGCTACCTATCGCGAAGATGAAGGTATGAAATGGAGAAAATCTCACGAAAATCCAGAAATTAAAGCTATTTATGAAGAGTTTTTAGGGGAACCTAATGGACATAAATCGCATAAATTGCTCCATACGTACTACACCGAAAGGAAAAAGTATTAATATCAAATAAGTAAGGGCTCCGTAAGGGGCCCTTACTTATAAATTATCTATTCTTTATTTTCAGTTACAATCAGTTTCTCTTGACCGTTACAACAATTGTATCCAATTTGTAAAGTAGTATGTTCTATTGTATGGTGTTCCAAAATATGTTCAATTTCATGACGGAGTTCCATCACTTTTAACATATCAATATTGTCATTTACATTTACATGTGCTTCAAAATGAAGTTGTTCCTCATTTAGTTGCCAAAGATGGATATGATGAATATCTTTAACATCTGGAAGAGATTCAATCTCGTTTACAATTGATAGTAGATTGATATGATTAGGAGCAGATTGCATCAAAATGTTTGTTGCTTGTTTCAGCACTTCCCAAGCATGATAAATGATATAGATTCCAACTAAAATAGTTATTAATGGATCGATCCAGACGATGTTGAAAAGCCAAATCGCAACACCTCCAATTATTACGGCCACTGAAGATAATGTATCACCCAATAAATGCAAATATGCTGCTCTGATATTGATATTTTTATCTTTATCTTTTTGAAGTATTAATACTGAAAATCCATTAGCTAGTAAGCCAATGACTGCGACAATTAACATCAACATTCCTTTAATGGGCTGAGGATCGATAAATCTATCGTATGCTTCTTTGAAAAGAAAAATGCAAATTGAGATTAATATCAGGGCATTTAGCAGAGCAGTAAGTATCTCTACTCTTTTGTATCCAAAAGTTCGTTTCATATCTGGCTCTTTATTTCCTAATTTATTGGCTACAAAAGCAAATAGAAGGGCCAAGGTGTCTCCTAGGTTATGGACAGCATCAGAAAGTAGTGCTAAACTATTTGAAAGTAATCCTCCAACTATTTCAGCAACAGTAATAACTACATTTAGTAATGTTACCAGCAGTAAATTTTTCCCATGTAAAGCTGAGTGAGAGTGGTGGTCATGATGATGTTCATGAATGTGATGATTTTCCATAAAAACTTAGTTTCAATATTGTATGATGCAAAAGTAAATTAAAAAAATTGTAAATTCAATCCCTAAAACTAGTGATTTTTAAAAATAATATTTTCAACTTAGATTCAATATTTGAAAAAAAACTTTTGATCAAATTTGCACATTATTTTGTATCTTTGCACCCTTGAAAATTAAAGAAATTCATATGAAATCTGAAGAAAAAGAGAATGAAAAAAAAGCACTTGACAAAATAAAAAGTGCCAAAGCTATCAAGGTTGCAATATTTTGTATATCAGCACTTATTGTTTTTTATATTGGAGCCAATTTTTTAAAAGGTTCAGAAATATTTGGAAGTAAAAAATATTTGTATGCTGTTTTTGACAATGCGGCTGGAATGCCTCAAGGAACCGCAGTCTTTGTAAATGGTTACAAAATTGGTAAAGTGACTGCCATTTCATTAACTAAAGATACTCCTGCAAGAGTTTGCGCTGAAATCGTGATAAATGAGGAGATGAATATTCCAATTGATTCCCGTTTTGAATTGGGCTCAAAGGATGTTCTTGGTGGATTAGTTATCAATTTAAAAATGGGAATTAGTCCAACAATGGCTAATAATAATGACACTTTAAGTTGTGCATTAATACCCGCATTAACTGATGGTTTTGATGAGATTAAAGATAAATTGGGTTCAATAATGACCTCAATTGATACCGTTGCTTTAGCTCTCAAAGAGATTATGCACTCTGAAACTGGTTCTTCATCTTTACAAACAATATTTTCAAATTTAGAGAACACTACAGCTGAATTAAATGCTATTCTGAGTCAAAACAAAAATAAATTCGGTAAAATTGTTACTAATTTAGATGAATTTAGTTTAACTTTAAAAAACGAATCTCCTAAATTAAAACAAATTATTGATAATTTTGATAAAATTTCTAGCGATATTGCTAAAGAGGATTTGGCTAAAGTTATCTTAAATGCAAATCAAACAATCACTGAACTTCAACAAGTTATTGACAAAATCAATAAAGGGGAGGGTGATTTAGGAAAATTAGTAAATGACGAAGTATTGTACAAAAATTTATCTGAATCTACTGACAATCTAAACAAACTTTTGATTGATATTAAACAGAATCCTGATAGATATATCCATGTGTCGGTGTTTGGGAAGAAGAAAAAGAATTAGAGACTGCAGACAACGGACTACAGACTTCGGACAAATAATATTAGTTTAAAATAAAAAAAGTGACAAGATATGGAAATTAGCGGAAAATTAATACAGAAATTACCTTTACAATCAGGTGTTGGGAAAACAGGAACCAGTTGGCAAAAACAAGAGTTTGTGATTGAAACTATAGAAACATATCCCAAAAAGATTTGTGCGAACTTATGGGGTGATAAAGCAGATATATTGCAATCTATAAATATTGGAGATCAAGTGGTTATGTCTTTTCATGTGGAATCCAGAGAGTATAATGGGAAATGGTATACAGATGTGAAAGCATGGAAACTTGAAACGGCTGTTGCTTCTCCACAGGTTGCACCTCAACAAATGTCATCAACTCCAACATATCCTACAGCGAATGAGCTTCCTTCAGAATTCGAAGGAACTTTTGTTGATGAAGGTCAGGATGATCTCCCATTTTAAAAACTACATAGAATGGAAAAATTTGGGGTAACACATCTGGCTTTAATTGCCATGCGTTCAGAACCAGGGCACAACGCTGAAATGTGTTCTCAACTTATTTTTGGAGATCCTTATAAAGTGATCGAGGAGCGTGGAAAATGGATGAAAATCAAGACCCTAGATTGCGATTATTGTGGTTGGATAGATTCTCAGCTTTTCAATAGTTTGCACCCTGATGATGTTGAATCGTATTTGAGTGTTGATAAATATAAAGTATCAGATTATTTGCTATTTATCAAAGAGTTTGAATCCAATGTAACCTTTCCTATATACATGGGATCAACATTTCCATATCCAAACGATGGAATGCTTATTCTTGGGAATACAATTTTTCTAATTGATTTACCAGAACCACGAGTTCTCCCGATACATCCTCAACTTTCTGAAAATCAAGTACACCTCATTCAATTTGCATCTGGTTTCTTAAGAGCTCCCTATTTGTGGGGTGGAAGAACTCCTCTTGGTATAGATTGTTCTGGATTAGTGCAACTAACTTATAAAATGATCGATATAAAGTTGCCAAGAGATGCTTCACAACAAGTGCTATTGGGAGAAAATGTTGATTTTTTTGAAGAACACCAGATTGGTGATGTTGCTTTTTTTGACAATGATGAGGGTAAAATAGTTCATACAGGTATAGTGTGTGGAAAAAATAAAATCTTACATGCTTCTGGTTTTGTAAGGATAGATGTTTTTGACCAAACGGGTATTTTTAGTACTGAAATAGAGAAATACACTCATAAATTGAGAATAATCAAACGTTTTATATAACTTTGCATGTTTAATTAAAGTAAATATGTTTATTCAAGGTCATTTTATAACGTTAAGAGCTCTCGAACCCTCAGATGTTTCATTATTATATCAATGGGAAAACGATCCCGCTATTTGGAAACTTAGTCAAACTGTTAAACCATATTCGGAATATACACTTCAGATGTTTGTGGATTGCTCATCTGCCGACTTGAATACTATTCGTCAGGTGAGAATGATGGTAGACCTTGCTGATTCAAAGATTATTGATAGAGCAAAAACAATTGGGATTATCGATATTTTTGATTACGATCCTTTCCATCAGAGAGCAGGTATTGGCATTTTAATTCACGCTGACTATAGAGGAAAAGGGCATGCCAAAGAAGCCCTGGAATTAGCTAAAAATTATCTTTTTGATACTTTACTGTTACATCAAATTTATTGTAATATTCAAGAAGAGAACCAAGTTAGTTTATCATTATTTACTCATTCGGGCTTTAATATTGTTGGTATTCAAAAAGATTGGTTAAGAACCAAAGAGGGTTTTAAAAATGTTTATTTATTACAATGTATAAATCAGAATCATGAAATTAAGTAAAAAAAAGATTGGAGGAGTATTTTCTGGAATCTTAATACTTGGAATAGTGTTTATTATTGTTGTTTTTTTTCTACCCAATGGATCAAATTCTGATTCAAAGTTGATCATTCGTGAAAATTCTTCTTATAGTGAGATTCTTAATGATATTCAACAACAATCTTTTGTTAAAAACTTCTCAACTTTTAAGATTGCCTCATTCATTCTAGATTTCAAAGGGAACATTAAAAAAGGGAAATATCAATTTTCTGAAAAGGATAATAATTTCACCATCATTAAAAAATTGCGCAGAGGACAACACTTCCCAGTATCTTTTACTTTCAACAATATCAGAACATTAGATCAGTTTTTGTTAAAAGTAAAAGGAAAATTTTACTTTGATGTTGAAGATTTAGCTTCACTTTTAAATAACTATCACTTTTTATCATCTCAGGGATATACAAGAGAGAATGTGATATCAGTTTTCATCCCAAATACTTATGAGTTTTATTACGATATTGAAGCGGAGGAATTTTTTGAGTTGATGAAAAAACAACATCAAAAGTTTTGGAATAAAGAACGATTATCTTTAGTCGATTCTTTACAGTTGTCTATTCCTGAAATAGTTACTTTAGCGTCAATTGTGGAAGAGGAAAACTTTAAGGAGATCGAGAAAGGAATGATCGCAGGATTATATATCAATCGATTGAGGAAAGGGATTAAATTACAAGCAGATCCGACCGTTAAGTTTGCTTTAGGAGATTTTGCCAAAAAGAGAATTCTCAATGAGGATTTACTGATTGATTCCCCTTACAATACATACAGATATGAGGGATTACCTCCAGGTCCGATCAGAATTCCAGCAACTTCAACCATAGATTCAGTATTGCAGTATCGAAAACATGATTATATTTTTATGTGCGCTAAAGAGGATTTTTCAGGAATGCACAATTTTGCCAAAACAGACAAAGAGCATATGAAAAATGCTGCGAAATATCATAAAGCGCTCAATGAAAGAAATTTATAGTTAAGTGGTTAATTGTCAGTGGGATAAGGGCTAAGGGTTAAAAAGCTTTAAGTTTTTTATTCTTCATTATTTTGGCGTGCCGGCTTTCCTCTCCCACAATCCCACCCACGCCGTCGGGCTTGTTCCGGGGTCCGCTTCGCTACCGTACTCCATTCCGCTGGCGCTCCATTCCGTACCGGCTTCGCCGCCCTCCACATCCCTCACGCGCAAAACCGCAAGCGGTGTCAATGCCTAAATTTGGTTGACCGTTGACCGTTGTCTGTAGGCCGTTGTAAGTTGTCTGATTTACATTTCAAGGATTACAAAAACAGTCCGTCGGTTTTTGGCTCGGCCAGCTTCTGTTTCATTGGAGGCAATAGGCCGAGATGGTCCAAACCCTTTGTAAGATAATCTTGAAGCGGATATGCCATTGTTAACCAAATAATTATACACTTCTTTCGCACGGTTTTCTGATAGAATTTGATTCTCTTTGTCCTTTCCAATATTATCGGTATGCCCTTGTAATTCTAGCTTTATAGATGGGTTTTCAACCAAGAATTCCATAAAAAGTTTGATTAATCTTTTCGACTCTGGATTGAGTTCGTAGGAATTTGTTCCAAAATAGATATCGTGAAGATCAAACGATTTTCCTACTTCCACTTTCTTAACTTCTGCATGAGTTTGTACAACACTTGTTTTAGGAAGATCTGGCAAAATGAGCCGTGTATCAAAAGCAAATCCCTCCTTTTTGACATTTATAATCATAGGAGCAGGATTAAATTTATCCACTTCAGTTACAACGGCATATTTTTTTGTGTTTTCATTTACTTGAGTTACAGCAATAATATTTAATGCAGTGTCACGAATCTCAACAGTTATATTTGAAAAGTCTTCAACATCAACATTAACATCCCCTTTGATTAAAACTACACTTTTAGGGCGTGCTTCCTCGTACAATTCAAAACTGTAGATATTCCAATCTTTACTTTCAATATTATTGGAAGAGAAAAAAGCAGTTTTACCATCTAAACTCACAAAAAAATCTACTTCATTATCCTCAGTATTAATAGGATATCCAATATTCACTGGTTTAGACCATTCATTTTTTTCATTAAGTTTTGAATAGAAAATATCTTGTCCTCCGAGCCCAAGGTGCAATCCGGGATCATCAACACTAAATGTAGTAGTTCCATCTTCATTAAGAATTGTAGCTTTACCATCAGAGCTGAAATAGAGTGTTTTACTATCTGAATGTAAGAAAGGGGAACGTTCATTCCCTTTTGTATTAATAATTGGCCCTAAGTTCTTTGCTTTGTTCCAGGATCCATTTGCATTTCTTTCTGAAAACCAGATGTCTGAGCCACCATAACCCCCTTTTCTATCGCTTGCAAAAAAAAGAGTATTTCCATCAGAACTTATAGAAGGTTGAGATTCCCATGAGTCTGGGTTATTAATAGAAGGACCTAAATTATAGGGTTCGCTCCAATCGCCATCACGAAAGTAAGAGATAAAAAGGTCATAATTTGCATAAGTAGCCGTACCAATTTTGCCATCAATTAATCTTGAAAAAATCAAGATATCATTGGTAAGATTTATTGTTGGGCTCCCTTCTCCTTGAGAATCATTAAATGGCCAGGGGAGTGGTTCCCCTTGGTTGAAAACTCCACTGGGTTGTTTTTGAGCGAAGGAGAAAAACTCTTTTTCCTCAGAATCTCCACTTGTAAATCCTCTTCCTTTTTGTTCAACCGGCTTTCTCCTTGTAAAATAAAACTGTTCTCCATCTGGAGAAATAGTGGCTAAGTATTCGTCAAATTGAGAGCTAATGCCTTTAACCACAATTGGATCAAAAGGTCTTTGATTTTCAAAAATTGTTTTATTAAACTGTGATTTTTTTAAAATAAACTTTCCCTCTTCGTAATGGGCATCATTGGTGTATAAATCTGGATTATCGACGATCACTTTTGAAAAAAGGATTGCATCAGAGTAGTTTCCTGAAAAAAATGCGACTCTAGCACCATAGAGATTTGCTAAAGGTTTATAATATGGGCAAACATGGTATATTCTCTTAAAAGCAGCTAATGCTTCAACATTATCTTTTGACTCTTTAGGCAAAGAGAAGTCTGCTCTGTAAATATTGGAATAAAAGAACATGGCGTAACCGTAATTCGCCTCTAATATATTAGGATCTAATTCAATGAGTTCTCTGTAGATATCCAAAGCTTGTCGTTGAGATCTTCCCTCTTTCATGAGTTCTTTCGCTTTTTTAATCTGCTTCTCAATTTTTTTATCTAACTTTTGAATACATGGATCATCGGGATCGCTATCTTCTTGTGCATAAATAGGTTGTGTCGAAAGTACTAGAAGACAAATGATGATTGAGTACCCTATCTTTAGTGATTCAATCCAATGGTTATGAAAGGTTAAGATGGAATATTTTTTCATTGTATTGGATCAATTTGTGAGATTAGGATAAAATCTAAAACAACCATTGCAGCCATAGCTTCTATAACAGGAAGCACACGAGGAACAACGCAAATATCATTTCGTTTATTTCCTAAAAAAGTTACACTTTCCCCTTGAAAATTTACACTTTTTTGTTCTTTTTGAATGGTTGGGATAGGTTTAAAAGCCACAGAGAAATTTACTTCTTGTCCATTGGTTATACCTGCTTGCACTCCACCATCATTATTTGAGTTGAAAGAGAAATCTTCATTTTGAGTGTCATTATATTCAGAACCAACCATTTGAGCAGCTTGAAAACCTTTTCCAATCTCAAATCCTTTGGCTCCATTTATGGATAACATGGCATATCCCAAACGAGCATGGAATTTATCATAAACGGGTTCTCCCAAGCCAGCAGGAAGATTTCTGATCAATCCATGCACTTTTGCACCAATAGTATCATTAAAATCAACTATGTTTTCAATATCTTTTAGCTGAGTCAGTGTTTGAGAATCGATAGAAGTTTCAATACTGATTCCATATTGGAACAGAATTTGTTTTGCAATTGCACCAGCCACTACTCTAGATGCTGTTTGACGTGCTGATGCTCTTCCAATACCTTTGTTATTTTCGATCCCATACTTCATTTTGTAAGTATATGAAGCGTGAGACGGTTTCAAGATATTTTCAAGAGAATTATTGGGTTTAACATCAGTGTTTTGGATCCTAAATTCAATAGGATCACCGGTTGTTATACCCTCATGAATTCCTGAGAGAAACTCAACCTGATCCGTTTCTTGTCTTTGAGTTGATAAAAAATGGGATGAAGGGGCTCTCCGTTCCATTTCCATTTTAATTGCATCAAAATCAATGTGTATCCCTTTAGGACAACCTGAGATAACACCACCTATCCATCCGTCATGGGTTCCCCCATAGTCTGATAAAATAAAATGTTTCCCAAATTGATCCATTATGTTAAATTTCTACACTATCTTTTGCAGAGGGTATGTAAGTTTTTTTAAATCCAGCTTTTGCTAAATGTTTTGCAAAACCAATTCTAGAATCATCTTCACCATGAACAATAAAGATTTTCTTCACTTTTTTAGGATCTTGTCCTGCAAGGTATTTAAGAAGTTCACCGTAGTCAGCGTGACCTGAGTAGGAATCGATACGTTCCAATTGAGCTTTCACTTGATATTTGGTTCCGAAAATTGAAACCTCTTTATCACCTCTCATGATTTTAGCACCAAGAGTTCTTGGGGAGCAATATCCAACGGAGAGAATTGTAGTTTTAGGATTATTGATATTGTTAGCCAGATGGTGTTTTACCCGTCCAGCTTCCATCATTCCTGAAGCTGAAATGATTACGCAAGGTTGATGAAAATTATTGAGTTTTTTAGATTCGTCAATTGTTCTGATATAGTGTAAATTGTCAAAACCAAACGGATCTGGATCTTGTACCATATATTCTCTCATCTCCTCATTAAAACATTCTGGGTGTAATCTAAAAATATTTGTGGCTGAAACAGCCAAAGGACTATCCACAAAAATCTCAACATCAGGTAAATTGCCTTGGTTGTGAAGTCTGTTCAGCGCATACACTATCTCTTGAGTTCTTCCAATAGCGAAAGAGGGGATGATCAATTTTCCTCTTCTTTTGGCACAAGCATCTTTCACAATCATCATCAGTTGTTGTTCTGCCTCATCAATAGTTGCATGTAATCTATCTCCATATGTTGATTCACAAATGATATAGTCTGCTTTTGGAAGGTTTGTGCAAGGATCCTTTAAAATTCGTTTATTGTATCTACCCACATCTGAAGTGTAAAGTAAAGTTTTTTCAGTTCTCCCTTCTTTAAAAGAAATAAAAATTGACGCTCCACCGAGGATATGACCTGTATCTTTAAATTCAATTTTAAAGTTAGGGGCAATATCAAAAGACATATTATAAGGAACACTGACGAACAGATTCATGGCATCTGCAGCATCTTTCATAGTGTAAAGTGGTTCAACAGGAGGTAGATTTTTAAATGCTCTTTTTTTATTGAATTGCTTGGTATCCGCTTCTTGAATTTTTCCAGAATCTGCAAGCATAATTGAGCATAAGTCTCTGGTAGCAGGTGTAGCAAATACTTTTCCCTTAAATCCATTTTTATAAATGTATGGAATTAATCCAGAGTGGTCAATATGGGCATGAGAAAGCAAGAGCATATCAATTTCAGCAGGTGAGAAGCCCAAATCTCTGTTCATTTCATCTGTTTCCAATCCTTTACCTTGATACATACCACAATCGATCAAAATTTTCTTATGATCTTTGGTTGTCAATAAAAATTTACTACCTGTAACCTCGCCACCAGTAGCACCTAAAAATTCAATTTTCATAGTTATAATCTCCCATCTATTTGTGATAAATTTGCTATCCCTTTAACATCATAAATTACACCAATCTCTTTAGTAAAAGATGTAAGATCTATGTTTTTAAATTCATTGTGAGCAACAGCTAGAATCACTGTATCAAATTCTCCTTTAAATCTGTTAATATCTCCATTTTCAACATGTAAGTTATACTCCTCTTTCACTTCATGAAGATCAGCATAAGGGTCAAAAATGGTAATGTTTTGAGTATATTCAGAAAGAGAGTGGTAGATATCCACAATTTTGGTATTTCTAATATCTGGACAATTTTCTTTAAAGGTAACCCCTAAAATCAAGATTTTTGAATCTTTAACAACAACACCTTTTTTGTTCATTAATTTAATCACCTGATTAGCCACATAATCACCCATGGCATCATTCAATCTTCGAGCTTCTATCATTATTCTGGGCATGATTCCATACACTTGAGCTTTTTGAATTAAGTAATAGGGATCCACACTAATACAGTGTCCTCCAACTAAACCTGGAGTCATTTTTATGAAATTCCATTTTGAGCCAGCGGCTTGTAATACTTCATGGGTATCGATATCCATGGCATTGAAAATTTTTGCTAATTCGTTAACAAAAGCGATGTTAACATCTCTTTGAGAGTTTTCAATGATTTTAGAGGCCTCAGCAACTTTGATAGAGGAAGCTTTAAAAGTTCCATTTATCAATACAGAATTATATAATTCATCAACCATATCAGCGATTTCAGGAGTTGAGCCGGAAGTTACTTTTACAATTTTTTCAACAGTGTGTTCTTTATCTCCTGGGTTGATCCTTTCTGGGGAATAACCAGCATAGAAATCTTTATTAAATTTCAATCCAGAAACTTGTTCAACGATAGGAATACAATCCTCTTCAGTAACACCTGGATACACGGTAGATTCATATATTACGATACCACCTTTTGAGATCACTTTACCTACAGTTTCACTGGCTTTAATTAAGGGGATTAAATCTGGACGATTATTTATATCTACTGGAGTAGGAACAGCGACAACAAAAACATTACACTCTTTAAGAATTTCAAGATTGGTTGTACAGATTAGTCCATCTTTTAATGCTTGTTGAATAAGATGATCTTCAACTTCTAAGGTGTCATCGTGTCCGCTCATGAGTATGTCAACTCTTTGTTGACTTAGGTCGTAACCAATTGTTTTATATTTAGTTGAAAAAAGACGAGCTAAAGGGAAGCCCACATATCCTAAACCGATAACAGCAATTTTATATTCGTTCGTCATAGTAAGAATTTTCTTAAATTTGTTATGCAAAAATACACGATTTTTCCACATAAAAACCTAAAAAAAATAAAAAATGATGTATCTTTGCAAACCAATAACCAAAAAACTAAATATGGCTAAATCAACAAGTTTCTTTTATTGTAAGAATTGCGGTAATCAATCTTCCACTTGGTTAGGAAAATGTCCAGCATGTGGAGCATGGAACACTTATGAAGAGGAGGTAGTGCATCGTGAAGATAAACAAAAAGGGAAGTCAACATCCATAATTTCTAAACCAGCACCCAAAAAAATAGAAGAGATATCTATCAGTGAGATCTCAAGGATAAAAACAACCTATTTAGAGTTTGATAATGTGTTAGGTGGAGGAATTGTTCCGGGCTCTTTAGTTTTGATTGGAGGGGAACCTGGAATTGGTAAATCCACTTTACTTTTACAAACAGCACTCTCTTTAAAAGATTTCCCCATTTTGTATATTTCAGGGGAGGAGAGTGAGAGTCAACTCAAAATGAGAGCTGAAAGGATCACACAGTCAAGAAATAAAGAGTGTTATATCCTTACAGAAACCAATACTCAGGATATATTTAAACATATTGAGCAACTACAACCTAAGTTGATCATTGTAGATTCTGTGCAAACCATGCAGAGTTCATTGATTGATTCTGCAGCGGGATCAATATCACAAATCAAGGAGTGTGCAGCTGAATTTCAGCATTTAAGTAAAACAACGGGTATTCCTGTTTTTTTAATTGGTCATATCACTAAAGATGGTACAATTGCTGGTCCGAAAATTTTGGAACATATAGTAGATACTGTTCTACAATTTGAAGGGGATCAACATTATGGATATCGCATTGTGAGATGTATGAAAAACCGATTCGGATCCACATCGGAGTTAGGGATTTTTGAGATGCATGCTGATGGGCTTCGTGAAATAAATAATCCATCGGAAATTCTTATTTCAACTCGTGATGAAAATTTCAGTGGAAATGCTATTGCAGCGATTATGGAGGGGAATCGTCCGATGATGATTGAGACTCAAGCATTGGTTAGTTCTGCAGTTTATGGAACTCCTCAGCGCTCTGCAACTGGCTTTGATTTAAGGAGAATGAATATGTTGTTAGCGGTTTTAGAGAAAAGATGTAGCTTTAAATTGGGTGCCAAAGATGTTTTTTTGAATATGGCTGGTGGTTTTCATATTGAAGATCCAGCGATTAATTTATCGATTGTGGCATCAATATTATCTTCTGCTGTAGATATTCCTGTAGATTCTAAAACCTGTTTTGCGGGTGAGATGGGGTTAAGTGGGGAAGTTCGACCAGTTTCTCGTATTGAGCAACGAATAAGTGAAGCTGAAAAGTTAGGATTTAATAGGATTTTCTTCTCTAAATATAATATGAAGGGGCTCAAGCAGGATCAATACCGCATCAAACTTTGCCCAGTAGGTAAAATTGAAGAGGTAATGAAACAACTATTTTCTTAGGTTTAAGTTACCCTGTACCCTGTACCCTGCACCTGTGGAAAACATTTTAACATTTCGACCTACAAAAATGTTAAAAATTGTTATAAAATGTTAAAAACACTCTTATAAAAATAAAAAAATAAGTTTTATTTGGTATCTTTGTTGGCTAAAAAAATAACTTTTTTGGATTCTTTAATTCTATATATTACAATATAATTACATACATTTAACTGAAAAATTATTAACTTAAAATTATAAAAAAATGAAAAAAAATCTATTAATTGTATTTATACTTTTATTCGGTATGATACTAAATGCTCAACCGCAGTATTCAGGAGGATTCAATACTCCTCCAACTACTCCGGCTACGATTCCGTATTCTTGTAATTTTGAAAATCCAACAGAGAATGCAGAATGGCAACTATCCAACGATGTCTGTACTAATAAATGGTTTATTGGAACACCATCAAATATTCAAGCACCCATTTCGGGAGGTTGTTTATATATTTCAAACGATAATGGGTTAAGCAATGCATATACAATTACTACTCCTGGTGTGGTTGTTGCAACAAGATATATTCAATCAAATGGCGCTTATCAATACACTTTAAATTTCGATTTATTTATTGGTGGTGAAAGTCTTTATGATTATATTAAAGTATTTGTTGTTGATGTTGATACGAACTATACTGGTTTAAATGGTTCTACATATCCATACTATTCTGTAGCAGCTTTTAATTTAAACCAATACATGGTAGGAAATGCCGGAGTACCCTATTTTAATGGATATAATGGATCATCTGTTATCGCTGGTTCATATCCGAGATCTGTCACTATTCCTAGCATGGGACCAGCAGGTACTGTTAAAAAGTTGATTATTTTATGGAAAAATGATACGAGTACAGGTACAATGCCTCCTGCTTCTATCGATAATATTACCATTACTCCTATCTGGTGTCCAGCTCCAACTGCTCTTACCGGAACAAATGTTACAAACAATTCTATTAATTTGTCTTGGACTGAAGTTGGCTCTGCTACTTCTTGGAATTTAGAATATAAATTAAATTCTGAATCAGTTTGGACTGAAGTGATTGGTTTATCAACTCCAAATTATGTATTAAATTCTTTAGATTCAGATTCTATTTACAATGTAAGAGTTAAATCTAATTGTGGAACTGAATTGAGTTCATATTCAAATGTGTTTTCTTTTACTACCTTACCTTTTGTACCTGCTACATTACCTTATAGTCAAGATTTTGAAAATCCAGCAGAAAATGCAGAATGGAAATTAATCAATGGAAATCAAACCAATAAATTTTTTATTGGAGATGCCACACAAAACCCAGCTATAAATAATACTTCTGGAGGATCAAATGCATTGTATATATCAAATGATAATGGAGCCACTTGGGCTTATTCTGGTACTGGAACATCAACTAATTCATGGGTATATGCTTATAGGGATTTTACCGTTCCATCTGGCGTTACTGAATTAAAACTTGATTTTGATTGGATCGCAAATGGTGGAGTAGCAGCAAGTGAATTCTTACGTGTATATTGGATGCCAACTAGTATTCCAGTTGTAGCAGGTGCAATTCCTCCAACAATTAACAGTGTTAATTATGATTTAACTGCTATGATTGGTAACTATACTAATGGGTATGGATCTCATTGGTTAAGCCGCCAAACTACTTGGCAACATGCAACTTTTACAATTAATAATACACAATACCCAAATTTAGGTGGAAATACATGGAGATTATATGTCCATTGGAGAAATAATCAAACCACTGCGGTTCAACCACCTGCTACTTTTGATAATATGACTTTAGTGGTATCTAATTGTTTAACACCTAGAATCGACTCTATAAAAAATATGACTCAAATATCTGCCGACATCTATTTTTCTGAATTTGGAACTACAAATACTTGGAATTTTCAATATAGAATATTGGGAACCAATACATGGACTTTAGCACAAGCTACATCTAATCCATTTACATTATCCGGTTTGCAACCCTCTTTAACTTATGAAGTGAGAATGCAAAGCGATTGCTCCTCAGAACAAAGTAGTTGGTCACCAATTAAAAAATTTAATACTACTTGTGGAACGATTACTCAAATCCCTTGGTTTGATTATTTTGATAACTATGGAACTGGAACTACCATTTTTCCGGCTTGTTGGACTAAAAAATCGAATTTAACCAATACTCCTTCTATATCTGCTACGAATTTTTCGGCCCCTGCATCCATGTATTTCTATTGTGGATCAAGTGGAAATTATGCTATTGCTTCTACCCCAATGATTGATGTATCTTATCCGATCAATACATTAATGTTAAAATTTAGAACCTATTTTTCTGGCAATGACGATACATTATATGTTGGAACAATGACTAACCCACTTGACGAAACTACTTTTACTCAAATTGCGAAATTTTCTTCTACAACAACGGCAACATGGATTAATCAAGCACTGTATTTAAACACCTATCAAGGTTCAGATCAATATATATCTCTAAGAACAAGATATGGTGCTACATCTTCAACAATATATGTTGATAATTTTGAAATATTACCAATGCCTACATGTTTAATTCCAAATACACTCTCTGCAAGTAATTTAACAGCTTCTGAAGCAACTGTTAGTTGGTTGCCAGGGGCTCAAAATCAAACAACCTGGTATTTGTACTACAAGCCAACATCTTCCACTGTATGGGATTCTGTTCAAGTATTTGCTACCACACACACATTAACAAATTTGACTGATAATACTCCTTATCAATACTATTTAAGAACAGATTGTGGTTCTGAACTTTCTGATGCTACAAATATAGCAACTTTCAGAACAACATGTGCTCCATCTATTACTATTCCTTATGTTGAAAACTTTGATAACTATGGAACAGGTACAACTATTTTCCCAGCTTGTTGGACTAAAAAATCGAATGTTACGAATATGCCATATCTTTCAACTACTAACTTCTCTGCCCCTGCATCCATGTATTTCTATTGTGGATCAAGTGGAAATTATGCTATTGCTTCTACTCCTATGATTGATGCAGCTTATCCAATCAATACATTAATGTTAAATTTTAGATCCTATTTTTCTGGTAATGATGATACATTATATGTTGGGACTATGACAAATCCACTTTTTGATACTACTTTTACACAAATTGCAAAGTTTTCTACTACTACAACAGCAACATGGATTAACCAAGTATTGTATTTAAATAATTATCAAGGTACAGATCAATATATATCCCTTAGAACAAAATTTGGAGCTACATCATCAACAATTTATGTTGATAATTTTAGAGTTTTACCAATGCCAACTTGTTTGATTCCACATAGTTTTTTTGTAAATGGGATAACTTCAACTGATGTAACTATAAATTGGTCTGCTTCAGATCCATCTCAAACTACTTGGTATATATATTACAAGCCAACTGCATCCACTGTATGGGATTCTGTTCAAGTTTATACTACCATGCACACTTTAACCAACTTAGTTCCAAATACACCTTATCAATACTATTTAAAAACAGATTGTGGTTCTGAACTTTCTGATGCTACAAATATTGCAACTTTCAGAACAGCTTGTACTCCTTTTACAACCTTACCTTTTGTAGAAAACTTTGATTCATACGGTACTGGTTCAACTATTTTCCCATCTTGTTGGAATTTCTTAACAACATATTCTTCAGCGCCATATATCATTTCAGGAACAAACTTTTCTTCCCCAGGTTCCATATATGCCTATTTAAGTTCTGGACAATACACTATTTTAATAGCTCCAACAACTGATGCATCGATAAATGTTTCTGATTTACAAGTTAAGTTCTATGCAAGAGGTGTTGTTGGTCAAAATGTACAAGTGGGTATTATTGAAGATATTACCAATCAAGCTACTTTTGTTCCTATTCAAACGATACCAATCACTGGTGCATTTGTCCAATATACAGCATTCCTTTCTAACTATACTGGAACAGGAAATAGAATTGCTTTCAAATTTGCACCCACTGCCGCGGGAGCTAATTATTTAGATAATGTTGAGATTGATTTAGCGCCAACTTGTTTACCTGTTAGTAACTTAACAGTCTCTTCTATAGCAGGTTCTTCTGCTTATGTAACTTGGTCACCAAATGGTACACCTGATAATTTTACAGTATCAGTCTCTCCAGTTGGACAAGGTGCTTGGACAAATTATATTACTACCAATTCAAATTATGTATTAACAGGATTAAATCAACAAACTGCCTATACCGTTAGAGTATATCCAACATGTCTAGGTTTTGATGGCCCTGCAGATACTATGAATTTTGTTACACCTTGTTTAGTAGGTGGTGATCTTATCATTGGAACACCAAATGCAACAACATCAACCAATGGACAATATTTGCTATTTTACGACTTGTATGATTATGCATATACACAACAAATTTTTGACGCTACAGAATTAGCTAATGTAGATTCAATATTTAGTATTTCATTTCAATATTTTAATACAACTCCACTTACAAGAAATATTGAGATATATTTAGGTCATACTTTACAAACCACTTATACGGGTGTCACTAATTTTATTCCATCTACTTCTTTTCAACAAGTATTTCAGGGTTCAGTTACTTTTAGTAATTCTGGTCCAAATAACTGGTTTACTATTTCATTTCCATATGGATTTGAGTACCATAGTGATAGCAACTTAGTTGTGACATTTAGAAATATGACAGGTATTTGGGAGACTTCCGATGAAAAATTCAGAACTCATGCTACTACTGGTACTAAAGCAATCTATTTTTATCAAGATGATACTCCTATTAGTATTTCTAGCCCATCCGCGGTTTACTCTGGAACATCCACATTTAGAAACAATATTAAATTCTCCTTACCATGTCTTCCAGCTACTTGTATTCAACCTAATGTAATTCTAAGTTCCATTGGCATTTACAATGCTGATATGATTATTGTTCCTGGTGCTTCTGAAACCTCTTGGGAAGCTGAATATAAGAAAATAACTGATACTACTTGGACAAGTTTAGGAACAGTTTCATCAACTACCTATTCATTACCAGGATTAAGTTCAAATACTACCTATCAAGTTAGATTTAGAACTGTATGTTCTGTTTCAGATATGAGTTTATGGAAAACAGTTTCTTTTACAACTGGTTGTGGACCTATCCTTCAAGTTCCATTTGTTGAAAATTTTGATACTTATGGACAAGGTACAAACATCTATCCAACATGTTGGACAAGAAACTCTACTTACGGTGCAAATCCAAATATTTCAACTACTAATCCAGTCTCTGCACCTCATTCTATGTATTTTTATTCTACTGGAACGACCTATTCTATGATTGTTCTTCCACCTTTAGACCAAACCCTTTCCTTGAATTCGCTTCAACTTTCATTCTCTGGAAGAATATCAACTGCTGGGAATAATCTTAAAGTGGGAGTGATGACGAATCCTAATGATGCATCAACCTTTGTATTGGTTGGCACAGTAGCTCCAGGTTTA
>JBLJBB010000007.1:0-6720 GCA_047638115.1 Bacteroidales bacterium | reverse complement strand
AGAAGAATTTTCTTTTTTCATTTTTTCATTTATTTACAGAAAATTTACATTCGTTGTACGTTTAAATGTCTCGTTTAAGTTTTGAGTTATTAAGGATCGACTATTTAGGGCAACAAAAAATAAAAGTTAACTTATAAAAATTTTTTAAAAGATGTCTTTTGGGAAAAAGTCAAGAAGAAAGTTCAGCTCCGCTTTTAAATCAAAAGTGGCATTAGAAGCAGCAAAAGGGTTAAAAACGATTAACGAGATTACCTCCAGTTATAGATTACTATAGATTCCCCCTTTGTTAGGACAGAATTCTATATCAAAATAATTTATAAAAATTATTTTGATAATCCCAATTTAATTTATATCTTTGTCCCCTCAACCCCAAACCAATGAATCTTAACGGATTACATATTAATAGCACTCTCAATCTGCTCACCGAGCGTTTAGAAGCCAAATACTTCTATCTTCCTCACGGTCCATTAGCGAGAGTGGAATTAGGAAAAAAATCCATACAAGGATTAGATTATGCCTACACCTTACAAGGTTGGTTAAAAGATATTAATGGTTATCGTGTAGATATTAATTCTACTGGTGTATATGATATTGGCGAAGACGGTAGTAATACAAACTATGTAAATAAACGTTTTGGTAGGGATTTGTTTAGTTCAATGATACAGTTTTATCAAACTGATTATAGCCCAATTAGTGGTAACAACTATTTTAATTTGGTATCAACTAATAGTATTGACCTGTATAATGGTAATATATCAGCTATCTCTGTTGGAATTAAGAACCTTGACCCATTATTAAAAAGTTACTGCTATGATAAAATAAACCGGATTAAAGTGATGACAAGTGCCGGTTTAAACAATAGTGTTTGGGGAACATTATCCAATTTATTTGGCAGCACTTATTCTTATGATTTTAATGGTAATATTGAAAGTTTAATTAGATATGATGAGAATGGAAATTTACTCCACAATATAAGATACACATATTCAGCTGATAGAAATAGATTAAGTAGTATTATTGTTTCTGGAACAGGAATTGGTTCTTCAAGTTATCAATATGATGCACTTGGGAATTTAATCAGAGATAACAATGAAAATATTAATGTAACTTGGAATGTGATCGGTAAAGTAAAAAGTGTTCAAACTCCAAACAATATGTTGAGTTTTGCCTATAATCCTTTTGGACAAAGACAAATCAAAAGAACAGCTTCCGATTCTACTTATTATATTCATGATGCAACCGGCAATGTAATGAGCATTTATGTTAAGGACTACCCTAAAATTGTTGCTAAAGAAAGACCCATTTACGGAAGTTCTCGTTTGGGAATCATGACCAAGGAAGTAGAGTTTAACTTAACCGGAAATTTCTTAAGTAAATCCAATAGTACTATTGGTATAAAGGAATATGAATTGTGTGATCATCTCAGCAATGTAAGTGTTGTTGTATTGGATAGGAAAGAATGTTCTATCTCAGTTATCAAACCAATAGTAAAAACTCACACTGATTACTATCCATTTGGTTATCCGATTAGTTCAAGAACAGATAATGTCGATTATAGGTATGGGTTTAATGGACAGGAAGGTGATAATGAGATTTATGGAGACAAAAAATGTTATAGTTATGAATTTAGAAACTATGACTCCAGAATTGGAAGATGGTGGGGAATTGACAACCTTTATAAACAGTTCCCATGGACTACTCCTTATTCTTTTGTAGAAAATGATGTAATCAGAAAAAAAGATGTTGGAGGTAAATATGGTTCTGATGGACATTATTGGACAGTATATGCAATGGGGCTCATGATAGGACTAACAAACGATGAAGCTATTAAATGGGCAATTGCGGCAGAATATTATGATAATACAGTAATTATGAGCAGTTCACTTCAAAATACTATCTTTATCGATAAATTGACTTGGTTGCCTGGTCCTCTTCAATATTTGCACGGATTAACTGGAGAATATTCATCTGGATTAAAATCAGATACTAAAAAACAAATTTTAGGTGGAAATATTAATGATTCGCATACTTTTGGAGATGCATATGCTCATGCAACTAAATCTTCAAATTACACAATACTGTATTCTGCACCATGGGGACATGCGGGGTCAAATGAAGATCCCGATAATATTGGAAAACATCCTAAGCAATATTTATCTTACGTAAAAGATTTTGCTTCTATATTAAAAACAGCAACTGGGAAAACGGGGGCTATAGATTTTGCAGTTTATGAAGAAGTGAGTAAATCCCAAAGCGAAGAGGTTAGAACAGGTATTTTACAAAGTTATATTGCATCAAAAAATGGACAACAATTAATACTTTCATATTCAATTGAATTAGAAAAATCCTTGAAAAACCTGAATATAGAATACTCAATTACTACTAAAACTGAAGAAATAGTCTCTAGTCTCAAATATGGTGAAACGTATACAATAACAACAAAAACAATTACTATAAATGAAAAAAAATGAAATTAAAAATTAAATCTTTATATTTAAAAGGAATTGTATTAAATTTTACACTAGCATTATTTTTTTGGTTTTTTAAAATTGAAATATTTGAAGGAGGTGAAAATTTTTTGGGAGGTTTTTACTTATTATTATTTTTTCTTTCTTTTTTGTTTTATTTACCATATCTTGGATTTAGCAAAAAAGATAATCAAATTAAAAATAAAAAAAGATATATTATTTCACTTACACCTACGTTACTATATCTTTTAACAATAGTATGTTTTTTAATATATTTGGATCAATTAGTAAAACTGTTAGCATTCATTCCGTGTATTGTTTTAAATTTATTATATTCTTTAATTGTCGAATCATTAGTTGCTAATTCGTCAGATTAAATAAGAATACAAATAAAATTGAAATTTTGAAAATTCAAATCATACCATTTTTGTAAATAAAAATGATAAGTATTTTGATGTTTTAAAGAAATAAATTCCAATTTTAAGACAAAAAATATATAAGTTGTATTATAGTAAAAAGTCGAAAAGATGTAATATGAAATAGTAAAAAATAAAGTGTAATTATACTTTTAAAAATTAAGATTTTAAATCTTTGCTCCTCAATCTCAAACACATGAAAATTAACGGATTACGTATAAGTTATTGTTGATAAATTAACTCTAAAATAAATTGATTAAAATATTTTTACTTGTATCCAATATAAAATCTGTTTTTTGATATATATTAAACTTCAATACTTACATTTTCAGCTTAGATTCCAAATTATTTTTGTAAATAAAAACAAGAATAATGAAGATTCCATTGCCATCCGGTAATTTTATTTACATAGGAAAACAAAACCAAGAGATCCAACTATATAAAAAGTCTGCTGATCTTGTCAGAGATGATCAAGGAAATGTCAATGGAACAGTACCATCCTATTCATTAGAGAATGTTGAAAAGTATGTAGATATAGTTTTCTCTCCAAATTCCTATATAAAAAACTTTGTTTTTCTTTTTGAAAACATTGCCGAGATTCAGTTCCCAATAAAATATCTTACTAGTCGTATTAAGTCTGCAGTCGGCAGTCAGCGGACTGCAGACGAGCTTAGTTGGAAGGGAAGGGGGGCTTTTTTTACCAATACAACGCTCCTCCGGAGCGGTTTTCGTCGAACGTCGAACGTCGAACATCGAACGTCGAACATTTTTTTCATTTGCAAATCTGCTAATTTTATTTTATCTTTGCCTTTCAATTCATTAGAATGAACTACAAGAGAATCCATAGACATTATGCCTACACTCTACAAGGTTGGTTAAAAGATATTAATGGTTATCGTGTAGATATTAATTCTACTGGTGTATATGATATTGGCGAAGACGGTAGCACTACAAACTATGTAAATAAGCGTTTTGGTAGGGATTTATTTAGTTCAATGATACAGTTCTATCAAACTGATTATAGCCCAATTAGTGGGAACAACTATTTCAATTTGGGTTCTCCGAATAGTGTTGGATTGTATAATGGGAACATATCGGCATTATCTTTAGGAATTGACACGTTGAATCCGATGTTAAAAAGTTTCAGGTATGACAAATTGAACCGAATTAAGATGATGGAGAGTGCCTATTTGAGTAATAACATCTGGGGTGTTTTATCCAATAGATTTGGAACAGAATACAAGTACGATTTTAATGGGAATATTACCTATTTGAGAAGATATGACAATGGAGGAAATCTATTGCACTCCATAAATTATGGTTATGAAGATCGTAGAAATAGACTAGGTAGCATTAATGTGACTGGTTCTGATATTAGTTCATCCAGTTATCGCTATGATGCCTTAGGAAATTTGATTACAGATACAATAGAAAGTATTCATATTGATTGGAATGTGATTGGTAAAGTGAGAAGTGTGCAAACGCCCAACAACATGTTGAGTTTTGCGTACAATCCATTCGGACAAAGACAGATAAAACGAACTGAGAATGACTCCACTTATTATGTACACGATGCCACGGGTAATGTAATGGGGATTTATGTAAAGGATGATTTGACTTTAACTACAAAAGAGCGCCCCATTTACGGCACTTCCCGTTTGGGGATTATGAACAAAGCGGTGGCGTTTAACATGAACGGTGGGTTGGTAAGCAAATCCAACAGCACGATTGGGATAAAGGAGTACGAATTAAATGATCATCTAGGAAATGTGAGTGTGGTTGTTTTGGATCGTAAAAAATCCTTGAGTACAAATATTCAACCTATTATCAAGTCACACACCGATTATTACCCCTTTGGTTACCCTATAAGTTATAGGACACATAGTTCCGGATATCGGTATGGGTTTAACGGACAGGAAGGGGATGGGGAGATTTATGGGGATAAGCTAAACTACGCCTTTACCTACCGGATGTATGATGCCAGAATTGGAAGATTTTGGAGTGTGGATCCGCTGAAAAGTGATTACCCTTGGAATAGTACTTTTGCTTTTGCGGAGAATCGAGTAATAGATGGAATTGAATTTGAAGGACTAGAAGTTATTGTTTTATTCGGTGGTGCTGATTTGACTGGAAATGGAGATTATGGAACTGCTGCACAAAATATTGAAGATAATATTAAAAACAAAATTAAAGGAGGTACTATAATTCTAGTAAATTCAAATTATAATCAACCGATCAAAGTAATAACTGAAACTGCTCAAGAAGTAATGCAATCATATAAAGTTGGAACCCCAATAGTTATATATGGTTATAGTAAAGGTGGTGAATATGCAATTATGTTAGCAGATCAACTTAGAATAAAAAAAATTCCTGTTGAATTACTAATTACAGTGGATGCAGCAGATGGTATTTTTTCAAGTGACAAACCAAAAGTTATTCCTGAAAATGTCAAAAAAAATATTAATTTTTATCAATCGAATCGTTCCTTAATTGGTTCAAAGGGAAGTGCTAATATAAAAAAACCAAGTGCAAATACTGAAATTAAAAATATTGATAAAACTGATACTAAATACAAAGACTTAAAAGGAAAGTATATTGATATCAAACATAGTAATATTGATGAAGCTACTCAAAATGAAGTTGAAAAATTAATAATTAATGAAGTAAATAAATAATTATGAAAATTACTAATTTTTTAAAAGATTTTATAATACATTTTTTTTTGTTTTTTATAATAATCACACTTTTTATTATATTATTTGGATTTGTATATTCATTTCACGAAGAGTTAGGCTATCAAGGATTTGTTTTTCAGCTAGCTGAAGCAGTATTGGTTTTTTTTAACTTTCTTGGATACTTAATTACTCAAAAAAAAGATCTCATTTTTCTTAATTATTTTGTTTCAATTTTGATATTTTCAGTCACATTTGCTATTCTTGTAATTCAGTTTATAAAGATTAGTAAAAACAGATTTTCAAGAAAAACAAATATTTAACAAGAAAATTTCTTAAGATGACATAATCATTAATTCTATTGTTATAATGGTTCCCTTTTTTAGGGCAACAAAAATTAAAAGTTAACGTATAAAATTTTTTAAAAAGTTGTCTTATAGAAAAAAGTCAAGAAGAAAGTTCTGTTCTGCGTTTAAATCAAAAGTGGCATTAGAAGCTGCAAAAGGGTTAAAACCGATTAATGAGACAGTCTCCTGTTATGGATTACTATAGAGGCCCCCATTGTTAGAACAGAATTCTATATCAAAATAATTTTTATAAATTATATAATAATCTCAATTTAATTCATATCTTTGCTTCTCAATCCCAATCTCATGAACCTTAACGAATTATATAAAGAGTTCACTCCCAGCGACTGCCCCATTTACGGCAGTTCCCGTTTGGGGACCATGAATAAGGCGGTGGTATTTAACCTAACCGGTGGCTTAGTAAGCAAATCCAATACTACGATTGGGATTAAGGAGTACGAATTGAGTGATCATCTTGGCAATGTAAGTGTGGTCGTTCTAGATCGAAAAAAATCCTTGAGCACAGATATTCAACCTATTATCAAGTCACACACCGACTACTACCCCTTTGGCTACCCCATTGCCTCACGTTCGTTTAGTCTTGAGCAATATCGGTATGGGTTTAATGGACAGGAAGGGGATGGGGAGATATATGGGGATAAGTTAAACTACGCCTTCCAATACCGTATGTATGACGCTCGGATTGGACGGTTTTGGAGTGTGGATCCGCTGAGAAGTGATTACCCTTGGAACAGTACCTACGCTTTTGCGGAGAATTCTGTAATTATTGCAAAAGACCTTGAAGGTTTAGAGAAGA
>JBLJBB010000006.1:0-76749 GCA_047638115.1 Bacteroidales bacterium | reverse complement strand
ATAAACTTATATTATTAACATTCAATCGTTTATATCCTTTTTAAGGATCGACTAAATAAGGGAACCATTATAATAATCCAGATCTTAAAAATTTTCCAAAAATTTGGTTAATCTATTGGATTTTAATACTATATAATTATAGATTTTATTTAGAATCCAGTCTGAATTTTTAGGGGCTAAAACAATGTCAATATTTCACGCATTAACGTTTAAGAAATAATCAAAGCTATTTTTTCCTTACTTCTTATAATGTGCAGTGCAAAAATCCAAAGAGTCCCTGCTTAATATTTCACCCATATCAAATCTAAATTTGTAAGTAAGTGTATCTACTTTAAATGGTTGAATGGTTTCAATGTATGCCTTAATGCAAGTTGTATCCATGTCTTTATATGTTATATAAATTCTGCCTAATATATATTCTCTTTGTATCATCTCTCCTTTGCGAAAAAAGGATGCATTTGGATTCTCTTTGACAGTCAGACATTTATTGTCTTTAAAAACAATTAGGATATCATAAATCGTATCATTTTTCTTGCCTTGAATAACTCCCGCTAATATATCTCCTGATGAAAGCATATTACCAGTCCCAATAAATTTTTCTTCGTAATTACTAAATTTATGAGACAATTGCTTTTCCAACTCTGTTTTTGTGATCATTTCATGATTTGCTATTTTTTCAAATAGTTCTTTGGGGTCAACTGAACAGAATAGAATACAAATAAATAGAATGTTGCACAAAATAAATTTCATCATATTACAAATTATTGATTTCTTTGAACCCTTGTTATTCTATACTGAGCATTATTCCAATGGGGAGAAGACCCTGTAATACCAGTACTTCTTGGTGTTAGTCTGTTTGAAGTAAAGTCTCTTGCATTTGCAGCATTACCAACAGCGTTTTCCATGAATAAAAATCTTCCTTGACCATTAACCGAAGTTCTACCTGTAATTGTTATATAGTGGTCAGTACCTAATGCATCCGTAGAACCTGTTCCATAATTAACTCCTACAACAACAGCATTACCTGCTTCTAACTGACTATTTATATAATCAATAGACTCAGCATTATTTAATTGTATAGCCGTTTGTGCATTATATGCTCTAATCGCATTATCATAAGAAACAACTCCTCCTTGTAAATTTGTACCTACAGCACCAGCTTGTGCATTAGCCAAAGAAGCACAATTTAAATTTGCAGGGTTTCCAAATGGATCATTTCCTGTTAATGTAACATCTCTATAAGTATATGTATGCATTGTATTCTGATCAAAATTCTGAATATCTGTATATGCCCATTCAGATATTTTTTGAGATTCAGTTCCTGTTGAGCTAAATCCATCATCTCCATAATACAAATGCTGTCCTAAATTAAAAAATTGTTGACTATTATAATTTACAGACTCAACGTTATTAAAGGTTTGATCTCCCAAAGTCAAATTATATGTACCATCATCATTTTGAGATCCTGATATTGCATCAGGACTTAAACCAGTATTATTGGCTGAAACATACTCTAATCCTTCTAAATCCATTCCATCAATCACCCGATTCTCCGCAAAAGCATAAGTACTATTCCAAGGATAGTCATTCCTTAAAGGATCTACGCTCCAAAACCGTCCTATTCTTGCATCATACATTCGGTATTGGAATGCGTAGTTAAGTTTATCTCCATAAATCTCCCTATCACCTTCCTGTCCATTATAACCATACGTATAATCGAAATTATCTGTTCTTGAACTAATCGGATATCCAAAAGGGTAATAATCGATGTAAGTTTTTACTATTGGTTTGATAACTGAGATAGTACAATCTTTCCGATCCAAAATAACAACACTTACATTGCTGAGATGATCACATAATTCATACTCCTTTATACCAATAGTACTATTGGATTTACTTAATAAATTTCCGGTTAAGTTAAACTCTACTTCCTTGTTCATGATTCCCAATCTAGAACTTCCGTAAATTGGTCTTTCTTTAGCAGTTATTTTAGGGTAGTCCTTAACGTAAATACTCATTACATTACCAGTTGCATCATGAATATAATAAGTAGAATCGGAAGCTGTTCTTTTGATTTGTCTTTGTCCAAAAGGATTATAGGCAAAACTCAACATATTGTTTGGAGTTTGAACACTTTTTACTTTACCGATCACATTCCAAGTTACATTAATATTTTCATTGTTATCTCTTATTAAATTTCCAAGAGCATCATATTGATAACTTGAAGAACCAATTCCTGTACCAGTAACATTAATACCACTTAATCTATTTCTATCAGCTGAATATGTGTAACTAATGTTATGAAGTACATTCCCATTCTCATCATATCTAATTAAACTTTCAATATTACCATTAATATCATAAGAATATGTGTTACCAAATAGATTGGATAATGTTCCCCAAACACTATTGTTTAATCCGGCACTTTTCATCTCTTTAATCCGGTTTAATTTATCATAACGGTAACTTTTTAGCAATGGATTAAGATCCTTAATTCCAACAGAGATAGCTGATATATTTCCATTATACAGGTCAATACTATTCGTTGAAACCAAATTAAAGTAATTGTTACCACTAATTGGGCTATAATCAGTTTGATAGTACTGTATCATTGAACTAAACAAATCCCTACCAAAACGTTTATTTACATAATTTGTATTACTACCGTCTTCGCCAATATCATATACACCAGTAGAATTAATATCTACACGATAACCATTAATATCTTTTAACCAACCTTGTAGGGTGTATGCATAATCTAATCCTTGTATGGATTTTTTCCCTAATTCCATTCTCGCTAATGAACCGTGAGGTAAATAGAAATACCTGGCATCAATACGTTCAGTAATCTGATTATAATCTCCAACATAATCAGAAGTATAAACATGAGTTAATCTATTATCGGCATCGTATCGGTACCTATGAGTAAATTGTTCAGGTTTTCCTTTTTGATAATAAACCTTGTTTACATTTCCACTGATTAGGTCATATTCATAATCCAATGAAAACAAACCACCACTCAAATAACTAAGTTCCTTAATTTCTTGTTGTAAATTTTTAACATTTCCATGAATATCATAACTGAAATGGGAGGCAGATTGGTAATCCAAAGGATCGGTGGTGTAATAATCGGAGTAAGTAATATCAGCAATTCTGTTTCTTAAATTAACTTGGGAAGAGGTGTAAAAAATAAACCGATCGTAATAGGTTTTGGTAACTTCCATTCTAGAACTGGAGTTAATGTAATTTGATAATGTTGTAGCATCTTTCACCATTTCCGGAGTAATAGCAGAAGCACCACCATCTAATTGTCCCACTTGAATAATTCTTCCTATGGGGTCAAAAAGGGTGTAGGAATAAAAATTACCCATCGTTTTTTGTTTTCCATTTTGGCTAATCACCGGTCGCGAGAGAATATCGTACATCACCAAAGCTGTACTATCATGATCGGGATGGTAACTTCCAACGATCTGATTGAGTGAATTATATCTATAATTAGTTGCCATGGTATGTCGAGGCCAAATAAAACCAGGTTGTATCGTATCATAACGTGCAATGTTCTTTCTATATTGTATAATATCTTCTAAATCATCCGAATTTGTTATTACATGTACTCCTTCTGGTGGAATTGTTTTAATTAAGTTATCTGCTTGATCGTAGTAATATAATGTATATAAAAATTCATTTGTTGTCCATGTTATTTCTAATTCATCTGAAATTCCTCAATTGCAAATTGTTTTATTTTATTTGTTTATATGTTTTTTTATTATCAATTTCATATTCAACAATGATTTGGTTTTGTTTTAAGACTGCAAGATCGATTTCATCAGAAAACCAGAAATATATTTTTGTATTATCAAAACTTAACCCTCTAGTATATTTTTCATTAGATTTCAAATCATTTATAAACTTAGTTAAAGTTACTTCATTATTGTTCAAATTAGTAATTGCAGATCCTTGTTTTTTATCAATAAAATAAATTTTACTGGTTTTCAAATATTTATTTAATAGAGTGGAGTCATTATTTATTTTTAGATAGACATCAAACAATTGTATTTTAGATTTTATTCCCAAAACTCCTGGCTCAGTTTTTGAAAATCTTAAAAATCGTTTTTCTTTTTTATCTGAAATATATTTTTTCGAAAAAATAACACATAATCCTAATGAATTCTTAGTATTTCCATTTTTTTGTTTAATTAATGAAAAATCATTAATACTATCAAATGATTTTTCAACAAAACTAATTTTTACATCTTTAATTACATAATAATCATTTCTTCGTTTAAAAAGAGTAAAATAACTAAGAATTATTAATAAAAATAAAGTTGTAATAAATATAAAAATGTTTCTAATTTTATTTGAATGATCCATAAAAATATGTAGAATTAAAAAAATTATCTTTTGTTGATTTAAATGGTATTTGTTGTTCCCCCCAAGACCACCAATTAATATTAATTGTTCCATCAGAATTATAAGATATTCCAGTGATTTGAATGTAGTGATCAGGAATTAAACTCCATGATGAATTTCCTGCAAATTGGTCATAATTAATTGCAAGTATAACAATATGTCCATTCGTGATTGCTTTATTTATTCCAGTAATAAATGAACTAGAGTTTGCTGGTTTTGAAGGCCAATCTGTATTGGTCATTTTTTTCATATCTGCAATATTGTTCAAAATTTTGTCCACATCCAAAGGCATTGTTAAACCAGATAACCCAAGATCATTTTTAGGATTAAAATTTAAATATTTATTTAATGAATTTCTCAAAGTTGTCATTACTACATAATTAGCGGCATCTAAGCCATTAGACATTCCGCTATTTAACAATTCTGGATTTGCAGAATAATCACCATACTTACCAGTTTGATAAATTGATAGTGCCATTTTAGTAAAAGCTTCAGGATTATAATCAACCATAGCTTTACACGCAACTGCAACACCACATAAGTTAGTTGAACTTTGATCTATACTTTCGGAATTGTTTAAAATATTATTCAGAGAAACTACAAAATCTTCTTTACTTATGTTTTTCCAAACAGTTGAAGAGTTTTTATTATTAGCAAAATCTGTTACCATTTGTCTTGCATTTGCTTTTTCTTCAGGTGTTGCCTTTTCCAAACCCTCTAATTCCAAAAATGCAATAGGTGAATTCTCCGCAAAAGCATACGTACTGTTCCAAGGGTAATCACTCCTCAGCGGATCCACGCTCCAAAAACGTCCTATTCTTGCATCATACATTCGGTATTGGAAAGCGTAGTTTAATTTATCTCCATAAATTTCATCATCCCCTTCCTGTCCATTAAACCCATACCGATATTGCTCAAGACTAAACGAACGTGAGGCAATGGGGTAGCCAAAGGGGTAGTAGTCGGTGCGAGAGAGGGGAAAAGACGACAGACTGCAGACCGCAGACTTCGGACTTTTGACCGCCTTGTTCATGATCCCCAAACGGGAACTGCCATAAATGGGGCGCTCTTGGGTGGTGAGGATTCTATGTAATACGTTAAGGTTCATGTGGTTGAGATTGAGGAGCAAAGATATGAATTAAATTGGGAAAACCAATTAATTATATTTAAAAATCACATATAGGTCTAATCATATATGGAGTATATTTAATTTTTTCATACCCTTTTCTTAAGGATGAATGATGTTTTAATGATTCTCCTTTATATCTCAGTCTATTTTTTTTATTATATATTTCCTTTAATACAGAGACTGTAAACAATTTTTCAATTTTATCATAATCATTTTTGCGATATAATTTCAATATTCTTTTTTGATTGAAGTATGGATTTTCATTCCACAAAACATCTCGAATTGTTAAATATTCTGAAATAAAAAATCCATTTATTTTATAGATTTTCTGATTTTCAGTTTTTTTATAAAAAACATATTGAAAGGTATTATTGAACAAATCAAAAAATTCGAAGTTACAATTCAAAAAAAAATTAACTTCAATAAAATACCATGGTCTATTCGAGGAATCAATTTTTACAATAGAAACTACATCTTCTGGATGTGTTGCTATGTTATATATTGTTTCATTTATAACAAGAGTATCTTTTTCAAAAATTATTTTTATTCTTTGATCTTTTAAAAATATACATTGATTATAAAATTGATTCATCAGAAGCAAATCATCATAAATGATTTTTTGAATCTCATTTTGAGAAAAATTGATTAAATAGCTGCAAATAAATAATATCAGTATAAGTTTTTTTTTCATTTTACGGTTTAATTATATAATTATATGTATCAACTTTTCTTTCAGGGTATCTATATTTTATAGAGTTGAATTTATCCTTGAATTCATATTGATGTTTAAATGATTGTTGTCCCGCTCCAGAAGGGTCACTCCAATATCCCGTATATTTTGAATTTCCTGTTGTTTGCCATTTTTGAAAGCTAGTTGGATCGTTGGGAATAACATTTGAATAAAAATATAAAACATCTCCAAATTCATTTGCTAAATAACATGTATTGTATGGATATATTGCACCATCCCATATTGAAATTATAATATCACCGTCAAAATTACCAATCCAATATTTAGTTACTTCATTAGTAGTACTCTCAATAATTCTTTCTGAAATTGCAGGGATATATATAGACATAAAATTATATTCTCCAGATTCAGATACCCCTTCTTTCATATTAATAATAATATTTGTTTGTAAACTATTTAAATATATATAATCTTCTGGATTTACAATTGAGTACGTATATATCATCCTATCTACAGTACGTTTTTTTGATGATAGATTATTGTATGTACTTTCAGCGTCTTTTAAACCACTTTCTCTTCGATATTTTCTTATATCAGATTTTTTTAATTTTCCAATATGGTTATTTATTAAATTATTATATATAACTTGTTTTTGTATTAAATTTTCTACAGATTTATCAAGTATATTTGCTAATCCATTTATAATAGTATCTCCTTTTAAATCACAATATACTATAGGATTATTCGCAAAACAAGAATAAGGACTCAAAGATATGTTAGGTTTAGGATCCACATTCCACCTCCTCCCCAACCTACTATCATATTGCCAAAACTCAGCAGTATAGCTCTTTCCATCCCCATACACTTCATTGTCCTTTTCCTGTCCATTAAACCCATACCGATACCCGCTGTTGTAACTCCGTGAGGCAATGGGATAGCCAAAGGGGTAGTAGTCGGTGCGAGAGAAGGGAAAAGACGACAGACTACAGACTGCAGACTTCGGACTTTTGACCGCTTTGTTCATAATCCCCAAACGGGAACTGCCGTAAATGGGGCGCTCGTAAGTAGTGGGTTCTCTATGTAATCCGTTAAGGTTCATGTGGTTGGGATTGATATAAATTAATGTAAAATTAATTACTTCATTTAGCTAATAATTTTGATTCATAATCATTAATATCTTCATATAATTCATAATTTTCAACAGAAAAATATATAATTTTAAAACTAGGTAATTCAGTTATTAATGCATCCCATAAGCTTAATCCTTCAATTAAAAATTTTTTTAGATCTTTTTCTGTTTTAAATCCTGAGTCAGGAGGATACTCTTGATTTAAGGTATGATTATAATCAATACTCCATTTATTTAGCCTTTCAATTAATGAATCCGAAATATTTATTATATCAGAATCTAAAGGAAGATTATCAATAAAACAATTTGAATCATCATAGTACCATAAAGCCATAGTCCGGCATTAATTTAACTATTTTCATTTTGTATGGATATATAGGATTTACTTGGTTTATTCACTTGTTTTTCGGACAGGTTTTTTTCTATTATTTGAGTGCAAATATACTATTAACTGTGAAACTATCTGATTTTTTAAAAGAAATATTTCAAACAAAATCTTTGCGAACTTTGCGAAAATCTTAACGTCCTTTGCGGTAAAGTAAAAACCACCCCGGCCTACCTGCCACCCCCTCCAATGGAAGGGAATATGCAACTAACTTATTTACTGGCAAATAAGTTAGATAATTACGACTAAACCACTCTGTGTTCCTTTGTTAAAACTTTGTGATCTTTGTGGTAAAAGTTATTTTTACTAATTGCCATGCACTAAAGTACATGGCATTTGAACTAAAAACCAAAACCTAAGTCCTAAAACCAAAAAAACCGCTTGCGGTTTTGCGCATTAGGGATGTGGAGGGCGGCGAAGCCGGTACGAAATGGAGCGAAGCGGAATGGAGTACGGGAGCGAAGCGAACCCCGGAACAAGCCCGACCCCGAGCGAAGCGAGGGGGAATGCCCAAAACTAGTGAATAGTGAATAGTGAATAATGAATAATGAAGAGTTAAGAGAAAAAAAAATCCCTGAAACTTACGTAACAGGGATTTTTTAGTATTAGTATGTAAGGGTAATTATCCGTTGAAAACTTTATCAAGAGTAATTCCGCGTACTTGAGCCACAGAATAAGCATCTCTCAATTGAGAAAGTGCATCAACAGTAGCTTTAACTACAGAGTGAGGGTTAGATGAACCTTTAGATTTAGCTAGTACATTGTGGATACCCACTGTTTCAAGAACAGCACGCATTGCACCACCAGCGATAATTCCAGTACCAGGAGCAGCAGGTTTCATGAACACTAAAGATCCACTATATCTACCTTCTTGAGCGTGAGGAATAGTTCCTTTAAGGATAGAAACGCGGATTAAGTTTTTCTTAGCATCATCGATACCTTTAGCGATAGCTGCAGAAACCTCTTTTGCTTTACCTAAACCGAAACCAACGATTCCATTTTCATTACCAACGACAACGATAGCTGAGAAGCTGAAAGTACGTCCCCCTTTGGTAACTTTGGTTACTCTATTAACTGCAACTAATTTATCTTTTAGTTCGATATCTGTTGCTTTAATTCTTTTTAATTTTTTATTTGACATAAATATTTCTCCTTATTAGAAAATTAAACCACCTTCTCTAGCAGCTTCAGCTAAAGATTTCACTCTACCATGATATAAATACCCATTACGGTCGAATACCACTTTAGAAATACCTGCTTCTTGAGCTTTTTGGGCAAGTAATTTTCCAACGAGCGCAGATTTTTCAATTTTGGTTACTTTTTGTTCATTTATTTCAGCTACTCTAGATGAAGCGGAAACGATAGTTGTTCCGGCAGCATCATCAATAATTTGAGCATAAATGTCACGATTACTTCTATAAACGGATAATCTTGGTCTTTCTTGAGAACCTGTAATATTTTTACGGACTCTCATTTTTATCCTGTTTCTTCTAAATTCTTTCTTATTATAAGCCATTTTCTGTAATTTACGATGTTATTTTTCTGCTGATTTACCTGCCTTCTTTCTAACGATTTCTCCAACGAATCGAATACCTTTTCCTTTATAAGGTTCAGGTTTTCTATAAGATCTGATCTTATTAGCGACTTGTCCAAGTAATTGTTTATCAATCCCTTTTAAAATAATGATTGGGTTTTTACCTTTTTCAGTGATTGTTTCAACAGTAACTTCAGGACAAAGTTCAAAAAGGATACTGTGAGAATAACCAAGTGCTAATTCCAACTGGTTTCCTGGTTTAGCTTCAGCTTTGTAACCAACACCTACAACTTCTTGTTTAATTTCGAAACCTTCGGTAACACCTTTAATCATATTAGCTAGAAGGGCTCTATAAAGGCCGTGCATAGCTTTATGGCGTTTTTGTTCAGTAGGTCTGTTTATTGTTAAATGACCATCTTCAATAGTGAAAGTGATATCACCATCAACGAATTGTTTAAGTTCACCTTTAGCACCTTTAACCGTAACAATATTACTTTTTGTGTCTCTTGTAATCTCAACTCCTGCCGGAATTGTAATTGGTAATTTTCCTATTCTTGACATATCTCTTTCCTCCTATTAACTGATATAACAAATAACTTCGCCGCCCACATTTTGTTGTCTAGCTTCTTTATCGGTCATCATACCATGAGAGGTAGAAACGATAGCAACGCCAAGTCCATTAAGGACTGAGGGCATTTCATCAACGCCAACATATTTACGAAGACCAGGTTTACTAACGCGTTTTAATTCGTTAATAGCTGATTGTTTCGTAACTGGGTGATATTTAAGTGCGATTTTAATAGTACCAGGGTTTGTATCATCAATAAATTTATAATTAAGGATATACCCTTTTTCGAATAAAATCTTCGTGATCTCTTTTTTTGTTTTAGAGGTAGGGATCTCTACCACTTTATGATTTGCCGCAATTGCATTACGCATTCGGGTCAAATAATCTGAAATTGGATCTGTATTCATAACTTCTTCTTCTCTAATTTAATGTTACCAACTTGCTTTTTTTACACCAGGAATTAAACCAGCCAATGCCATTTCTCTGAAGTTAATACGAGAGATACCAAATTGACGAATATAACCTTTAGGACGACCTGTTATCATACAACGATTATGCAATCTGATTGGGTTTGAATTGGGTGGCAATTTTTGCATTGCAACTATCGCAGCTTCTTTAGCTTCATAATCATCACTGCTTATGATTTTTTTCAATTCAGCACGTTTTGTTGCATATTTAGCAACTAACTTTGCTCTTTTTACTTCTCTTGCTTTTAACGATTCTTTTGCCATGTTTTATTTCTGATTTTTAAATGGTAAGCCAAATTCTTTTAATAATGCTAAGCACTCTTTATCATTTTGCGCTGTAGTAACGAATGTAATATCCATTCCGTTAATTTTTGATACCTTATCAAGGTCGATTTCAGGGAAAATAATTTGTTCAGGAACACCTAAAGTATAATTTCCTCTTCCATCAAAACCTTTTTCATTAATACCTTTAAAATCACGGATACGAGGAATAGATACAGATACTAAACGGTCTAAGAATTCGTACATCTTTTCACCTCTTAGTGTAACTCTAACACCAATTGGCATACCGCGTCTAAGTTTAAAGTTAGAGATATCTTTTTTAGATTTAGTAGCGACAGCTTTTTGACCTGTGATAAGAGTCATCTCTTGAACGCCTAAATCTACTAATTTTTTATCTGTGATACCAAATTTTCCTAAACCTTGATTTAAACAAATCTTTTTGATTTTAGGAACTCTCATCACTGATTTAAAGCCAAACTGCTCTTTAAGAGCTGGAATAACTTCTTTGTCGTATTTTTCTTTATATCTTGGCACGTACATTACTTAATCTCCTCTCCTGATTTTTTTGAATATCTAACTAATTTACCATTTTCCCCTAATTTTCTACCAATACGGGAAGCTTTTCCTTTGTTATCAACCAACATTAGGTTTGAGATGTGAATTGCAGCCTCTTTCTTAACAATACCACCATTAGGATTTTTTGCATTTGCCTTGGTATGTTTTGATACGAAATTTACTCCTTCGACTAAGGCTCTGTACTTGTCAACGATAACTTCCAGGACTTTTCCTTGTTGTCCTTTAGAGTCGCCGGCTATAACTTTAACCGTGTCGCCTTTTTTAATGTGAATTTTCATTTTAATTGTTGTTTTTAATTATCAATTGGTCTTTGTCAATTGTTCTATACTTATAATACTTCTGGAGCTAATGAAACGATTTTCATATATTGTTTTTCGCGAAGTTCACGAGCAACAGGTCCAAAAATACGGGTTCCGCGAAGTTCTTCATTTGCATTAAGAAGGACAACAGCGTTATCATCAAATTTGATATAAGAGCCATCACCACGGCGGATATGTTTTTTAGTGCGAACAACTACTGCTTTAGAAACAGTACCTTTTTTAACATTTCCTGAAGGAATTGCACTTTTTATTGTTACAATCACTTTATCGCCAACGCCTGCGTAGCGTTTTTTTGTTCCACCGAGTACACGGATCACTAGGACTTCTTTAGCGCCACTGTTATCAGCAACGGCTAATCTTGATTCTTGTTGTACCATAATTATTTAGCTCTTTCAATGATTTCTACTAATCTCCAGCATTTGTTTTTACTCAAAGGTCTGGTTTCCATTACTTTTACTTTATCCCCAATATTACACTCATTTTTTTCATCATGAGCCATAACTGTAGTAGTTCTTTTTAAGAATTTACCATACTTAGGGTGTTTTAGTTTACGTTCAACGCTAACAACGATAGATTTTTCCATCTTGTTGCTTGAAACAAGACCTTCTCTTACTTTTCTTTTGTTTCTTACTTCTTCCATAATATCAATTGTTATGCATTTAATTCACGTTTACGAATTTCTGTGTGGATTCTTGCAATGGTTTTTCTTTGTTCTTTAATCTTGTTAGGATTTTCGATTGGAGAGATTGCATGATTCAACGTTAATTTTACTAACTGTTGTTGTTCTTCCACTAATCTTTCTTTTAATTCTGCAGAAGAAAGTTCTGCTACGACTTGCTGTTTCATCTTTCTATTAAATTTCTTCTGAATAATCTCTTCTTACAATAAATTTTGTATGTACAGGAAGTTTTTGAGCTCCAAGGCGAAGTGCTTCTTTAGCTACTTCGTAAGGAACACCCTCAGCTTCAAATAAAATTCTACCTGGGCTAACTCTTGCAACAAAATATTCTGGAGCACCTTTACCTTTACCCATACGTACTTCGGCTGGTTTTTTGGTAACTGGTTTATCTGGGAATATACGAATCCATAGTTGTCCTTCACGTTTCATATAACGTGTAATTGCCTGACGAGCAGCTTCAATTTGGCGACCTGTGATCCAATGTTCATCTAGGGTTTTAATCGCGAAAGAACCGAAAGAGAGTTCAGCACCACGTTTTGTGATCGCATTCATCCTACCCTTCTGTGGCTTTCTATATTTGGTCTTTTTAGGTTGTAACATCGTTATCTATTTTTGAAGATTATTAATTTTTATTGTTGTTTCTTCTACCAGCACCACCACGTTGAGGTCTTTTGGCTTGAGATCCTTTATGTTCTTTAACTTCGGGTACAATATTAAAAAGATCTCTTTTACCATATACTAAACCTTTGCATATCCATACTTTTAAACCAATACGGCCATAAGTTGTATGTGCTTCTGCAGTAGCATAATCGATATCGGCTCTTAAAGTGTGAAGTGGAGTTCTTCCCTCTTTGAAGTGCTCACTTCTAGCCATTTCAGCTCCACTTAAACGACCAGATACTGATATTTTAATACCTTCAGCATTTGAACGCATGGTAGCTGCTATCGCAGTTTTTACAGCTTTTCTGTATGATACTCTGCCCTCAATCTGTTTCGCAACATTTTGAGCAACTAGTAAAGCTTCTAAATCTGGACGTTTCACTTCTGAAATGTTGATTTGAATATCTTTACTTGTAATCTTCTTTAACTCCTCTTTTAGTTTGTCTACCTCAGCACCACCTTTTCCAATGATTAAACCTGGACGAGCAGTATTAATAGTAACTGTAACTAATTTTAGTGTTCTTTCAATATAAATTTTTGCGATTCCGGCTTTGAACAATCTCGCGTTCAAATAGCGTCTAATTTTGTCGTCTTCGACTAACTTACTGGCGAATTTTCTGCCGCCATACCAATTAGAATCCCATCCTCTGATAATTCCTAATCTTAAACCTACCGGATTTACTTTTTGACCCATAATTAATGAATGTTTTATTCTATGTTACTGTTATTTGATTTATCATCTATCACAATGGTTATGTGATTAGAACGCTTTCTGATTCTATTTGCTCTCCCTTGTGGAGCAGTTCTAATCCTTTTCAACATACGCCCACTGTCTACAACAACAGATTTAACATATAGTTGAGCATCCTCTAATCGTTGACCCTCATTTTTAACTTGCCAGTTGGCAATAGCAGATTTTAAAAGTTTCAATAACTTCTCAGCTGATTCTTTTCTGCTGTATTTTAAAACGTTCATTGCATAATCAACATCTTTCCCTCTAATCACGTCTGCCATGATTCTAGTTTTCCTTGGAGAGGTAGGATTGTCAACCAAACGAGCCATATAAACGCTTTTTCTCGCTTCTTTGCGCGCATCTGCCGCTAATCTTTTTCTTGCACCCATTGTATTTTTGTTTAATTTTTGCTAATTAACAATATGATTAATAGAAGTTTATCCCTTTTTTGGCTCTATTTTAACCCTTTTCAATCAAATTGGCGGCAAAAATAGAGAATTTTTTAATACAAAAAGCAGATTTTCTGATTTTTTTTAAAAAAAAAGTGATTTTGTTGATTTTCTTATAGATAACCCCTACCTAATAGGCAGTTATAAACAACAATTTGTTGACTTCTTTTCCCTTTCAAATTAGCATTTTTTTTTTACTAATTTGGTTCTTTCTTTTTAGAATGGAGATATTGAGATCCCAATTGACATCGGTCTTATTTGTGGGCCTTTGCCATCTTCAAATAAGGATGTTACTTGATATGAATAATACAAATCTAAACCTTTCCACCCAACTCTGGCATAAAAGTCAAAATGATATTTTAAATTATTCAAAATATCATAGTTTTTATAATCTAATGTTTGGTCACCTCCTGATAAGTCTTTCCCTTTATATCTTTGATTTAACCCCACAATATACCCAATTCTCGCTCCTAAAGTAAACTTAACACCACTAGAATGACGGTATCTAAATTCAAGTGGTACATATAAACTAACTACATTAACTCTACAAATATCAAATGCAGTATCTAAAGTGGGTATAATGTTATATCTTGTAATCTGGCTCACTGGGTTTACTCCCAACAAGGCATCACTATTTTGGGTTTGATAGTTTACCCCTCCCCCTAATCCGAATGAAAATGGACTTTTAGGTGCTTTTTTAATATCCCACAAAATGGAAACATTTAACCCAGGATTAAATTTCATTGAACTTACATTGGAAGGCATACCCAACCAAAAGGTTTGAAATAGATCTATTACCATCCTATCACGAAAAATCTCAACTGAGCCATCCCCAGTTTTATCATCTTTGTTTTTATAGTTTTTTTTATCTAAAACATTTTGTGCTACAATAAGTTGTGAAAAACAAAAAAATAAAATTACTGTAATAAGTGTGGTTTTTTTCATGTAATATAATTTGATTCGCAAAGATACTATTTTAATTGAAAATTTGAATTACTTCTTAGAAAATTTATAAACGCCCATATCTTCAATATATTGTTCTACTTTAGGTGGTAAAAAATAGGAAACTCGTTTATTACTATTTATGGAATCTCTTATCATTGTAGAGGATATTTCAATTAAAGGTGCTGGAACTAATTTTACATGAGGGTGTGATAAAAACTTACTTCCACCATGACCTGGCCTTGGATATACATAGATCTGAAAATTATCCAGAATATACTCGTAATTTTTCCATCTTTCAATATTTTCAATATTGTCTTCTCCCATAATCACTACAAAAGTTCTTTCAGGATAGATTTCAGTCAATTTAGCCAACGTAACACATGTATATGACGGATAGGGTAGCTTGAACTCAACATCGCACGCTTTAAACCTTGCATCATCTTCAATGGCTATATTCACCATGTAATACCTTTGCTTTTCATCTAAAAGATGTTCTTTCTTTTTCAGCGGATTGGATGGGGAGATCACAAACCATAAATCATCGATATCCGAATGTTCTAACACATATTCTGCAATCATTAAATGCCCCATATGAATAGGATTAAATGACCCAAAATATAGACCTGTTTTTTTCATTTAAGAGATAAAGTTTAGAATGATCTGTTTTGCTTCTTCTTGAGCAACAAATATATTTTCATTAATGATTGTAATGTCAAATTGATCTTCAAAAGTGAGTTCGTATTCAGCTTTTCCAATTCTTTTTTGTAAAGTGTGCTCAGATTCTGTATTTCTAATTAACAGTCGCTCTTTCAGTATCTCAATGGATGGCGGTTTTATAAAAAGTGCCAATGCTTGATTCCCGTATATTTTTTTGATGTTAATCGCACCTATTACATCTATATCAAACAAAATGTTTTTCCCTTTTTGAAGTTCTTTATCAACTTCTGTTTTAAGAGTCCCATAATAAGTACCCTCGTACACTTCTTCCCATTCTAAAAAAGAGCCGTTGTTGATTTTCTCTTTAAACTCTTCCTGAGTCAAGAAGAAATAATCCTTTCCGTGTTGTTCTGTTTCTCGTTTAGGACGAGTAGTGGCAGAAACGGAAAAGCTGAGATTCAAGTCTAATTCTAACAAATGTTTTATAATAGTAGTTTTTCCAGATCCAGAAGGAGCCGCAAAGAGTATAAGTTTCCCAGTCATAATTGTATAGTTTTTTGCAAAATTAAAGAAATTTCCGATTCATTAGAAAGCTAAAATTCCGATTCCAATTTTAGTTCCAAACATGTACGTTGCAAAAATTCTATTTTCAGCAAAATCATTAATTGTTTTCAACTTTTTTAAATTTGGAATAAAATCACCATCAAATCCAAAATAATACCAAGATGTTGTAGCTCCGATAGACGCTCCCCAGGTTAATCTTAAACGATTAAATAATAAATAGTTATATCCAATCTCTAGTTGAAAAGCATAATTTACTCCAGTTCCTTCCCCAACAATTCCACGATAATGATAATTCAACCTTGTGGCTGAAACCATAAAATAACTACCGTAAGGAGCATGGTTATCTTTAGATGTTGAAAAATAGTCTTTAAAAAACAATCCATATCCTCTTACATCGACGGGTGTATGTAATACAGAATGATTAAAAATTTCAATAGTGGGACTAAACGTGGTTGTTGTATAGCTAACTAAAGCACCAACACTTATTTTTTTACTTAAAATAAACTCAACACTTGGGGTCATCCTATAATTGTATTTTAGGTATCCAAAATACCCTTTAAAATCAGGGTGTTTATAAGAAGGAGAAAAAGTAACATCCCAGTTAAACAGGAATCGTTTTCCTAAATGACCCACATTTTGAGCACTAACAGAACTACAAAAAAATGACAAATATATGATTATCAAAACTATTTTTTTCATTTCTGAGTCCCTTTCTTAAAGTTTTTAAAAGTTGAATAGATAAAATTATGAATAAATGGATGATTGCTATATCCATTATTTTGAACTTTATACTCTTTGACATGTCCTGTTTCCATATTCAAAAATGTAATTTCAACCAAGCTTCTCCTTTTTGAAATCAACAAATGAACCAAAGAGATGGGAGCTAAAACTGGAACTATAGGAACAATAATTCCAACAGCCAATCTATCAGCACTCCAATAAGGGGGAATCAACATGGCATCCACAAAAGCAACATAGGAAGTTCCGGTATATTGACGAATTTTATCTAAATGGCGACTTTGATACAGTTGCATTCCATTATTATTAGAGGAACTTAAATCGTAGGATATCTCTTTTACTTTACAGTAAATATTATATAACTCAGTAGAAGTTGTGGTCTTATCATCATATTTAAATATATCAACTTTTGTTTTTGGAATTTCAACACTTAAAATGGTACGATAGATCGACTTTGGTTTGTTTTTAAAAGAGATATCGGAAGATACTATATAAAAATTTGGATCAAATACAACAATCTTTGAAGTCGAATTCATTTCATCTTGTAATAACTCTTCAGCGGATATATCGGAATTAATGATAATTCGTCTTCTTTGTTTTTCTACCCAAGTTACAAAAATTGAATCTTTCCTTAAATCAACAAAAATTTTATTTAAAATATCTACCTTATCATTTCCCTTAGGATCTTCTAATGAGACAATCTTTTCATAACTTTCATATAAACCGTCATGTGTTTCATCATCAGAATCCTCTTCTGTATCGGAGTCAGAATCGGACTCTCTACGTTTACTATTTTCCAAATCAAGATTTTCAGAATTACCAGCTTTATTTGATGCTTTTTTTGTAATTACATTTGAAGTAGAATTTTCATCATTTGGATTAATATCTGTTAAAATTTTAATTTTCATTTCAAAAATATCATCAAACATATCTTTGGAAATATCTTTTAGATACTTACACTGAGGGTATTTTTGAGAATTTAACCATGAAAACCTTAGAACAAGCAGAGCAATCTCTTTTTGAGAAATTTTTTTGAGAAAATAATTTGATTGTTGAATCTCACCTTCAGTTTTTTTATAATCTTCCAAACAATCATTCATGTCAGAATTTTTCTTATGTTTGTAGATACCATATAACGAAGAGACTAAAGCTGTATTCAAAAATTGACTTTCGGGGTCCTGTTTTAATAATATATATGAGTTATAGAAAGATTTGTCATATTCATGATGTGTTAAGAATATATTCACAACTTCTAATCTGGCTAAATGTCTGATTTTATTAAATTGATCTTCAGATTGTATAAAAACAGAGCCCTGATCAACATTCCGTTGTTGTTTCAAATTTTGGATTAGCAATCTTCTTTTTAAAATATTTGGATGTGTACTTAAAGTATCAATATAGTCTTCTCTACTTCTAATGGGTGTTAAATTAACCAATGCATAATGATCAGGGAATTGATAAAAATCTGTTTCGAGAAAAGATTTTTCAAAAGGAACCTCATCAAAAGGGAGAAAGGAGAATTGTAAAACATCAAACACTCCATCCAATGCATCTAAACTATATCCACTTTTCGAATAGTATTTTTCGATTCCCTCTTTATCAGCTTCAACTTCATGCTCCCTTGATCTATAGTGGTAAGACATAAAAGATTCAATTCTACCTTGTGAATTTGATCTATTTTTTTGTTCTTTAGACTTATCTTTCTTCTCTTTTTTGTTCTCCTTCTCAATGTGTTTGTTTACAATATGGACTAACTCATGCGAAAGAATAAAGGCAAGTTCACTCTCATTTTGAACTTGTGCTAACAAACCCATATTAACGATGATGACATTATCTTCAAAAGCCATGGCATTCACGACTGCAGATTTAAAAATATAGATTCTAATCTCTTTTCTAATGTCTGGATAATCCATTAAGATTCTATCCAGAATATTTTCTAAATACTGGTTTAGTTCAGTACCATAAACGACTAATCCACTTTTAAAAATATAAGATAAAGTAGTATTGTTAAATTTTGAATGATTCAAATATTTTGAAAAATCTTTGGGTATTTCACCTTGCGACTCAATGCATTTAAAATCAGAATACCCATTTTGAGAATTTACATTTAATGTTAAACCAAAAAAGAAGAGTATTAAAAAGTAAATTTTTCTATACATAAATTTCTTAAGTTAGAATTTATATTTTAAGTCTATATAGGCGAAAAAACGAGTTTCTTGATCTTCACCATCATAGATAACACAACTAAGATAATCAAATCTTACAAGATAGTAATCATCATTGATAAGCACACCAAAGCAAAAATTTATTTCTGGCTCATATATATCTAAATTAATGGTTGGCAAGTAATTAGCCCTAACTCCATTATCAATCAAAGCGACTAACTCATTTCTACTATTAATTTTATCATACATAGCATAGTCGAAAACGACCACTTTTGTAGCATATTTATTTTTGAAAGTAACTCCATTTGAATAGAGATCATCTTCAAGAAAGAGTCCAAAGTTGCTTAAAAAATTATAACCAACTTTACTAACGTATGAAGATGTAGCAATTTTTTCTTTTAATCCATCATTTTCGCATGCAGTTAAAGAAACAAATAACATCATGATTACCAATGGATAACAATAAATTTTCTTTATAGAATATTTATTTGATAAAAAATGTAAAAATCCCGCTTTCATTTTATGCTCTATTTTTTGATTAAAAAAAATCCTTGTTGAATTATTTTACAAAAATACAAAAAAAACCATTTTTTTTTATTCTTCCTTTGAATTTGTGTTATGGGTAATGATTCTCCAATATCCTGTTTTGTCACTTCCCACTCTTTCAATTAAACCTCGAGATCTGAGCTCTTTTATTCTCCTTTTAGTTGTACTCAAGCTTTTATTTATATGAAAACTCATTTCAACAGTTGTAATTTGACTATTCTGTTTTATCAATAAAAATAGAGGTTCATTTACAGTGTCATTATGCGGTTTTACAGTGTCATTTTTGTAGGAATTATAAAAAATATGTAGTTCTCGGTTTTTCAAAACATGATGTTCCTGAAAAAGCAAGTTCTGAAAAAACCTAATAAGATAGATCTCGGTTTTGTGAATATTCCTAGATAAATCTTCGAAATTTGCTCTCACTAAAGCATTTCGAAAATACCAAGAGTGAAGAGCAAACATATCGTTATTCACCTCTTTAAACCCAAGCTTTCGAAGGTATTTGATTAAAAATATTGCTGTAGTTCTTGTATTCCCTTCTCCAAAAATGTGAATTTGCCATAAATAAGAGATAAATTGTGCAATATGTTCAATAATTTCTTGTTGGGTTAACCCTTTATAAGTGAATTTTTTTTCCTGTTCAAAGTCATACTCTAACGTTGCTTTTAAGCTTTCAGCACTGGCATACAAAACTGTTTCTCCGTTTAAAACCCACTCTTGCTTTGTAATATTATACTCACGAATTTTACCAGCATGGCTAAAAACTCCTTGAAACAATCTTTTATGAATAGTTAAATATTCAGCTGGGGAAAATGTAAATGTTTTCTCGCTTAATATTTCTGCAATCCGTGCAGAAACTTTGTCCGCCTCTTCTATCCGATCTTCACTGTTTTTTACAGGATGTTGTGTATAATAGGAATCTATTCGTTGAATTACATCATTAATAGTAATCTCTCCTTCAATATTTTGAATGGCAGTTTCAATAAGATATTGTGACGGTTTTAATCCGTCAACCTGTTGCAAACCTATAGCTGTTTTCCAATCTTTTGCTTTATCAGCTTTGTTCGGCTCCCCTTGTCGAATATATTCATCAAAATTATGCATAGAAGATAAAGTTTTAAGAGTTCTGTTTTTAATATTCAAAACATTGTAATTAATAAGTTGCAAATATAGAAAATTATTTTGAAAAATCATGACACAATAAAACTGTGTAAATCTTATTCATCTGTATCTTCTGTTTGCAATTTAAGCTATCAGCTTTCAGCTATCGTTAATTTGTATTTCATTTGTGAATTCGTGGTTTTTATTTCTTTGCGACCTTTGCGAAAGTTCTTTGCGCTCTTTGCGGTTAGGGTTTTGAGAATTGGATAACAAAAAATGATCACAGAGTTTCGCAGTGTTAAAAGGTGTTTCACAGTGTTCTTTAATATCGACACATTAACTCTATGTTACTCATATTAACTCTGTGTAACTCTGTGGTTAATTCTTATTCAAAATTGTGGTTCATTCTAATTCAAAATTGTAGTTCTCATTCAAAATTGCCCTGCACTAAAGTACAGGGCAATTGAATAGAAAATGCTTTAAGCCAAAAAACTAAAACCCAAAATCTTATAGCTAATAGCTATTTGCTACAAATTCTTCAAAATAAAATCGGTCAACTTAGTATAGAGATGCAACCTTGTATTCCCACCAAATATGAAGTGGTTTTTGTTAGGATAAAAGAACTGCTCATACTGAAATCCCGCTTCGTTGAGGGCCATAACCAACTCCATAGCATTTTGAAAATGGACATTATCATCGGCTGTACCGTGTACCAATAGGTATTTTCCAGTTGCTTTATCTGCAAAGAAAATCGGGGAATTGTCATCATACCCTTTTGGATTTTGAGCAGGAGTGGTCAAAAAACGTTCGGTATAGATATTGTCGTAATAGCGCCAATTGGTAACAGGGGCAACCGCAATGGTGGTTTTAAAGATCCCCTCCCCTTTCATCATTGCCAAAGTGGAAAGGTAGCCCCCAAAACTCCAACCCCAAATACCAATCCTTTTTCCATCGACATAAGATAAAGATTGTAAGTATTTTGCGGTGTTGATCTGATCTTCAGTTTCTATTTTACCCATATCGCGATACACTTGTTTTTTGAAATCAGACCCACGTGCTGCAGTGCCTCTTCCATCCACACAAACCACAATATACCCTTTTTGGGCCAACATCTGGTACCAGATATCATCATTCATTCTTCGCATGCCATTCATCACCTCTTGAGATCCTGGTCCCCCGTAGCAATACATTAAAACAGGATATTTTTGTGTTGGTTCGAAATTGGCTGGTTTTATCATCCAACCATACAATGTAACATTATCTGAAGTAGTGAAACTGATCATCTCCTTTTTTGAGAAATTGTACTCTTTCATTTTGGATTTCAATGCACTGTTATCTGCTAACACTCTCATTTGCTTCCCTTTGCGGTCAAATATAGCGTGAACAGGAGGCGTATTCATATCTGAAGTGGAGAGTTTGTAATAACTTCCCGTTGTGCTAAATTCTGCAGTTGACCATCCATTTCCAGAGGACAACAACTGCTTTTTCTTACCATCGAAGTTAATCACATACAAATCGCGGTTATAGATTCCCGATTCGTTAGAGAGGTAATAGATCTTTTTCTCTTTTTGATCAATATATACGATAGAAGCCACTTCCCAATTTCCCGTAGTGATTTGAGTAATGGCATTGTTAAAGTCAGAGATATAAATATGTCTGTATCCATCTTTTTCAGAAGTAAATAGAAATCTTTTTTGATCATCTAAAAATAAAATCTCTTCAGGAAGATCGATCCAAACGGACAACTTTTCCACATAGATCACTTTTTTATCTGTTTTAGGAAGATCCATAGCAAAAAATTCCATGCGAGTTTGATCGCGGTTTAACTTTACCACCACTAATTGATTAGGAATATTGCTCCACATCATACGTGGGTAATAGCAATCCTCCTCTTTATCAAAGCCAAGATCATACGATTTTTGGGTGATTAAATCATAATAAAACATAGAAATTTTAGAATTGGCTTCTCCTGGTTTAGGATACTTATATTTGTATTCTTCAGGATAGAGCTCGCCCCACAGTGTCATAGAGAACTCTTTAACGTTAGACTCATCAAAGCGGTGATACCCAATTTTTGTACCATCTGGCGACCACACAAATGCCTGAGAGAGTTCTAGTTCCTCTTCATACACCCAATCTGCCATCCCATTGATGATGCTGTTTTGTTTCCCATCAAAAGTGATTTGGGTCTCTTTACCAGTGGTCAAATCGGTCATAAATAGGTTGTTATCTCTCACGAATGCAATTTTATCCCCTTTAGGAGAAAAGGTTGCAAATGATTGTTTCCCTTTCGCTGTATCGGCAACAAGAATAAGGGTATCTTTCGCAATATCATACACATAATGGAACGCTTTAGAGCTTCTGCGGTAGATCATCTCCACATCAATGGCTAGTAATATCTTTTGTTCAGCTGCATCAAAAGAGAAATCATCTACAGAACGAATATTGAGTCTTCCTTGCGTAAGTTCCGAGAGACGCGTACTTTTTAACAAAGTCGCAACGAACTCCCCTGTAGAGAATTGATGTTTATCGATACCCGATCGGGTCACGGTAGTATAACAATCTGAGAGGGGCATCGATTGAAACCCTGGTACAAAATCTGGAGCAAAGGTTCTATTTTTCCAGATATCTTCCACAGTGATCTGTTTATTTTGTGCAAAGGAGAACAAAAGTGAGATTCCAAAAACCAATAGTAAAGCAATTTTTTTCATATTTTTAATTTAAGTGTGCAAAAATACGAAATAATGAGCTAATGTGATAATGAGCTAATAAGCTAATTTGAAAATTAGAAAATTTTTCTTGGCGTTCTTTGCGGTTAGGGTTTTGAGAATTTGATAATAAGAAATGATCACAGAGTAACACAGTGTTAAAAGGTGTTTCACAGTGTTGTGAAATTGAAAAATTAGGTCAAATTAACTCTGTGTAAATCTTTTATAACTCAGTGTTACTCTGTGGTTAATTCTTATTTAAATCTGTGGTTAATTCTTATTCAAAATTGTCCTGCACAAAAGTAGAGGGCAATAGTTTTTAAAATAATTTAGCAAAAGTTGTGGAAAATAAGGACTTTTTCCAATGTTAGAAGTATCTAAAATTACTAAAATATCATTATAGAAAATTTTATTGAATTGTAAATCATTGTTTTACAATTATCTTAAATATTTTATTCCATTTTAATGTTTTTATTCCAATTTTTGTTATATTTGCAAAGTAACTGATGAGAGAAAAAGTAAAAAGAAAAAGCAAATTATATTGATGAATATTAAAACAATCTTTCAAAATTTAGCTGAAAAGATGTATGTATGTATGTATGTATGTATGTATGTATGTATGTATTCATCTTGTACGAAAGAAAATTTACTATCACTCCAATTACTTTTTTAGTAAAGGATTTTACATTTAAGCAAAAACACAATATTTATGAATTATATTATTTGATTCCTTTTACGTGAATTCCAGTCTGTTGGAAAAACAGACAAAATCACAAGGAAAATAAATAAATAAATTAATCAACATAAATAAATAGAAAAATGAATAAAATAATTTCAAAAACACAACTTTTAATGGTAATTTTAATGCTTGTTTTTGCAGGTTGTCAAAAACAAGAGAATAATGTAGACAATTTTGCAACTAATTCCCAATATCAGCAAAATGAAAATAAAATCGCATTAACAAATCAACGTATATATACTGATAGTCAAATTGATACAATTGGGTTATTACATAATGAATTATTGCAAAAATGTTTTAGTCAATTTGACTATACTTCTTCTAGTTTTGAAGATGAGTTTTTTGAAGAATTTCAGAAATATGAAGCAACATACTCTATACAACTGCAAAATTTAAAAGTGAGAACAGATAATACCGAAATGATTTCAAATCTTGCTGAAAACTTATCCTCTGAAGCTAATCTTTTTCTATATCAGATAATTGAAGAAGCAGAAACATTTGAAGATGTGTTAAGTTTTACAAATCAAATAATTACAATTGAAAATATATTTAAAACAGAATTGCAAGGACAAGAAATTGATATTTTATTATCAATAACGTCTACAATGAAATATTCAGCACAATTTTGGGCTCCCGAAGACCTAGGAGGTTCAGGTATTGGTTATAGTGTATTACAAAAAATTGAAACTAATTATTTTAACTTTGATAAAAAACCTCGTCCATCAGTTAAAAAAGTTGTTGGAGAGGCTTTAATAGCAGATGGTTGTTCTGCAGGAGTAGGTATGCTTGGAATTGCGGTTAGCGTTGCTGTTGCGGGGATAATTTCAGGTCCTGCAGCTTGGGCTGCTTTATATATCACTTTTGGGGAATCAGTCATTTCATCTGGAATAACTGCGTTTTTTATATATTTTAGAAGTTAAGTGTATGAAAAAAAGAACTATTGCATTTATATTAATTTTTGTTATTTACTTTGTAGGAGTTTTTGGATACTTGGTAGCTACTTCATATTTAGGGTTTAAAGATGTTCCGAATGGGGCTTTTACTTCATTTGAAATAACTATGGCCTTATTATTACCTTTTTTTGCTCTTTTATACCCTACATTTTTAATTATTGCAAAAACCAAAAAGAACAATTAATAAAAGTCGTTTATCTGTGGTACTTTTTAATAGCTATATGTTACTTTGTAGTAAATTCTTATTTATGAAAAGGGGGGGGGTAAGTCCCTTTTTTTTATATTTATTAGATAAGTCGATTTATTTAGCTCAGAGATATAACTATGTATTGCCGTTTTTTGTTCTACTCAAAAAAAATAAGTTATTGATTTTATTCCTTTTTTGTTATATTTGCAAAAATAATATTAATCCTAAAAATGCAGAAATTCTTGTTAAAACATCTCCTTAAAATCATACTTTCAATTATATTAACTTCTTGCGTAGTGCAGGGATTAAATATTAATTATTACAAACTTTCTGAATTAGAAAAACTTCATTTTGTTCCATTTAATTATACAAATCTCTTTAAAACTGTCAATTACACTGAACAAAATTTGAAAGTAGAAGAGATCACTTCTGATAATGTGAAGGATGTTATTCAAAACCATAAATTTGTTTGTATTTATAGTTGGGTGCCTTATTGTAAAAGTACAAGTTGTGAAAACTTAAACTATTATTCAAATTTGGAAGAAAAATTCAAAAAATGGAACTTGAATTTTATAATTATTAGTGAAACTTATGATTTAGAAGATATAAAATTAAGCCATAAGACTTCTGAATACAACAAGCAACTATACGTTATAAAATATGATAAAGCTAATTATGGAGATCAACGAAAAAATGTTGTAACAAAGTTTTATAATGAAATAACTTCAAGCAAAAGATGGTCATCATACTATTTCTATTACGATTCAAAGTTAATTTATTCAGGCAACAACTGCACAGAATCACTTGTTGATAGTTTAATTCAAACATTTAACAAAAATTGATTTGTGAAAATCTGTTTCATCTGTGTCATCTGTGTGCAATTTAAGCTATCAGCTTTCAGCTATCGTTAATTTGTATTTCATTTGTGAATTAGTGGCTTATTATTGCTTTGCGAGCTTTGCGAAAGTTCTTTGCGTACTTTGTGGTTAATTAAATTATAAAAAAACTAAAACCTAAAACCTTATATCTTTTTTAACAAATAATAAGGAAAGCGATACAGAAAAATACGTATTTTTGCCGCGTGAATTAGAAATCAATAAACATTTAAAATATAAGCAATTATGAAAAATTTTGATCCTTCAAATGCGATTCAAGACTTAAGACAATTCGGTGAATTTGGTGGTGTAAATCCTTCTGTAACAGATTCTGCTACTTTTACTTTCATGGAAGCTCATACCATGACTGATACTTTCCACGGTGAAACTGAAGGGTGCTATTTATACTCCAGACACTGGAATCCAAGTAATAAATATTTGTCAGATGCATTGGCAGCTATGGAAAATACTGAATCCGCTTGGGTGACAGGTTCAGGAATGGGTGCCATAACTTGCGCAATTCTTCAAATTTGTAGTGCTGGAGATCATATCGTGGCCAGTATGACTACTTATGGTGGAACTTTCGCTTTTATGAAAAACTACCTGCCAAAATTTAAAATTGAGGTTACATTTTTGGATATGAACGATTTGGATGCCGTTAAAAAAGCGATCCGCCCAAATACAAAAATGCTCTATACCGAAACCATGAGCAACCCTTTGCTTCGTATTGCTGACCTTCCTAATTTATCTAAAATTGCACACGAAAACAATGCTAAACTAGTAGTTGACAATACTTTTACTCCTTTAATCGTTACTCCTGCCAACCATGGTGTGGATGTTGTGGTGTATAGTATGACCAAATTTATCAATGGTAAAAATGATTGCGTTGCCGGTGCTATCTGCTCAACTCACGAATTTATTAACAGTCTAATTGATGTAAACTCAGGAACCGCAATGTTATTAGGGCCTGTGTTAGATCCAAAATTGTCTTCAGCTATTTTGAAAAACTTACACACCCTTCATATTCGCATGATGCAACACAGCAAAAATGCCATGTATCTGGCTGAAAGATTCAAAGAGATCGGTTTAAAATTCAATTATCCTGGTATGCCAGAGCATCAAGATCATGAACTTTTAAAATCATTAATGAACAAAGATTATGGTTTTGGTGGTATGATTGCTATCGACTTAGGAACTGAAAAACGCTCTTTTGAAGTGATGGAAAAAATGCAACATGCAGATGTTGGATATTTAGCGGTAAGCTTAGGGTATTTCAAAACTTTATTCAGTAATTCTGGAAAATCAACCTCATCAGAGATCCCAGAGGATGTACAAAAAGAGATGGGCATGTCAGAAGGTTTAATCCGCTTCTCTGTTGGATTGGATATGCATATTGAAAGAACTTTTGAGAAAATTGCGGAATGCCTGAAATAATGAGCTAATGTGATAATAAGCTAATAAGCTAATAAGCTAATAAGCTAATAAGCTAATTAAAAAAGTTGGAGTCCCCTCCAACTTTTTTTTATTTTAGAAACTCTTTATAGGTTTTATAGAACTTATCGAGTTTGGGTTTTACAACAAACTGACAATAGGGTTCTTGCTGATTGAGTTCGTAATACTCCTGATGGTAATTTTCAGCTTTGTAGAAGTTTGAGAATTGAGTAACTTCCGTAACAATTGGATCTGGAAACACTTTTTCAGCATTTAGCTTTGCAATAATTTTCGTTGCCAGTTCTTTTTGTGTATCGTTATGGTAAAAAATGGCTGATCTGTATTGGGTTCCTACGTCTCCTCCTTGTCTGTTTAAGGTTGTTGGATTGTGTATGGTAAAAAAGATCTCCAGAATTTTCTCTAAAGAGATGATTTTTGGGTCAAAAACGATCTGTACTACTTCTGCATGTTCCGTTGTTCCGGTACACACTTCGCGATAGGTTGGATTTTTAACCACTCCCCCACTATACCCAGATTGAGCTGAGACCACCCCTTTCAGTTTATCAAAAGCGGCTTCCACACACCAGAAGCATCCGGCACCTAATGTTATTGTATCCATAGCATGTGCTGGTTCAAAAGTGAGTGAAGCGGAGTTCACACAATAGCGTTGACCTGTTTGGGTAGGGCCATCGTCAAAAATATGTCCCAGGTGACCACCACAATTGGCACAAGTGATCTCGGTTCTCATCATTCCATGAGATTTGTCTATAGTTTGCTTGATTTTACCCCCTTCTATTTCACGGTCAAAGCTAGGCCATCCGCAATCTGATTCAAACTTCATATCATCGGTGAATAGTTCTAATCCACAACCAGCACATTTATAAACCCCTTTCTCTTTGTGGAGGTAGAATTCTCCAGTATAAGGGCGCTCTGTACCTTTTTCACGTAGAATATAGTATTGTTCTTCGTTTAGTATCTCTTTCCACTCTTTGTCAGTCATATTTTTCATATCATTTTTATCTTTGGTTGTATTTGTTTTCAAATCCGTTTGCGCATTGGTGCAACTTCCTAAAAACAAAGTTACTAGTAATATCGATGTTTGCACTAATTTTTTCATAAAAAATTTGCGTTTTCAAAAGTAACGCTTTTATTTGAAAAAATTTTATTGATTCTTTCAATAGAAAGCTTTGATGGGTTCAATTATATTGGGCGAAGGGCGAAGGGTAAAGGGCGAAGGGCGAAGGGCAAAGGGCAAAGGGCAAAGGGCGAAGGGCGAAGGGGTAAAAAAGTTTGTGTTATTTTAAAAATGGGATCTTTTCAAATCTTTTAATTACACTTAATTGAATTTCTCCAGAACTGAGTTCAATTTTTAAATTTTGTGAATAATAGGTATATATTAAATTATTAACATAATTTATATAAAACTCCATAAATTTCTGTTATACCCAATACTGAAACGGGGAATTGTGGTAGGATATATCATGAATTCTTTGGTTGTAGTTATCACTCCCCATTCGTATGCAAATGTACATAAAAAAAATCAATTTATAAATTCAATTTTTTTTATTCCAAGCTCTCTTTTTTTGATATTATTAACTTTTGGTCAACTTAAGAAAGAATAGCTCTGTTGAAAAAAATATATTTAATTTCAAAATATTATCTCAAAAAAATGGTATATTTGCATGTTAGTCTTTAAGTATCTTAATTCATTTCTTGTAATAGGGATTGGTTAATTTGAGCTCAAATGTACAAAACACAAAATATTGTCAATGTGTACATTGCAAAAAATAATTATAAAAATTATAGCAGTTAAATGTAAAAACGAATTTAAAAATGATTGAACAAAACCATCTAGAAATCGATATTTTGCAAGAGTTTCATACTACCGCATTAAGTGACATTTTAGATATTTCAGAAATACAGCGGTTCCAAGACGCATTTACCAATGCGCATGGCGTAGCATCAATAATCACACATACAGATGGAACACCAATAACACAAGCAACAAACTTTACTAGATTATGTATAGATATCATTCGAAAAACAGAAAAGGGGTGTTCAAATTGTTACCATTCTGATGCTGTAATTGGAGGTTATAATCCTAATGGACCCAATGTTCAAACTTGTTTGAGTGGTGGATTATGGGATGCAGGTGTTTCAATTACAGTAGCTGGAACTCATATTGCAAATTGGCTGATTGGTCAGGTTCGCAATGATAATGTTGATGAAGAGAAAGTATTTCAATATGCTGCTGAAATTGGTGCAGATATTGAAGAATTTAAACTTGCCTACTACGAAGTACCAGTGATGACTGAAGATCAGTTTCGAAAAATAGCAGATTTATTATTTTTCTTTGCTAACGAGTTGTCTGAAAAGGCATATCGAAACAAAATGCTTAAAGATCAACTTGCAGAAAACAAGAGAATTAATGGACTTAACTTACAGTTGATTCAAAATGATAAAATGCGTTTTAGTAATTTGCTAGATAATCTTGAAACTGGGATTGTTGTTCATGCTCCTGATACTTCAATTATTCAGGTTAATCCAAAATCTTGTGAAATACTCGGTTTAAATTCAGAACAATTGTTAGGGAGAGATGCTATTGATCCAAATTGGAAATTTGTTGGAAAAGATCAGAAACCCCTACTTTTTGAAAATTATCCTGTAAACTTTATCCTTTCTTCAAAAAAACCGATCAAAAATATTATCTATGGGATTATTCAACCAGAACAAGAAAATATTGTTTGGGTTTCAGTTAATGGATTTCCAGCGTTTGATAATCAGAAAAATATTATTGAAATTGTAATAAGTTTTAATGATATTACTAAACGTGTAAAAATTGAAAATGCTTTGATCGAAAGTGAAATGAAATATCATGCACTTTTTGAAACCTCCAATGATGTTAATATGCTTATTGCAGAAGGTGTTTTTGTTGATTGTAATAATGCTGCTTTAACTCTTTTTAATTGCAATAGGGATCAAATTATTGGCTCATCTCCTGCAAAATTCTCCCCACAAATTCAACCGAATGGATTATCTTCTACAAAGGAGGCAAACTCTAGGATTGCTCTTGCATTGAAGGGAGAATCACAATTTTTTGAATGGGAACATTGCAGATTAGATGGATCTACTTTTACGGCTGAAGTTCGCCTAAATGCATTGAGTATTGAAGGGAAAAACCACCTTCAAGTTATTGTAAGAAATATCTCAGAATATAAAAAGTCAGAACAAACAATCTCAATGTTAGCACATGCAATCCGAAGTATTTCTGAATGTGTGAGCATCACAGATATGAAAGACAATATTATATTTGTAAATAATGCATTTTTAAAAACATACAATTATGAAGAGGGTGAACTCATTGGAAAAAACATCAGTATAATTCGCTCCAACAACAATCCATTACATGTTGTTTCTGAGATTTTACCCTCAACCATTCAAGGTGGGTGGAACGGCGAACTCTTAAACATTAAGAAAGATGGCACTGAATTCCCTGTAAATGTGTCTACTTCTGTAATTCGCGATGAAAATGGTGATCCGGTTGCTCTCATTGGAATTACGAACGATATTACAGAAAGGAAAAAAGCAGAAAGAATACTACAGGAAAAAAGTGATGAGATCAATACCCAGAACAAGATACTTCTTCATACAAATGAAGAACTTCTCATTGCAAAAAATAATGCATTAGAAAGCGACCGTCTCAAATCTGCATTTCTTGCTAATATGAGTCATGAAATTCGTACTCCAATGAATGGAATTTTAGGTTTTTCTGAATTGCTAAAGGAACCTGGTCTTTCTGGAGATAAACAACATGCATACATAGAAATAATAGAAAAAAGCGGCGCTCGTTTATTAAATATCATTAATGATATTATTGATATATCCAAAATTGAAGCAGGATTAATCAAATTAAATATTCAAAAATCTAATATTAATGAACAACTTGAATATATTTACACTTTCTTTAAACCAGAAATGGATAGAAAAAATATTAAGTTTTCATATAAACCAGGACTCTCTTTTAAAGAATCACAAATTAGCACTGACACTGAAAAGATATACGCAATTTTAACAAATTTAGTTAAAAATGCCATCAAATTTACTGAAAAAGGGTTCATCGAGTTTGGGTATGTTCTCAATCAGAATAAATACCCACATATATTAGAGTTTTATATTAAAGATAGTGGCATAGGAATTCCCAAAGATCGACAAATTGCAATTTTTGAACGTTTTATTCAAGCTGATATAACTGATAAAATGGCTCGACAAGGTGCTGGACTGGGATTAGCCATAACTAAAGCGTATGTAGAGATGTTAGGGGGTGAAATTTGGGTTGAAAGTGAAGAACAAATCGGGTCAACTTTTTATTTCACTGTCCCTTATCTATAATATTTGGTACTCTTCTTAGTTTTAATAATTCATAAAAATTATAAAAAAATTGAATTTATTAAATCAATTTTTGTACCTTTGCACTAGAATATTTATAATTTAAACCATAAAAAATGAACGACTTAAAAAATTACATTGAAACTAACAAAGATCGATTTCTTGATGAACTTTTTTCTTTAATCAGAATCCCTTCTGTATCATCAAAATCTGAAAACAAACCTGACATGCAACGCTGTGCAGAACGTTGGGCGGAACTTATTAAAGAAGCTGGTGCTGATTTTACAGAAATTCACCAAACAGAGGGTGCCCCTATTGTTTACGGAGAAAAAATGATTGACCCAAATGCTCCAACTGTTTTAGTTTATGGGCATTATGACGTTATGCCTGTTGAACCACTAGATTTATGGAAAACACCACCTTTTGAACCTACAATTATTGATGGTAAAATATTTGCTCGTGGTGCTGATGATGACAAAGGGCAATCCTTTATTCATGCTAAAGCATTTGAATATATGGTAAGAACCAATCAACTTCCTTGTAATGTGAAGTTTATGATTGAAGGTGAAGAAGAGATTGGAAGTAACAATTTATATACTTTTTGTGAAAACAACAAACAAAAGTTACATGCTGATGTTATCTTAGTTTCAGATACAAGTATGATCGCTGCTGATGTTCCATCTATCAATATTGGTTTACGTGGATTAACTTATTTAGAAATTAAAGTTGTTGGTCCTAATAGAGATTTACATTCTGGTGTTTTTGGTGGCTCTGTTGCTAATCCAATTAATGTTCTTTGCAAAATGTTGACCTCTATGGTAGACGAAGATGGAAAAATTACTGTTCCTGGATTCTATGACGATGTATTAGAAATCTCTAGAGAAGAGCGAGATCTTATGGCTCAAGCTCCATTTGATGAACAAGAATATAAAGATATGATTGGTCTTAAAGAGGTTTATGGTGAAAAAGGTTTTTCTACATTAGAGAGATCTACCATCAGACCATCTTTTGATATTTGTGGTATGTGGGGTGGATATATTGGAGAAGGATCTAAAACAGTTTTACCTTCTGAAGCGAATGCAAAAGTATCCATGAGAATTGTGCCAAACCAAGATCATAATAAGATTATGGAACTTTTCAAAAAACATTTTGAATCGATTGCTCCAGATTATGTAACGGTAACTGTAACGCAACATCATGGTGGTCCTGCTTATGTATCTCCTATCGATCTTCCTGCATACAAAGCTGCAGAAAAAGCGATTATGGAAACTTATGGCAAAATCACTTTACCATCTAGAAGTGGTGGTTCTATTCCAATTATTGCAGGTTTTGAATCTATTTTAGGCATAAAATCTATTTTATTAGGTTTTGGTTTAGAAGAAGATGGTATCCATTCACCAAACGAATGTTTCCCATTAGAACAATTCTTCAAAGGGATTGAAACTGTTCCTCATTTCTATAAACATTTTGCAGAGATGACAAAGAAATAGTTCTCTGTTTCACCTAAATACATAAAAAAAAAGGCCTCAAATTGGGGCCTTTTTTTTATGCAAAATATTAAAAATTATGCGTAAAGTTCAGTAAACATATCACGTAATTCTTTGCTTTCGCGTAGAAGTTCTAACGTGATTTCTGCATGATCCTTTGTGTATCCATTTCCAACAATCATGGTTACATCACTTCCAACACCTTCAGCACCTAAAGCTGCTTTTGTGAAGCTGGTTGCCATAGAGAAGAAATAAACTAAACCATCATTTTTAGTACAAAGAATACTTGTCATTTCAGTATCAGGTACATTCACGTTATTGATGGTTAAATCAGCCATTTGCCCATTGGTTAGCTCCTCGATTTTTGTCATCATAGCTACTGGATCTTTTGCATTTCCAACAAAAATTTCATGACAGAAACCTAGTTTTTCTAATCTTTCAGCTGAACTTTTACTTCCACACATTCCAATTACTTTACCAGTAACACCAACGCGTTTTTTAGCTTCATAGCAACAAAGCATACCAGATTTTCCTCCAGCACCAATAATAAGAACGGTTTGGCCAGGTTTGCAAAGTTTTGCAGTCTGTGCAGGAGCCCCTGCTACATCAAGTGCAGATAGTGCAAGTGTTTCTGGCATATCAGCAGGAATTTTAGCATATATTCCACTTTCGAAAAGGATCGCTTTTCCATCAATATCCACTTGGTCAATGGAGTCGCGGATATCTTTAATTTTGTCAATTCTTAATGGTGTAAGTGATAAAGAAACTAAAGTAGCGATTTTATCTCCCTCTTTAAGGTCAATTTTCCCTTTAAGAGCATCTCCAATTTTCTCAACAGTACCTAAAAGCATACCACCTGAACCTGTAACTGGATTTCTATGTTTTCCTTGTTTTGCAACAATGCCTAACATGATCTCTTTAATTTTTTCATGATCTCCACCTGCTTGTTCTTTAATTTGAGTGAAAGATGCTGAATCAACATTAAGAGTTTGAACATCAATTAAGATTTCATTGTCAAAAATCTCGTCCATATTGTTATCGATTCTATCGGCTGGTTGTGGTAATACACCTACAGGTTCAATGACGCGGTGCGTTCCGTATTTGTTTCCTTTTTTTTGCATTTTTTTGATTATTAGTAATTTATAATTTGTTGATATAAAGCAATTTAATACTTATTTATTTTTAAAAAAATTAACGGGCAAATATAAGAAAAAATCTTTAAATTAAAAATTATTTTCCTATAAATTTAACAATTATTTCAACCCACTTCTTTTTAACAAAGCGTCTACTTTTGGCTCTCTTCCTCTAAATTGAATATAAAGATCCATTGCTTTTTTAGAACCTCCTTTAGATAGAATATTTTCTACAAATGAATCTGCTACTTCTTTATTATAAACCCCTTTTTCTTGGAAATAAGCATAAGCATCTGCATCAAGCACTTCAGCCCATTTGTATCCATAATAACCAGCAGCATAACCACCTGCGAAAATGTGACTAAACGAAGTACTCATGCATGTTCCATCTACAATTGGGAAAAGTTCCATATTTGAAGTTGCTTTACGTTCCATTTCTAAAACATCAATAATTTGTTCAGGCAAAGTTGTGTGCCACATCATATCTAAATATCCAAATGAAAGTTGACGACAGAATGAATAGCCAGCTAAATAGTTGTCAACATCTTTTAATTTTTGTATCAATTCTTGAGGAATTAACTTTTTAGTTTTATAATGGTATGCAAACATTTTTAAAAACTCTGGATCTGTTGCCCAGTTTTCCATAATCTGAGAAGGCAATTCAACAAAATCTCTTGGAACACTTGTTCCAGAAATTGACTCATAAGTTACGTTAGAAAGAAGTCCGTGTAGTCCGTGTCCAAACTCATGAAGGAATGTAGTCACCTCATCAAAAGTAAGTAGAGATGGACTTTCAGGAGTTGATGGAGTAAAGTTCATAACTAATGATACAAGTGGTCTGATATTGTTCCCTTTCATATCTATAGATTGTTCTCTAAATGACGTCATCCATGCACCTCCACGTTTAGAAGCTCTTGGATGAAAATCTAAATATAAAACACCCATAAAATCTTTTCCTCTATAAACTTCATACGCTTTCACATCTGAATGATAAACTGGAATTTTTGAATTCAATTTATAGGTTAAGTTATATAGTTTCTTTGTAAGCTTAAAAACTCCATCAATAACATTTTCTAATTTAAAGTATGGCTTTAACATCTCATCTGTTAAATCGAATTTTTTATTTTTGTATATTTCTGAATAATAGGTAAAATCCCATCTTTCAAGAGCCCCCTCATGACCTATTGAATTTGCAAACGTTGTTAGTTCTTCCATCTCTTTTTTGGCCATAGGCAAAGACACTTTTAGAAGTTCATCTAATAAATTATAAACATTTTTGGGATTCTCAGCCATTCTATCTTGAAGAACATAATCAGCATACGTTTCATATCCTAAAAGATTAGCCATTTTATATCTTAAAGAAACAATCTCATGAATAGTATTTTTATTGTCATATTCACCATTTGTTGCTCTAGTGTTGTATTGCATAAAGAATTTTTCTCTTAATTTACGATCATCTGCATATTTCATGATAACACCATAACTAGGTGCTGATAAATCAAACAAATAACCGTCATGCCCTTTTTCTTTTGCTTTCGCTTGAGCAATTGCTAAAGCATTTGCAGGGATTCCTTTTAATTCTTCAACACTTGAAAAAATAACTTCAAACTCATTGGTAGCAGCTAATACATTTTCACCAAACAATAAAGTTAGTTTTGAAAGCTCTAAAGAGAGTGAATTGTAAGTCTCTTTATCTTGTTCACTTAATTGAGCGCCACTATTTACAAATGCTTTATAGGTTTTCTCCAACAAAACTTGATCCTCTTCATTTTTCAACTTATCTTTGGTTTTATATACTTCCATTACTCTTTTGAAAAGAGGAATATTATGATATAATTCATTGGAGTGTGTTGTTAATATTGGACTTATTTGTTGAGCCAATTTTTGCATTTCAGGATTTGTATTTGCAGAGAGCATGTTAAAAAACACACCAGACACTTTATTTAACAATGATCCAGAACGATCTAATGCAACAATCGTATTTTCAAAAGTTGGTGTAGATTTTTGATTTGCAATCATATAAATCTCATCTTTTGCTATTTTTATAGCATATTCAAAAGCAGGAAGATAGTGTTCTAATTGAATGATATCAAATGGTGGCGTTTGAAAAGGAGTTTTCCATTCTGCAATAAGAGGATTGTTTTGAATATCATTTTTATCTGTTGTGGTATTTTGATCACTCAACTTTAAATTTTTAGTTTTTGGAGTAATATTCTGTTCTGCATTTCCCATAATTAATAATAGGTAAAAAAGGGTAAATAAAATTTGTTTTTTCATAATTTATTATTGTTTTGATATTATTGATACAACTACATATGCAACTACACTATCACCACGTCCAACAGAATCTTGTTGTTCGTTAGTTTTAGCTTTTACTGAAACTTGATTTTCTGAAATAGAAAGTATAGATGCAATATTTTTTCTAATTTGTTCTTTATATGGTGCTAACTTAGGTTTTTCTAATATAATAGTGGCATCAATATTGTTAATAAACCACCCATTCTGAGAAATTAGTGATGCTACTTCAGACAAAAGAAGTTGACTATTACAATTTTGATATTTCAGGTCGTCATCTGGAAAGTGTGTCCCAATATCTTGAAGAGCAGCAGCTCCTAGCATCGCATCACAAAGTGCATGAATAAATACATCTCCATCAGAATGAGCAATGCAACTTTTTTCAAAAGGGATCTCAATACCTCCAATTATAAAAGGAAATTGGTTGATGTTTTTATCAACCAATTTATGAGAATCGTATCCAAACCCTACTCTAAAATTCATTTGAGAAAAATTTTACTTTATACCTTGTTTTTTAATTTCACTGGCATAAAAAGAATCAAAATTAAATCCTAATGAAAACCTGAGCGTATTTTCTAAAGGATTTGATTTTGTAAATGAAATTAAATATGAAACATCAATATTAAACACATTATATTTTAAACCAATCCCAATCTCTGCAAATTTTCTACTTCCTTTATATTTATTCTCAAAAAAAGCACCTGCTCTTAATGAGAATAAGTCATTATAATAATATTCCGCACCAAAAGACCAAATAATCTCTCTCATCTCTTCATTAAACCCACCAGGAGCATCATAAAAAGATCTAATCATTCCTTGTACAACACTGATCCTTTGAGGATTAATTCCATTTCCAAAGTATGTATACTCTTCCCCATTCATTATCGGTCTTCCTAGTTCATCGGTCATTATGATGGGTTTAGTAGGAACTAACAATTTACTTAGTTCACCACTAAAAGTTAGTTTGTTATATTTGTCAAAATCTACAGCGTAAGAGATTCCAATACGCAAATTTGTTGGAAGAAAATCTTTATTAATGCTACCATTAGTGTATGAGATTTTATTACCAATATTTGAAACAACCAACCCTGCTCTTACAGTTTGGTTCGCATAATTTAAAGATTTAAAATCTTGTTCATAGAAAAAAGCTACATCAGCAGCACCAGCCATTCCAGGTTTCATATCTAAACCTCCAACTTCAACATTAGAGGCAAGATTAGAGTATATAAACCTAGGTGTTATGGCCATTGAAAAAGCATCAGTAAATTTTCTACTATAGGAAAGATCTATAGCATATTCGTGTGGACTTCTCTCACCTCCAATAGGTTGACCAAAATAGTCAGTAAATTGAATAGCTCCCATTGAGAAATATCTTAAAGACATTGCGATAGCATCCATCTCGGTTAATTTCACAAATCCAGCTACATATGCTAAATCGATATCACCAACTAATTCCTTAAGCCACGGACTGTATGACATAGAAATCCCAAACATACTTTTGTTAAAAACATATTTTGCGGCATTATGGTGTTGAGAATTGATATCAGATGAAGTTGCAACCCCAAGTTCTCCCATTCCAGACCCTCTTGAATCTGGTGAAATTAATAATGAGGGTACTGCAGTGGTAATCGGATTAGAATATGGAGATGAAGGATTTTCAAAATTAAAATCTTGAGAATATGAATATATTGCTGAAATTGAGATGATTAGAGCAATAAAAAAAGACTTTTGTGTCATAAACATTAAATATAATTAATTAAGTTTAAAAGAAACGCGAAAATACTATAAATATTTTATAGTATAACTATCTTTTCAAATTTTTCTGTTGATTGACCCATACTATTTCGAACACTTAATTTATAAATATACGTGCCTTTCCCAATTTTGTCACCATAATCATCTAACCCATTCCAATCAATCCCTTCACTTCGATTCCCATTTAATAATTGAGTTGAATGGATTGTTCTAATAAGTTTTCCAGAAATTGTAAAGATTTGAACCATAACATCAAATGTTTCTCCTACTTGATTATGTTCAAAAAAGAAGGTTGTTTTAGTTGTAAATGGATTTGGATAGTTAAGGACATGATCTATAGATAATTTTTCATTTGAAACTACTTGAAATTCTATCGTTTTTTCTGATACATTGTTTGAAATATCCCATGCTCTAATTTTTAAAGTATGATTTCCAACAGACAAACCCTCTAAAGGATATTTTACTGTTCCAGAATTAAAACTATCTTGATTTGCTTGATAATAGTCATTTAAAATGATCTGTTTTTCTGTTTGATTATCTAAGATTGCAATCAAATCGTGACCTATACCATTTCCAGTTGTATTGATTCCATTTTCATCAGTTAGTATAATATATAACAATGGATTTTGATCCGTGATACCATTATTTACAAATTTTTCATCATTTAAATATACTTTAATATCTGGACCAATTTCATCAACTATTGGGTTATCACTAAAACCACCAATGATAACATCTTTAAAATAGCCAGCTCCATCAGCTTGGTTTGATCTGGCATAATAACTAAATTTTCCATTACCATAAGCATAATTGATATCCTTGGGAACAATAAATGAAAATTCAAAAACGCCATTTATCACAGAAGCATTCCCTTTGAAAAGGATGTTTTTTTGTAAATCAAACTCAAATGGTTCTCCAGATTCAACTTGATCGTTCATTAATGTAACCGCTTTAATCTCCTTATCAAAAATTGAAGGATAAATGTTCCCATTAAAATTGGTTAAAGTTACCCCCTCTTTATTCGTAACCCTACCCTTGACAGTTACTTTATCCAATGCTTTTAAAGTATCCATAGAAATACTTGTTGAAACACCATTTATAGAATCTGTTATAACATAATATTTGGGGAAATTAATTTTCATCGATGGATCACCTAAAACTACGTACATATTCACTCCAAATTGAGCACCACCCACACCATTTTTGGCAGCTTTATTAAAGTTTCCAATAGTAATAATGTCTTCATTTTCATCAATCAATAATGTTTTAAACATTGCATTACAAAAAGAATAATTTGAGCCAGTAAATGCCACTCTTGATGTTGTAATCATAGCTGCAGCTCCCCCTTTATCATTTACGAAAACTAATTCAGAAGGAGATGTGGCCTTTCTATCAATCCATCCAAATGAACAAGTTAAATTAATCATTAATGGTTGATTATATTTATTTTGCCACTTATTGATATCTGAAATCTCCAGAATTCTTTCTGTTGCCCATCCATTTCCTCCACCATGTCCGGCATAAGTAAACATTAAACACCCTCTATCCATTCTATTATTGATCGCTCTATTTACTTCAGGATACCTTTGTCCTCCTGCATAGGAAACTTGTTGAAAAGCATCACAATAAATTTTATCTATATTGAAATGTGGGTAATTTAAGGCAATCTGTTGAGCACCTGCATCTGCAGTCATCATGTGGAAATGTCCATCTTCATCATCTCCTACGAAGGTAATTACATTTCTCCAATCTCCAAAATTAGAAACCATCGGAGAATTTGAAGCCACTAAATTTGTTTTTGAGGAGTATTGAATCGTTTTATCTACACAAATTTTTGCTTGTTGTAGCGTTGAAACTGGAAATCTTCCAATACCAATATCTAACAATCCTGTACAATTTCCTCCTTCGTTATCATCTAACAATGCAAAATAATCATCATTTGCACCTAATGAATTCTCATTTAAAGAATAATAAGTTTGATAATTTGGAACAAATAATTTTGTACCACTAACTTTCCCTCTATAATCGTATGAAGGCCTTCCAAGTAACAACAAGTATTTTGGATAAACACCTTCCGTTTTTTTATAAATGGCTCTCATAAAATCTCTAATCGCAGTGGGATCTTGTGCACCTGAGGAGAACTCATTATATACTTGTTCTGGCGTTACAACCATCACTGATAATCCATCATTTTCTCTGCGAAATTGAGCCAATCGTTCTGCTTCACTCACAAAATCTGGATGGCTAAGAATAATAAAATCTACATCACAAGTTCCAATTAAATTTTGATTCTTTACTTTTCCAATGTTTAATACTGAATAGTATGAACTCCCATTAAATGCAACAAATTTCCTAAGATCAGAAGTTGGTGATTTAAATGAAAATTGAGTACCATTTAGTGCTCCTAAGATTTGAACAGGATTAGTAGGAATGGTTACATCCCAAACTTTCGTCAAAGAATTTGAATTCCCAATGTTAAATTGAGTTATATTATTCATCCCACGTGTCTGAGGATTGCAAAACGGAAATTGATTAGTATACATTTTAAGATTTCCAATCATTTCCAATTCAATATAGTCCAAATAGGCAGCTGAAGAACTCTGAGGTTTATTATATGTAAGGTCTATTGTTAAAGGTGAGGTAATGTTGGAAATAGTGTATGTTCTTGTAGATCCAACAGCATAGTCATGAGATGACAATCCTCCAAGAGGCATATTTTGTAAAGGTGTTCCATCTGCAACAATTGAAAAAGTGGAGGTCTGATTTGCAGTTGATGCAGCTGAGATAGTTAACCTAGCTGCTGTTCCAGTAAATTCAGGAACAACAAAACTATACGACTTACTTGTAACAATATCAAACCCTTCATCAAACCATAGAACTCCTGATTCACCAAAATTTATTTTATCATTTTCATAAAAATCATAATGTGTAAATGTTGACACACTCATATTTTCTGAAAGTGACGAATTATCAACAACTTGAACCCTTTTTTTATCACCAATTGATGGATCAATAGTAATATAATAGTACGTTTGTTCCGAATAAATATTAAAAGTATGATTAAACTGATTTGTAATTTCATCATATTTCCATGAATGAATCCCACTACCATAAAAAACAAAATAGTCTCCACTATTAAACATAGCATCTCCGCCATCAACCACTAAAATAGAATTCTCCGCCAGGTCACTGATCCTGTCAATACTATTGGAATCAGGCAATACTCCTCCACCATTACCAAATAAAGAAATATTTGCTGAAGGGAAACTACTTGCAGTAACACCTAACGCAACTAAGTCATTATAGGTTACTTTGTGTAGTCCAGTTTGATTGATCGCGATTTTATACCAATTCCCTGTTGATAATACAGAATTTTTTACACCTCTATAATCTCTTTTTATTTTGGGAATTGAAGGTGTTATTTCGAATTCAAAAGAGATCACTTTATATGGAGTATTTGAAATAAATATTATAGGTATAAAAGAAACTAATGCAAAATTAGTGTTTTCGAGAGTCCCAGATTGAATATCAATTTTTAACTCAGATTGAAAAAAATTGGCAGGGATTAAACTTCGTTCTTCTGAAGTAAAAGTGGAAGTTTGAATGTTCTTAACGGTATACAAAAAAATTTCATAATCACTATTTAATGCAATTTTATCATTATAGGAGGGTAAAGTAGGAAAATTCTGAGCAGCAATTGCATTTGTAAAATGAAGAAGTGAAATAATATTTTGTTCATCTTGCTGAAAATGTAATGGATCTTTCCACTCAATAGTAAACTTTTTAGTTAGGTTTTGAGCTTGACTATAAACACTATAATGAAAAAATAATAAAAATATTATTAGAGATACCCAAGTTTTTTGTTTCATATTCCGTTATTATTATTGAAATTCAAATCCATTTTTTGTTAAAGAACGTTTGAAAATCAAAAAAATTATTAAATAAACAAAATTATTAAAACGAATATTAGAAAAAAATGATTACTTTTGCAACGCAAAATTCAAAATATAATATGTCTAGACTAATATTTATGCTATTGACCCTGGCATTGTTGTTTACTAATAATTTAGTAAAAGGACAAGATGCCCATTTTTCACAATTTTATGCAAACCCACTCTATTTGAATCCTGCTATGGCTGGTACAAACGTTTGCCCACGTGTTACTACTAGCTTTAGAGATCAATGGCCAAGCATAAAAGGTGAATTTGTTTCATATTCAGTATCTTATGACCAACATTTTGATAAATTAAATGGAGGTATAGGTGTTCTTCTATTTGGTGATAGAGCTGGTCAAGGTACATTTAATACATACAGCGCAAGTTTGATGTATTCTTTTAAATTGAAGTTAACAAGAAAATTTAATATGAGATTTGCACTCTCTGCAGGGTATTATCAAACATCTTTGGATTGGAGCAAACTTACTTTTGGAGATATGATTGACCCTAAATATGGTTTCGTTTACCAATCTGCAGAATTACCTCCAGGTGATTTAGCAAAAGGTCAATTTGATTTTGCAGGTGGTTTTTTAGGATATTTTCAAAATTTTTATTTTGGATTTTCAGCACATCATATCGTTCCAATGTATGTGGGGTTTATTTCTGAAACCTATAAAGTACCTATCAAATTTACAGGTCATATCGGTGGATATTTTGACCTTAAACGTAAAAGTAAAAAAGAACTAACTTTCGGTGATATCTCAATTAGCCCTAACTTTATTTACCAACAACAACAAACATTTCATTATTTTAATGAAGGATTTTATTTGAATTTCTACCCATTTACTGTTGGTCTTTGGTTACGTCACAGCATGCAAAATATTGATGCTATCATTTTCTCATGCGGAATTCAACATGAACAATTTAGAATAGGATACTCATACGACATTACTGCATCTCAATTATCCGGAATTTCTGGAGGTGCTCACGAAGTTTCACTTCAACTATTACTCAATTGCCCAGAAAAGAAAAGACAAATTAGAGAGCTAAATTGCCCTCACTACTAAAATATAATAAAAGATTTGATATTAACGTTTGAAAAAAAATACATTTAAAATAGATATGAATAAGTTCACTAAGTTTTTTTGTTTTGCTTTATTTGCAGGACTTCTATTGGCCTCATGCAAAGAAAGCTCTAATACCACCGGTTGGACATATAATGACCCAAAAAATGGAGGTTTTGAAGTTTTTCCATTTGTTGAACAACAAACTGGCCCAGGTTTAGTTCTCGTTGAGGGTGGTACTTTTGTTATGGGTCGTGTTGAACAGGATGTTATGTACGAATGGAATAACACACCTCGCCGCGTTACAGTCTCCTCTTTCTACATGGATGAATGTGAAATTAGTAATGTTAATTATAAAGAATATTTAAATTGGCTTGAAAGAGTTTTTGTTCCTGCTGACCTTAAAGTTGTTTATGATAATGCATATCCAGATGAAAACGTTTGGCGTTCTCCTTTGAAATACGCTGAAAATGAAGTTGAATACTATTTCAGTTATCCAGCATTTCGTAACTATCCTGTAGTTGGCGTTAGCTGGTTGCAAGCTGTAAATTACGCAGCTTGGAGAACAGATAGAGTGAACGAAAAAATACTCGTAGATCTTGGTTTTGCTATCTATAACACAACTCCTTCTCCTGAAGGTTACTTTAATACTGATGCCTATTTAACATATGGTGATAATGCCTATGAATCTAATTCTGACAAAAGATTACAATATATCTCTAGAGAAGAGGATAGAAATGTTAAAATGGAAGATGGTATCCTTTTACCTAAATATCGCCTACCTACAGAAGCAGAATGGGAATATGCTGCCTACGGTTTAATCGGAAATACACTCAATGAAAGAGTTCTTGAAAGAAGAATATATCCTTGGAATGGATCTTATGTTCGTACTGATCAAAAAAAATATATGGGTGATAATGTTGCTAACCTTCGAAGAGGTAGAGGGGATTACATGGGTGTTGCCGGATACTTAAATGATGCTGGTCATATTACAACTGATGTAAAATCTTATTGGCCAAATGATTACGGCTTATATAACATGGGTGGAAATGTTGCAGAATGGGTTCTTGATGTTTATCGTCCTTCTTCTTCTGAAGATGCTGCCGACTTCAATCCTTTTAGAGGAAACTACTACGAAACAAAAAAACTTCTTGAAGATGGTACAGTTGAAGAGAGAGACAGTGTAGGTAGAGTTCCAATGGTTCCCGTTTCAGATTTTAAAAATGATAGAAGAAGAAACTACCGCACCGCTGATAATAAAAACTACCTTGATGGTGACTGGGCTTCTGTTTTGGAATCTCAAAACTGGATTGGTGATTCTACAAAATACAGCACTGATGAAATGTATAGAAAAAACTTAAATAAAGATTATCAATACTCTTTAATCGGTGATAGAGCTCGCGTTTATAAAGGTGGTTCTTGGAAAGATATTCAATATTGGGCTGCACCTGGCCAAAGAAGATATCTTGATGAAGATGAAGCTACTGACTATATTGGATTCCGTTGTGCTATGGCCCGACTAGGACCACCCACAAAAAGAAAATAAAATACAATTAAAACGGCCAAAAGCCGTTTTTTTTATACTACCTTTTTTTAATTAACTTATATCATGATTAGTACAATATATTCAAAATTTCTAGAATTCCCAAATATTTCTACAGACTCTAGGGCGATAATACCTAATTCGATTTTCTTTTGTCTGAAAGGTGAACATTTTGATGGGAATAAGTTTGTTAATCAAGCTCTTGAAAATGGAGCAAAATATGTAGTTACAGAAAATTCAGAATTTACAAATCATCCTCAATGCTTTGTCGTGAAAGATGTACTTGAAACGCTCCAAATTTTAGCAAATTCTCACCGATTAGAATTAAAAATACCTTTTATTGGAATAACAGGAACAAATGGCAAAACTACTACCAAAGAACTTATAAACGCTGTGTTATCACAAAAATTTAAAACTAAGTGTACTAAAGGTAATCTTAATAATCATATAGGAGTTCCTCTTTCTTTGCTTTCAGTTACCCAAGAAGACGAAATTGCAATTATTGAAATGGGGGCAAATCATCTAGGAGAAATAGCAGATTTATGTAAAATCTGCTACCCAACTCATGGAGTAATCACAAATATTGGACATGCACACTTGGAAGGGTTTGGATCATTTGAAAACATTATTTCCACTAAAATGGGACTTTACGATTCTGTTATCCAGGAAAACGGAACTCTATTTATAAATGGCAAAGATCAATTGTTAATTCAGGAAGCAAATCAAAGGTATCAAAAAAATCTTAAAATTTTTGGCAATTCTAATGTTCGTTTTGTATATTACGGTACCGATCAAGATTCTGTAGTTAATGGAACTATTGTTCGTTTAAACCCCTACTTAACAATTTCAATGTTCGAAAACGAAATTCCAACACATCTAACTGGAGTGTATAACTTGGATAACATTTTGTGTGCTGCAGCTATTGGTCGTTATTTTGGAGTTACTGAAGATCAAATTTGTGAAGCAATCTCAACATACATTCCTACAAATTCACGCTCTCAAGTGAGATTAAGTGGGTCAAATACAATTATAGCTGATTATTATAACGCTAACCCCACTAGTATGATTGCAGCTATTGACAATTTTGCAATGATTGATCATCCAAAAAAAATTGCAATATTAGGAGATATGTTCGAATTAGGTGATTTTTCAAAACTTGAACATCAAAAAATTATTGATTTATGCACAAAATTAAATATTAAAACATTTTTTGTGGGATCCCAATTCATAAAGTTAATGACCGAAAAAGCATACTTTTTCCCTTCTACAAAAGAGTTAAATGAGTATATCCTTAAAAATCCTATCGAAGAGAGTATGGTTTTAATTAAAGGGTCACGTGGTGTGCATTTAGAAAATCTCTCATTTTTATTATAAAATGAATTCTTTATGATTCTAGTTAAACAAGTTTTGGGGATACATTCAATATAATTGCAAAAATATCACCATTTTTTTGTATTTTTGTAGATTGATTTTTAAAACAAGAGTGAGATGAATTTTATTGAAGAAATTATTGAAGAGGATCTAAAAAACGGTAAAAACAATGCAAAAGTACATACCCGTTTTCCACCTGAACCTAATGGTTATCTCCACATTGGCCATGCTAAATCTATTTGCTTAAATTTCGGTTTAGCAAAGAAATATAATGGCTTATGCAACCTTCGATTGGATGACACTAATCCAACTAAAGAGGATGTTGAATATGTTGACTCAATTAAAGAGGATATTCAATGGTTAGGGTTTCAATGGGCTGCTGAATATTATGCTTCAGATTATTTCGATCAATTATACAACTGGGCTGAATGGTTGATTCAAAAAAACCTTGCTTATGTTGATGATTCTTCTCAAGAAGAGATCAGTAAAGGAAGAGGTATTCCAACAAAACCTGGAATTGAAAGTCCATTCAGAAATAGATCCATTGAAGAAAATTTGGATCTTTTCAGAAGAATGAGAGCCGGAGAATTTGCAGAAGGATCAAAAGTTTTGAGAGCTAAAGTGGATATGGCCTCCCCAAATATGCACATGAGAGATCCTATTTTATATAGAATTTTACATGCTGAACACCACAGAACAGGCAATAAATGGTGCATTTATCCGATGTATGATTATGCCCATGGACAAAGTGATTCTATAGAAGGAATCACCCATTCTATTTGTACTTTAGAGTTTGAAGTTCATCGTCCTTTATATGATTGGTTCTGCAAAACCTTAGAAATTCATCACCCACAACAAATTGAATTTGCTCGGTTAAATTTAAATTACACCATTATGAGCAAACGTAAATTGATGCAATTGGTACAAGAAAAATATGTTATGGGTTGGGATGATCCAAGAATGCCTACTATTTCAGGATTAAGAAGAAGAGGGTATTCTCCTGAATCTATACGCAATTTTGCAGAAACTGTTGGTGTTGCTAAAAGAGAAAACATTATTGATGTCAATCTTCTTGAATTCTGTGCTAGAGAACACCTTAATAAAGTCGCTCAAAGAAGAATGGCCGTTTTAGATCCAGTTAAATTGATAATAGATAACTACCCTGACAATCAAGTAGAGACATTACTTGCTGTTAATAATCCAGAAGATAGTGAAGCTGGTACTCGAAAAGTGACTTTCTCAAAAGAATTGTGGATAGAAAGAGCAGATTTTAAAGAGGATGCAGATAAGAAATTTTTCAGATTAACAATTGGTGGAGAAGTTCGCTTGAAATATGCATACATTATTAAATGCACTCATATTATCAAAGATAATGTAGGAAATATTATTGAAATACACGCTTCTTACGATCCTGAAACAAAAAGTGGAATGGAACAAAGTAATCGAAAAGTTAAAGCAACCATTCACTGGCTATCGGTATCACATGCAAAGAAAGCTGAAATTCGTCTTTTTGATAGACTATTTACAGTGCCAGAACCTGATAATGGAGATGAGGGTAAAACATTTTTAGATTATATCAATCCTAACTCTTTAATAGTTACTGAAGGTTTTGTTGAAGAAACTATGGATCTATCTAGTCAAATTAAATATTACCAATTTGAAAGAACTGGCTATTTCTGTATGGATAAGGATTCAACTTCTGATAAATTAGTGTTTAATAAAACCGTAGGATTGAAAAGTTAACGATCATGCTTTGTATTTCAGATTATGATGTGAAGCTCTTAATGGCCTTAAATGAAAGTTTAAAGGGAGATAGCAAGTTTACAGATTTTCTTTTTAATAACGGATTTCCTGAACTGGCTGCTTTTTCAGCAGCAGTTCATTCTGATACTGTAGCACTTAATTGGTTGTTAAATAATGGGTTTCCTGAATTGGCCATTTTAAGCAATGCTATAGATGGAGAAGAGAATGCCATTGAATGGCTTATTAAAAACAACTGCCATTTTATGTCCCTCTTTGCAGCTGCATGCCGCAAAGAGGAAGATGCTATAAAATGGTTCGCTAGTTACAAACTTGATGTTTTTTTATTTCTTGTTAGAACAATCCACGATCAGTTGTTATTCCAATCATGGGATTCTTCAGATCCTTATCGAATGAGAAGAACTTAGTTGCCAATAAATTTTAATAATTCATCCTTGGATGATTGAAAAGAGAAAGCATCTGTAACTTGATAGTAATTGTTTTTATCAGTACAATATTGATATCCGTATTTTGCAAATTCTAATTTGTTACTCTCAAAAGAGAATAACCTTACAATTTGAACTATCTGTGCAGTACACATTCTGTTTCTAGATATGATCTGCTTTGCTTTATTTAGCTTACCTGATTCAAAATTATCACTTCTAATTGAATTTAAAGCTGTATTAAATTCAGGGGTAGGCATACATAGGTTTTGAGGCCCATTGTGCGCTCCTCCTTGATTGCCTCCATAATTGCCTCCTTGATTACCCCCATGATTACCCCCATGATTACCACCATAGTTTCCACCATAGTTTCCACCTTGATTGCCTCCATAGTTGTTGTTATTATGATTCCCATTATTATTTGAACCAGGGTAATTATTCCCATGATTAGGGTGGCAATCAGCAGGTGCTGACAAAAAATTATATTTTTTACCACTATTTCCCCAATAATTTCCATAATTACCAAAACCAGGATTTAAAAATGAGTAATAATCATTATAGTAACTATAATTAGGAAGAATTAAATACATTGATAACATCGGATTCATGTTAAAATTAGATGATTTTAAAAGATATCCTCCATTTCTATACTGAATTTCGAAGTTATTAAATCTTGGCTGAGCATTTACTAAAATTGTTTTACCAACAATATCTTGGTCTGGATTATCAAGTTCCACTCTAACTCTATATTGTTGTTGATAATTTAAACCTTGAACTCTAATTGAACTCACTGAGTACTGGTTTTGTAATACATCATCAATAAAAACCCAAAATCTTTGATTAAAATTTTGAGAACGAATGCTCATTGAACCCCATTGAGCATTGACACTCCATGTTAAAAGGGTTAATAAAAGTAGAATAGTTAATTTTTTCATGTTTCTATATTGTTTTTTAAATGGATTGCAAATATAATGAAAAGTTTAAAATTGGCACTTTTTTTTTTATTTGAATCATTAAAAAATATTATAATTCATGTAAATGTAGCCACTTTAATTCTTTCAAATTCTCTGTGTATGAGTGGCTACATCATACATGCGGGACAAATTGTAGTCTTCATTTCTATGATTCAAAATTACATAATGTTTTTGAGACAGATAGAAAAAACACTAAATTTTAACATTTTTCCCATTTTCGTTACAAAAATGTATCAAATTTGAACAAAAATGTAACGATTTTTGAATATTTTGCTGAATTGACTATTTTTAAATATAAAAAAAACAAAAAAAAGAGTCATAATTTAATTTCTTAAAAATGACTCTTTTTAAAATATTTTATTTAATAATCAGATTTTATTAAAAAGTAACTTAACTAAAATCCATTTCTAACAATTCTTGTCCCACAATGAGGATTACCTAATTGTCCGGCTTCTGTTATTATACACTCTTTACCTCCGTTTTCGACAAAATAAAGAGCAGCCCTAATTTTTGGAGCCATAGAACCTTCCGTAAAATGTCCTTCTTCCATATATTGTTTTGCTTCATTAACTGTGATTACATCCAAAGCTTTTTCATTCTCTTTTCTAAAGTTAATATACACTTTTGGAACATCTGTTAAAATATAGAATTCATCAGCTTTCATTTCCACTGCAGCTAAGGCAGAAGCTAAATCTTTATCAATTACTGCTTCCATCCCTTTACCACCATTTTGATTGCGTACTACTGGAATTCCGCCTCCACCGCAAGTAATAACTACATATCCTGATGTTGCAAGTCTTTGAACAACATCAATATTACTAATATGAAGTGGTTTTGGAGAAGCAACAATTTTTCTCCATCCATTTCCTTTTGGATCTTCAGCAAAAACAGAACCATTTTCTGCAGCAATCAGATCAGCTTGCTCTTTAGTATAATATGGCCCTACAGGTTTAGTAGGTTTTTTGAAAGCTGGATCATTTTCATCTACAACAACTTGAGTTACTAATGTTATCACATGTTTGCGAATCCCCTCTTTGAAAAATATAGTTCTAAAAGCTAGTTCAATCATGTAGCCAATAGATCCTTGAGTTTCAGCAACACAAACATCCATAGGCATAGCTTGAATGCCATATTGTTTTAAGCCAGCATCATGTTGTAACATCACATTCCCAACTTGTGGACCATTTCCATGTCCAATCACAATATCATAATCTTGTTCATATAGTTTATGTAATGATTTACATGTGTCCATTACGTTTTCTAATTGTTCTTGATATGTTCCTTTTTGGTTACTTCTCAGGAGTGCATTTCCTCCAAAAGCTACCATTGCTAGTTTCTTCATAAAGTGTTTTATTTGTTATATTATTAATTGCTATTTTTTAAATATTTTCTTTACCAAATTTGAGCTCTCTTTTCAGGTGCTAACCACATTTTATCACCCTCTTTTACTTTGAAAGCTTCAAGGAAAGGAGTTATATGAGGTAAACAGCCGTTTACTCTCCATTTTCCTAATGAATGTGGGTCTTCATTCGTACGACGTAGAATCTCATTATCACGAATATTTCCACCCCATACCATTGCATACGCAATAAAAAATCTTTGTTCTGGTGTAAAACCATCCATTATTCCTTGAACAGCTCCCTCTTTTTTAGCTCTTTGTAAAGCAACATATGAGATATTTACACCCCCATTATCAGCAATATTTTCACCTAATGTAAATACTCCATTAGCATAAACATTCGGTAAAACTTGAATACTATCATAATAATTCACTAAAACTTTAGATCTTTCTGTGAAATTTTTTGCGTCTTCTTCACTCCACCAATCGTTCAAATTTCCATTGATATCATAATATCTTCCAGCATCATCAAAACCATGAGTCATTTCATGTCCAATCACAACCCCAATTGCTCCATAATTAACAGCATCATCAGCATTCATGTCAAAAAATGGTGGCTGTAAAATACCTGCTGGGAAACAGATCTCATTGGTTGTTGGGTTATAATAAGCATTCACCATTTGTGGAGTCATTAACCAAAGCGTTGGATCTACAGGTTTTCCAATTTTACTCATTTGATAATTATTTTCAAAAATACGAGAACGTAAGATGTTTGCATAATAACTGTCATTTTTGATTTCTAAAGCACTATAATCTCTCCATTTATCCGGATACCCTACCTTTACAATGATTCCATGTAATTTATCAATTGCTTTTGCCTTAGTAGAGTCAGTCATCCATGTGAGTTGGTTAAAACGATCCTCCATAGCAACTTTTAAGTTTGCTACCAATTTTTCCATCCTAACTTTTGCTTCTGCAGGAAAATGTTTTTCAACGTACATTTGCCCAACTGCTTCTCCCAATGAACCATCAACAGATTCTATTACTTTTTTCCATCTTGGTTTATCAGATTCCTTTCCAGATAATACTTTACTATAAAAGTTGAAATCAGCAATTACAAAGTTGCTACTTAAATATGGTGCAGCACTATTGATTACATTCCAAGCTAAGTATGCTTTAATAGTCTCGATTTTTGTTGAAGATAAAATTTTATTTAACCCTTTGATATAATTAACTTGTCCAACATTAACGCTTTCTAAATGACCTAGATGAACACTATTCAAATAATCTACTACATTAAAAGAAGGGATTAATTTTTGGAATTCAACAATAGTTTTAAGATTATAAGTCGCGTTTGGGTCTCTTAGAACCTCTTTACTCATAAACACCTTAGCCATGTCAGTTTCTAACTTAAGAACATCTTTTGCTAATTGCTCCTCTTTCCCTTCCATGTTTGCTAATTTTGAATATCCAGAAATTTTAAACATCTCTGTTAAAAGAACAATGTACTGATCTCTAATGTCTTGCATTTTAGGATCAAGATAATATTCCCTTTCTCCTATTCCCAACCCAGTTTGCCAAACCCATGCAATATTCATTTTGCTATTCTTTGGATCAGCTTCTCCAAATATTCCAAAAAAAGGAGCATTCCCTTTGAGGTGCATCTCTCCTATTAAAATTGGCAACTCTTTGGTCGTTTTAATAGTTACAATTCTATTTAATTCGGGTTGGATCGGAGTTGCACCTTGCTTTTCAATAGTGTTAGTATCCATTCCCATATTATATAAATCACCAATTTTTTGTTTAATAGTTCCATTTGTATGTTTCTCTTTTGCAATAGTTGTGATCAAATCTTTTAATTGAATTTTATTATTTTCTGCCAACTGATCAAAAGTTCCATATCGAGAATATTCAGCTGTTAATGGATTTTTATCCATCCAGCCACCAGTTGCATATCGGTAAAAATCATTAACAGGTGATACTGTTGTGTCTAAATTCTCCATTTTTATTCCTGAAGTTAATACTATTTGAGGAACTTGTTTGGCCTCTTTACATGATGCAAAAAGAATAATTGAGCTCATCATGACTAATTTTAATACGTTTTTCATTTTGGTTAACAGTTTGGTATTTAATATTATGTATTGTGTTTACCTTGTTTTTTTAGAGTTGCAAAAATACACGAATTTTCTTACTAATAATAATGTGTCTTATGAAAAAATTTTGAGATGTTTTTTTTACTTTTGCAAATAGATATTTGTCATCATATTCAGTTTGTATGCTCGTTTTCAAATCTGTTACACTTTCCGATCAAAATATACTAGGTAGAAAACTAGATTCCCTGGATTGTAATTTATTAAACTATAGTTTTGCTGTGCAATTTTTATATCGAAATGTAATTAATTTTCAATTTGCACAATACAAAATGTATATAATATCTAAAGTATCAATCAAAAATAAAGATTATTTTTTGTTCCCTGTTGGTGAAGGGGATATATATGAAGTCTTTAATGCCATAAAAGATTATGCAATTGTTAATCAAAAAAAAATACGATTTTTTCAGTTTTGTAGTTTTAATGGAGAAACTCTAGTTAATTGGGCTGAATCTCTCAAAATAGATGGATATTCCTACTACTATTACCCTTCTGAAGATGAATTTGAATATATTTATTTAACAGAATCTTTAGCTGAATTAAAAGGATCTGCACTTAAACCTAAAAGAAATCATATTCACTTTTTTGAAAAACAATATCAATGGACTAAAGAGATTATTGATTCACAAAATTTAAATGAAGTTGTAAATTTTAGTAAAAAGTGGGATTCTGAAAAAATTATTGCATCAACATCCCGTTTGAATTTGGAAAACGAAGCATTACAAGAAGCATTTAAACACTTTTACGAACTAAATTTGAAAGGTATTATACTTAGAGTAAACTCACAAATTGTTGCATTTTCAATAGGGTGTTTGCTAAATAATGACACCTGGCTTGTACTTTTTGAAAAAGCTGACCGAAACATAAGAGGATCTTATGCTATGATTAACAAACTTTTTGCAAAAGAGATTGCTAAGGGCTACACTTATATCAACAGAGCAGAAGATGGAGGTGTAGAGGGACTTAGAAAAGCAAAACGTTCCTATATGCCAGAATATCTTAATGAAGTTTATCACTTAACCATTTATAAAGAGTGAATAGTGAAGAGTGAATAGTGAAGAGTGAATAGTGAATAGTGAATAGTGAAAAAAGGTACACAGTCCGCAGTCTGTAGTCTGTAGTCCGTAGTCCGTAGTCTGTAGTCTGTAGTCCGTAGTCCGTAGTCTAAATAGTATATAATGAATAAAAGATACCTTATGAAAAAAATGATCTCCTTAATTTGTATTGTTTCCCTTTTAACAATGTTATTATCTTGTAATCAACATTTTATTACAGATGTGAAGTATAGAGAGGAAGTTAAAAAAGATTTTGAATCCAGAAAAGAACTAGCTAAAGGAAGGGCAACCCAACTTTTTTCAGTTTTTGATCAAGAACTCACTCTTTCTGAACAAGAAGCCCTTGAATTTCTTTATGCTTATATGCCTTTAAGTGATTTAGCTGATTACAATGGTGATTTCTTTTTACAACAAGTAAGGTATGCATTTAAAGCAAAAAATGAGATGCCTTGGGGAAAAACCATTCCAGAAGAGATTTTTAGACATTTTGTTTTAGTTTATAGAGTGAATAATGAAAATCTCGATACTGCAAGGGTTGTTTTTTTTAATGAATTGAGAGAGAGAGTGAAAAATTTATCTATGTATGATGCTGCTTTAGAAGTAAACCATTGGTGTCATGAAAAAGTAACTTATAGAGGAGCAGATATCAGAACTTCTGCCCCATTAGCTACAATGAGAACAGCATTAGGACGTTGTGGTGAACAATCAACCTTTACAGTTACAGCACTTCGTGCTGTTGGAATTCCTGCACGTCAGTGCTACACTCCTCGTTGGGCTCATTCTGATGATAATCATGCATGGGTAGAGGTTTGGGTTGATGGAAAATGGTATTATTTGGGTGCCTGTGAACCTGATCCAGAATTAAATATGGGTTGGTTCTCTTCTCCTGCAACCAGAACAATGATGGTACACACTAATGTTTTTGGGAAAAACAACCTGCAAGATGAGAAAAATTTAGTTACTCCTTTATACTCAATCTCAAATATGTTATCCCATTATGCAGAAGTAAAAAAAATTACTATTAAAGTTCTAGATGCACAAAATAAGCCAGCAAATCAAGCTACAGTAAAGTTTAAATTATATAATTACGCTGAGTATTACCCTATTGCAACAATCACAACCGATCAAAAAGGAGAAGCTCAAATAACAACCGGGTTGGGTGATCTTTTGATATGGGCATCCAAAGAGGGCATTTACAATTACCAAAAAATTGATGTAAGAAAGCAACATGAGATTACACTGATATTAGATAAAAAAGCGGGAGCAGAATATGTGGAAATGTTAGATATCTATCCGCCTATTGAGAAAAAAGTTGTAAAAGAGATTTCTCAAGAGATCAAAGATAAACATGCCTTAAGATTGAAATATGAAGATTCTTTGAGAAATAGTTATATTGCATCATTCATGTCGGAAGAGCAAGCCAGAACCATTAAGAATGAAAATCTTACAACAGAACAAATTGTTAGAACTATAAAAAGAAGTGAGGGGAATTATGCTGAAATTATAAAATTTCTCAATAAACACGCAAAATTAGAGCTAGGATTACATTTGAATCGTTTTTTGGAATCACTTTCTGACAAAGACTTAAGAGATACTCCAGCTGAAATTTTAGAATCTCATATCACGCATTTTATTCAAATGGATAATATAAAAACTGTGGAATTAAAGTCTACAGAAGAACATCCCTATTTTAAAGGTATACTTCCTGCTCGAATAGCTAATGAATTGATACGTCCCTGGAGGCCATTTTTAAAAGAAAAAATGGGTGCAATAGTTGGGCAAACTCCAACAGTTGAAAATATAATTCATTGGGTGAACAATAATATTACTATTAGTAATACTGAAAATTATTACAAATGCCCAATCTCTCCTCAAGGTGTTTTTGAATTAAGAATATGTGACCCTCTATCAAGAGACATCTTTTTTGTGGCTTCATGTAGATCTTTAAATATTCCTGCTTATTTTGATTTAGCTACTGAAAAAATTTATGTGTTTGAAAATAACAACTGGAGAGAAGTCACCTTTGATAACTCTAAAATTCAAGAATCTAAAGAAAAAGGAAGATTAGTTTTAAGTTATGAACCTAAAAAAAATGAAGTAAAACTCAACCTAACATATTGGATCCATTTTACTATTGCCAAGTTTGAAAATGGAGATTTTGTAACATACGATTTTGAAAATGACCCACGTATGGCAAAATTCCCTGCTACAATAGAATTGGATCCAGGATATTATATGTTGTCAACAGGTCATCGTTACAATGATGGTGTGGTGCTTTCCAGAGTTGATTTTTTTAATGTTACTCCTGGAGAAACTGTTAAAAAACAAATTGTGATTAGAGATTTGGTTCCAAGAGAAAAGAGTTTTGGGAAAATTGATATAAAACAGAATCTATTTGGCTCATTACAAAATACTTCTATAGAAAAAGCAATGAACAACAAAAATCTGGTTTTATGTTTTATAGATCCAACCAGAGAACCTACCAGACACCTATTTAAAGATATGGGTACTTTAAAAACTCAATTTGAAAATTGGGGTGGCTCAATTATTTTTGTAATACCTTCGGTGAAAAATAGTGGAAATTTTCAATTTGAGAAGTGGAATTTACCTAAACAATCCCTATTTATCATAGATGAACAGTCTAAATTTATGCATAAACTTCTAAATGATACTAAACAAGTGTTCAAAGAAGAGTACCCTCTCCTTTTCATTTTAAACACACAAGGAGATATCATTCTAAAATCAGAAGGGTATCGCATTGGAGCTGGAGAGATGATTCTTAAAGAAGTATTATAAATGGTTATCTCCCTTTAGCCCTTAGCCCTTCTCCTGATCATTATCTGTGTTATTTTGTCTTAATTTTATTCTTAAAGATACCATCACCACTGTTGTTATTGGAGAGATCCAACAGAAGATAGCAAAAGGGGAATATGCAAATGTAGAAACGCCTAAAACAGTTGATTGCGTAAGTCCACAAGTGTTCCAAGGCACAAGAACAGAAGTTACTGTTGTTGAATCTTCCACACTCCTACTCAACACTTCAGGTTTCAAATTTAACTTCTCAAAGTTTTTCTTGAAAATTTTTGTATTTAAAATTACTGCTAAATATTGATCAAACAAGACTGCATTTAACAACCAACCACTTAATGCTGTAGCAACAATTGTCCCTTTTAATCCTCTGCACATTTTTTGAATTCCTTGACTCAATTTATCAAGTACTCCAATAGTTGAGATGGTCCCCCCGAAAACCATAGCACAAACTATTAACATTACGGTAGGTAGCATCCCCTCCATCCCCCTTGAAGTAAAGAAACTTGAAAAAGTAGGATTAGTACAAGGAACTTGTATTTTGCCAGAAATCGATTGAACGACACTACTATACACTGATTTCCAATCTAGTGTTGAGGAGCCGGTTATATGCATACACACTTCAGGTTGAAAGATTACTGCTGCTATTGCTCCTAACATCATGATAATAAATAGTAACATTATGGTAGGAACTTTAAAATAGATCAATATGATCGTAATTGCAGGAACAATTAATAACCAAGGAGTTATGTTAAATGTTGATTGTATGGCAATTAATGTTTCTGACATATCAAGTGTTTCAACATTTATGAATGTCAGATTTGCAATAAAATATATTATTAACGTAATCGTTAGAGACGGAATTGTTGTATAAATCATATATTTAACATGGGTCATCAAATCAGATCCTGCAATGATGGCAGCTAAATTTGTGGTATCTGATAGTGGTGAAATTTTATCTCCAAAATAAGCACCTGAGATAATTGCTCCAGCTACCCACCCTTCGTTAATTCCAAAAGATCTACCAATTCCAATAAATGCAATCCCAATCGTGGCTACTGTTGTCCAGGAACTTCCTGTAATTAATGAAACCAAAGCACATGTTATGGTACATGAGACCAATAAAAAATGTGGATTAATTAACTTCACTCCATAATAGGTCATCATAGGTACAATCCCACTGATCATCCAAGTTCCAGAGATTCCACCAATTAAAAGTAAAATAACCAATGATACTACAACTTCAGAGACTTGATGTATTATCCCACCCTCAATCTTTTTCCAAGTAAATTTATATCTGAAGATCCCAAATCCAACAACAATGGCGGATGCAACTAATATAATTACATTATTACTTCCAGAAGCAACATCAACACCCACTGCTAAGCTATTAAAAGCAATTAATCCGACTAATAGTGCTATTGTAAGAAAAGAGAATAGGTATGAGGGTTTTCGAGTCATCAGTTTATTTTATTTGACGATATAATTGAATATACTTCTGCATAGAATCTTTTTTATTCTGTATTTGAAATAGATTGATCTTCTCAACATAAGGTTGTTTGATATTTGGATTTATCTCTATGCATTTTGAAAAATCTGCATGCGCCATGTCATAATCCTTTTGTGTGACATATAATTGACCCCTTAAAATATAAAAATCGGCATGTAATGGATTAATAGTGATCCCTTTCTGAAGTTGAACTAAAGCTTCTTGATAATTCTTAGTTTGCATATAAGTTTGTGCTTTTAAACTATATGGAACTACATCTTTTGGATCAAGCTGAATAGCTTTGTCATACATAACATGTGCAGAATCAAATTTATTGATTTTCGAATAATTTAATCCCATAAAATAATATGCTGCAATTTTGTTTTTATCAAATTGTAAACTTTTACGAAAATAATAAAATGATGAATCATAATTACTTAACATTCCATAAGTACTACCCAAATTATAATATCCATCTGCAAAAATTGGATCGTATTTAATGGCTTTTAAATAATAATCTCTGGCTTGCAAAATTGAACCCCTTTCAAAATATATTTTGGCTAAATTACTATTTACAGAAGCAGTTGTTGGAACATATTTTAAACTTTGTAAATAGAAACTTTCGGCTGAATCAATCATTTGAGGTTGATTTAACCGTTTTCCAGTTCTTTCATAAAGTAATCCAAGTTGTTCTAAAGCAGTTGCATATTTCGGATAAATCTCTATCGCTTTTTTCAACTGTTCAATGGCTCTAAAATTCCCTTTAATATACAAATCATTATTTTTTTGATATTTATCCAGATTCGTCTCTTTTTTGTTTAATTCATCATACAATTTAGCTTCATCTCGCAATGCTAATCCATAATATAAACGCATGTGAGCACTACTAGGAGAAGTTTGGACATCTTTGCTAAAAAGTGTGAGCTGATCTTTCCATTCAGCTGCTCTGGAAACTGTTTTAGCAGAGAACAAAATAAAAACAATTCCAATAATCGCAAAAAAAAGATTTTTTTTCGTTTTCTCAACTTTTTGGAAAGAGATTGTATCCATTTTAAGTACTTTGGCTATTATAAAAATTAAAGCAATGCAAAATCCTAATGAGGGTAAGAACAGAAACCGTTCTCCAAATGAGGAGCCAAATCGGATCAATATATTACTCGTTGGACTCATGGTTATGATAAAGAACAAAATTCCAAATACAATCGGATCTTTTTTCTTAAAATTTAAAATGACATAAATAAACATCCCAACATAGGCCAATAAAGAGAGGATTGTCCAAATATTACTAAAAGTGACTAGTGGCAATTGACTATATGAGTAATCACAGGCCAGAGGATGTGGAAAAACTAAAAGCAATAAATATTTCCCCATTAACATAATTGCCGTAGCTAATCCTGTTAATAATTCGGAATCAAAGAAATAGTTGTCCACAATAGAAACGGTATACTCGCCAGAATGTATGGAACTCTCAAGTACTGAACCTTTAGTTACAAAATAGATTAAAGATCCTATTCCCAATACAAGAATTATGGGGACATACTCTTTCCACTTTGCATTTGTAAAGAAAAACAGAATGAGAGGAAATGCCGCTAACATAGTAATGGCACTCTCTTTAGTAAACATCGCTAAAGTGAAAGTTATGAAAAGTAATGGATAGAATATCAATTTAGTCCCAAATTTTGGAATTGCAACAGTTTTCAAAATCAATAATAGAGAATTGAGTATAAAAAATAGAGAAACAAGCTCATCTCTACTTTTTATATTTGAAACAACCTCAGTATGTATCGGATGAGCAATATATAAAAGTGTTATGGCAAAAGAGATCCATTGATGGTGTTTTTTAAATAATTTTCTGAGAACTAAAAATAGTAATAATCCATTTAATGCATAAAACAAAACATTAACAAAATGGGATAATCCAGGATTATCAGGTGAAATCTCCCACTCTGTAGCAAACATCAATTGTGATACTGGTCTATATAAATTGTCAGTGTAATGTCCAGATCCATGCCTATAAGTTTTTGTTAAAATATCATTATAGCCATCTATCCCCTTAGTTACAAAAATATTATCTTTAAATACGCCATAATCATCTAAAACCCAACTGTGTTGGAAAGTATTAGCATACAAAATAAAAGCAATCGAAAAAGTAAAAAACCCAAACCACAATGTAAGTTTGGATTTTTTTTGATCATTTGAAATCAATGGTTGAGCGATCTTAGAATTCTGTATTGTATTTTTTTTCGTTTGATGATACTTGTTCTTACTCATAAACAAAAGGTTTTAAAATAAGCGACAAATATACAAAAATGATCGATACAAATCACAAATAAAAAGAAAATTACCCTAATTCTTAATCTCCCAGATTGCTCCCTCTTTAGTGTCTTTAACGACAATTCCTGCTTCTGTGAGTTTATTCCTAATCATATCAGCAACTCCCCAATTTTTATTTATTTTGGCATCTTGACGAACTTCTAATATCAGATCCATCAATTGATTCGTAACTTCTGCTCCTTGATTTGATTGTGTTTCAGGAATGATCCCAAGAACCTCATAATAAAAGGTTCTAAAATTAATTTTTAAGGTATGAATATCTTCACTTGTAAGTTGAATATGTCCATCTTTAACAGAATTGATGATTCTAGATGCATCAAATAACTCAGCAATCAATTTTGGAGTGTTTAAATCATCATTCATTGCATCATAACAACGTTGAACCCATTCAGAAATTGATTCACTGGAAGAAATTCCACCTTGTAATTTATCTAGTAATTTATCCGCACTATTTAATTTAGACATCCCTTTTTCAGCAGCAATTAACGCCTCATTAGAAAAATCTAATGTTCCACGATAGTGTGCCTGCATGATAAAGAATCTAATAGTCATTGGATTGTATGGACGCTCTAACATGGCATGTTCCCCATTGAAAAATTGGTTCAAATTGATAAAATTTCCCAAAGATTTCCCCATCTTCTGTCCATTAATAGTGATCATTTTGTTATGCATCCAATACTTAACCGACTCTTTCCCGTTTGCAACTGTACTTTGACAAACTTCAGATTCATGATGAGGAAAAATCAAATCCATTCCACCACCATGAATATCAAATTGCTCTCCTAAATATTTAGTACTCATGGCAGTACATTCAATATGCCAACCTGGGAAACCTATACTCCAAGGTGAATTCCATCTCATAATATGTTCAGGAGAAGCTTTTTTCCATAATGCAAAATCTGATGGATCTCTTTTTTCATCTTGCCCATCCAAAGCTCTAGTATTGGAAATCATATCTTCTAAAATTCTTCCTGATAATTTTCCATAACCAAATTCTTTATCAAATTTTGGAACATCAAAATACACAGAACCATTTGATACATAAGCATATCCTTTGTTCAAAATTTGTTGTACCATCTCAATCTGTTCAATAATATGTCCGGATGCCCTTGGTTCGATTGAGGGTCTTAATACATTGAGTTTATCCATTGCTTTATGATAGCTATCAATGTAATATTGAGCAACTTCCATGGGCTCTAATTGTTCTAATCTCGCTTTTTTTGAGATTTTATCTTCCCCTTCATCAGCATCATTCTCTAAATGACCAACATCAGTAATGTTTCTAACATATCTTACTTTGTATCCAATATGTTGAAGATATCTGAATAACAAATCAAATGTAATTGCTGGCCGAGCATGCCCCAAATGTGGTTCCCCATATACAGTGGGACCACAAACGTACAATCCAACTCTTTGAGGGGTTAATGGTTCAAATTTTTCTTTGCTTTTACTAAGTGTATTGTAGATAAAAAGTTTTTGTTCCGTCATTTTAAGATTTATTTAAATAGTGCTTCAATTATTTCTTCATTTTTTTTCATGATAAAGTTTCTTCTTAGTTTAAGAGTTGGGGTTAATTCTCCAGTATCAACACTCCAAGGATAACCAATCAATTTAAATCTTTTTACTTGCTCAGTTTCTCCAAAATATTTATTACAGGTATCCACTACCCTTTTAAACTTTTTCATTACATCTGGATGTGTAATCATTTCCTCATTAGTTGTATATTGTATCCCTTTATGATTACACCAAGAACGTAAATCATTAAACTCAGGAACGATCAATGCTGCAGCATAAGGTTGATTTTCACCAACAACCATAATAGCATCAATGATGGATTGCTCTGCAAATTTATTCTCTATCAATGTAGGAACAACATATTTTCCAAAAGCGGTTTTGAACATTTCTTTTTTACGTCCTGTAATTCTTAGTTGCCCTTCTGGTTCTATTTGCCCAATATCACCTGTATGTAACCATCCATCTTCATCAATTACTTCCTTTGTAAGCTCAGGTGCTTTATAATAACCTTGCATCACACAACGACCTCTTGTTAAAATTTCTCCATCTTCTGCTATCTTGACTTCAATCCCAGGTAGAGGCGGTCCAACAGTACCTATTTTTATTCCATTCTTAAAAAAATTACTTACTGCTATAACAGGTGACGTTTCTGTTAATCCATATCCTTCAAGTACTGGCACATTCATCGCCCAGAATATTTTACTAATTCTTGGTTGAATTGCAGCTCCTCCAGAGACTACTACACTAAAATTGCCTCCTAAGGCATCTTTCCACTTGTTTAACACCAGCTTTCTTGCAATCTTAAGCTTCTGTTTATACCACCAAGAAGTGCCCTCTAATTCAAATTCTTGAGCAACTTTGTTCGCCCAAAAGAAAATTCTCTTTTTAATTCCCTTTTGTTTATACCCAACAGCAATGATTTTATCATAAAATTTCTCTAATAGTCTGGGAACAGATGAAAAAATATCTGGTTTAATCTCTTTCAAATTATCTGCAATACTGGCCATACTTTCAGCATAATAAATAGATATACCAGTATATTGCCATGTATAAATCATCATTCGTTCATAAACGTGACACAATGGTAAATAACTCAAACATCTACTATTTTGTTTCACAGGGATAATAGGTGTTACTGCCTTAACATTACTTAAAATATTACGATGGGTTAACATAACACCTTTTGGATTTCCAGTAGTTCCTGATGTATATATTAAAGTTACAATATCATCAGGTGTGATACTATCTTTAATATCATTTAAATATTGAGGAGATGGATTTGCCATACCTAACTCAATCACTTCATTTAAATGCTTATAGCCACGTAAATTTCTAAAAGTATAAACATTCTCTTTTAAATCTGGAATATTAGCAATAATGTTTTCTATTTTTCTTAATAACTCCCATCCTGAAACGAATACCATTTTTACTTCAGCATGATTCAAAATGTATTCATAGTCCGACTCACTAATAGTGGGATATATGGATACATGAATTGCTCCTAATTGATGTAATGCCATATCCAAAAAATTCCATTCTGGTCTGTTATTACTAATAGATGCAATCCTATCCCCTTTTTTAACACCTAATTGCATTAAACCATAGGATATTAAATTTGCTTTTTCAATATACTGTTTCGTACTATACGTAACCCAAACGCCATTCTCTTTGGCGGCTAATGCATCATCTTTAGGAAAATATGTTGCATAATGTAGTAAAAGGTCAAAAAGTCTTGTTACTTCCATAAAACAAAATTTATGTGCAAATATACAATAAAAAAGCAAATTATAAAGTACAAAAAAAAAGCCCTTTAAAAAGGGCTTTTGATGTTATTTATTTTTTATAATTCTAAAGATTGCAGCTCTGTGCTCTTCTCTTTGAGCATCAGGTATATTAATCTTATTTTGTGGATCATTATAAGTATAAGATGCAATTGAGATTTGTTCAGGAGAAACACCTTGATTAATAAACATTTGTCTAATAGCAATTGCTCTTCTTTGTGCTAAATCTCTATTATGAGCTTCAGATCCTAAATCACAAGTGTAACCTTCAACGATTAGTCCTAAAGATCTATCTTTTTTAAGAATTTCAATAGTTTTTCTAATATTATCATTGTTATCTGTGATTTTTGGAATATCTTTATCTAAATCAAATAATATTTTTGTATTAGATAAAGCTTCAGCTAATTCCATAATATTGTCTTTCGTTTTTTTGTCTTCCTCTTCAATATTTGTAGGAGTTACAGGAACGATATAAACATATTCAGTAGTTTTAATAATGATAGGTTCATTTGATTTATTAATCATATCATTCATAAAACGTCTTTTTAAATCATCCATATATTCTGCATCTTTTCCATAACCTTTACAAGTTTTAAAATGGAAACCTGTTTTAACTCCAAATTGGAATAAATTCCATTTTTCAGAAATAGCTTTAGTTGCAGTTTTGTTATAATCTTTTAAAGTATTAGAAGCCATTGTTCCATTTAAAACAAATCTTGAATCATCAAAAGAAATATAATCATTAGTTTCTTTTGGTAAAATATTTAGGAAACCATAAGAACAATATGCTCCAATGTAGAAATCTGTTCTTCTAGATAACCCAAAAACTCCACCAAAGTCTGCTTGAATATCAATGGAAGGTCTTAACTTCGCAATAGTAGATTTTGCAGTAATTGGGAATATTCCGAAATGGCCTTCCAAATCAGTATTCCAATTTACATTAATCTCTTCTTCACGACCTGTTAAAGTTAACTCACCCGTTTCAGTTGAAAAACTTGTTTTAGCTTTAATTGGGAAATACCCTTTTACACCTAATCCAGCATAAATACCATTTCTTTTGTTTCCAAATCTGTATTCATACTGAGCGGTAAGAGGTATTTCAATTGCCCATATAGATTGTTTTTCAACAAAATCAGAGGTTTCAAAATACATAGTGTAAGTTCTAGTAGGATCACTGGCATAATCTGGTTCAAGAACAATTGTTTGTCCATTAATATCCAATAATGCTTTAGCAGCAATATGTTGAATACCAATACCTAAACCGATACCCCAATTTTCATTAAAAAAGTAAGTGTAACCAACTTCAAGATTAGATCCAAAAGAATATTTTTGATCCATTACAGGAACTCTTTTATAAATATTGTTGGTAAATCCACCGCCAAGTTTCATAGAAACTCTATGTGGACAAAATGGAACTTCCTCAGTTTTTTTGGTTGTGTCAGCTGCAACACTTGGCTCTGTTACTTCTTGAGAGTAAGAAAGTAACATTGTGAAAAGAAGACTGAATAATAAAAGTTGCTTTTTCATAATTTTATATGTTTTATTTTTCTTAATTACTATGATTATTTATTACTGTGAGTGGTAACATAGTCACCACTCACATATAATAATACTATTTTACTATTACAAATTTAACAGTCTTAATTTCGTTAGTACCAGTTGTGATACGTCCAAAGTAAGCACCAGGAGTTGTGAATCCGTCAACTTTGATGACAATGTCATTTACTTGAACAGATTTTACAAACGCACCCTTAGCATCGAAGATATCAAGAACAGCACCATTTAGTTCTTCTGAAGTTAATTTAACTTCAATAGTAACTGTTTCTTTTAGACCTGCAGGTACTGGATAAACTTTAATTAAGTTTTTAGAGATGAAGAACATATCACAAGTTTTGAATGTTACTAGACCATTAGGAGTCTGAGAAACTAACATTACTGAATACTCTCCATTCAATCCACCCACTTCTTGATAATATTGACCATTTGCACCTTCAATAGCAACACCGTTTTTATACCATTGGTATGATACGAATGTATGTCCACCATTTGTTAATGCATTGTTGTTAACTACAACTACATCATCCCATCTTTGAAGAACAAGTGCATCAGTATTACCAAATCCATATTGACTAGCAAGTACTCTTACAGTTGCAGGATAATCACAACCATCAATTGTTATAATGATTTGATAGTCCCCAGGAATAACTGGAGTTGCAAATTCAATGTAGCTTCTAGCACCGTCAACATAAATTGGAGATTGTGTGTTCATTGCAGCAAAAGCTGGATCAAGATAAGTGATAAATGCAGTTGGAGCCATACCAGGAGTTACTGAGTAAACATTAACGTCGATTTGTACTCTTGCATCATCATCACAAGTCTCAACAAGTAAGTCTAATACTTGAATATGAGAAACGATAACAGAGATAGGTGCTGGATACGCTACTGCATCACAATTAGCATCACTTAAATTGCTAATAGTATATGAACCTGTAGTTGTTGGATTCAAGAAGATGAAGAATGTATTTAAAGATGTTGTATAAACTTGACTAAATCCGTTAGATCCGTTAAGTGTAAATGTAAATGGTGCAGTTCCAGTCAAAGCAACAGTCAATGTAGCAAATGAATTTGCATCATTTCCACATACAATACTACCATCACCACTTACAAATGTAGCAGTTGGTCTTTCATTAACCACAACAGGAGTAATTGGGTTAACAAGAATATTACATCCGTCACCTAATTGACCACTATATACTGGTTGATAGAAATAGTTTCCAGATGCTAATGGAGTATCAAATGTAACTCCACCTAAACCACCTGAAACAGGTTGTGCATTTCCACCTTCAGCCCAAACCATCCATTGAATTGAACCACTAGTATTACCAGAACCATCTTGAACACCACCTTGAACACCTGCAGAAAGTTGAACTGATTCACCTTTACAAATTTCAGGATACATTACAGTGATATTTGTCCATGTTGGATCAGCTACTACGTGATATGATAAGATGTTAGACTGTACTGGATTACAAGCAAAACCTGAAGGAGTTGCTACAACATGATAGTTGTATGTTCCAACACTATTTAATGTTTGAGTGTAAGGATTAACAGCTACACCAGTATTTGTATTATTTGAATACCAATTGTAAGTAAATGTACCTTGTACAGGAGTTAAGTTATTTACAGTTGCATTTAATGTTACTTCTCCACCTGAACAGATATCAAGTAATCCAAGACCTGCAGGATTAATTGTTACAACTGGTTGTGGAGCTACAGTTACTGTAATTTCATTTGACCAGTTAGAAGAACAACCTAAATTATTGTTTTGAGTAACTTTTAATGCATAAGTATAAGAACCTACTGTAGTTAAATTTTGAGTAAATGTATTTCCAATAACATTTGGAACTTGAACACCATTTGCTCTCCATTGGTAAGTATATTCACCAGAAGCAAGAGCTGGATCAATAGCAATTGATTGAATTCCTAAATTAACTGTTCCACCTGTACACATTGCAGTTACATTAGAAGATATTGTAACTACTGGATCAGCAACTACATTTACAGTTGTATTTGCAGAAGCTGTACAAGCCGCATTTGCATTATTTGGAGTTACAACTACAGAAACATTTGAAATACCTGCTGGTAAATTATTTCTAGTAATTGATGGAGTATTATTTCCTTGAACAATGCCATTTACTGTCCATTGATAATTATATGTTCCAACAGGAGTTACGTTTGCAGTAAATGTAACGCTTCCACCTAAACAAACTACAGCATTGTCAACAGTGATATTTGCAACTGGAGTTGTGTAAATGTTTATGATATGAGCTGCAGAAATTGCATCACAATTATAATTGTTGCTCATTACAGATACATTAAATACATATGGTGAAGATGCATCATTTGGAGTTAATGTTGTAGGTAGTTGGAATACATTAGTAGTTGTTTGGAAAGAACCACTATTTGTACCTTGTTGATAAGTCCAAGTGTAAGTATAAACTTCTCCTGCAACACCACCAGTTACATTAGCAGTTAGAGTTAGAACTCCTCCTTCACAAACTGTATTTGCTCCAGCAATGGTTACAACAGGTTCAGCAACAACATTTGCTTGAACTGTTCCAGAAGTAGCAGAACATCCAGAAACAAAGCTTGATATTTGAACATAGTATTCATAACTATCACCTAACAATAAAGGAGAGGTAGTATAAGTAGGATTGATAGCTCCATTGATAGCAGTTGGAATACCTCCAGATACTTTAAACCATTGATAAGTATAAGTATCATTAGTTACACCACCAGTTACATTAGCAACTAAAGTTACAGTACCACCAGGACATGTATTTGTATTTCCTGATATAGCAACTATTGGAGATGTTACAACAATATTGTGAGCATTGAAGTTTGCAGTAGCATTACATCCAATACCTGTCATAGTTACATTTACAGTATAATCAGCAATTTGAGAACTAAATAAAGGTGTTGTCATAATTGAAGCATTAACTTCACCTGGTAATAAGATGCCATTTTTATACCATTGGTACATTGGTTGACCAAGACCACCAGCAACAGTTGCAACTAACATGGTTTGACCACCTTCACAAACTTGTGCGCTATAACCAGAACCAATTGCAATAGCAACTGTAGGATCAGCTACAACTTCATGATTGTAATAATAAGCTGTAGTAGAACATCCGTATGGTGAAGTTACAACAACCCAATATGTTTCAAGTTGAGGAGTTACACCAGTAATGTTTAAAGTTGGATTAGTTCCTAAAGAAACAACTGGAGAAGTTGTGCTAAACCAATTGAAAGTAAATGCACCAATTCCGTTTACATTAGCTATTCCACCTTCAACATTAGCAGTAAATGTAGCATTTCCACCAACACAGATTGAAGGATTATTAACTGTAACATTAACTACTGGATCTGCAACAACTGTGATTTCTTGAGCAGCAGATGTAACATTACATCCAATGTATTGAGATACTAAAACAGTGTATAAGTATGCAGTTTCTCTTGCTTGAGCATCAGTAATAGTATAAGATTGAGATGTAGCTGTTGGTATTAAAACATTGTCAACAAACCATTGATATTGAGTGTTTGTAGTCGTTGGATTAACATTAGCTGTTAAGATCACATTTCCTCCTTCACAAATAGTTGTATTACCAGTTACCATTACTTGAACAGTAGCTAAAGGATAAACTGTAGTTGTTACTGGCTCTGAAATAGCAGATTGACAACCAGATGCAGTTTGAGTAACTTGTACAGTATAGTTATAAATTGTAATGTCATCACCAATTACTAATGGAGACTCAGTAAATGTATTCGTTGTAGCATTTGGAATTATAATTCCATTTCTAAACCATGTGAATACTTCACCACCTTGGATTCCACCTTCGATAGAAGCTGTTACAGTAACTTGACCACCTTCACAAACTTGTGTTTCAGTTATGGTAACATTAGAAATAATTGGATCTGGAACTACAGTTACTGTATATGTACCAGTAATTTGACATGAAGAAGTTGTTTGAAGAACAGTTACACCGTATTCAGTAGTTGTATCAGGAGTAACAGTTAATGTACCTGTTGTAGCACCTGGTATAATTATACCATCTGCTGTCCAAGTATAAACTAAATTATTAACGTTGTAATCACCTAGATTTGCAGTTAATGTAGTTGTTCCACCGTTGCAAATTGTTGCTTCAGTAGCTGTAACTTGTACAACTGGGTTAGCATTAACATATACATTGTATGGAGCACTTGTTACTTGACAACCATATTGATTAGTAACAACAACTGTAAAGATATATGGATTATCAGAAGCAGGACGAGCAATACTCAACTCAGGAGTAGAAATTCCTAGAGTTTGATTGAACAATCTCCACTCGTAAGTCATACCTTCGTTATTGTTAAGATCATTAACATTAGCAACTAATTGAATAATTCCAGTTTCACAAATAATTGGATCTCCAGAAATAGTAACAGTTGGATTTGGATTTACTGTAACTACTACTGCAACTTCAGGATTTAAGATAGACTCACATGCTGAAGCACTTTGAGCTACAGTTACGTTATAAGTATAATATGTAACATTACCATCTACAGTAATTGGTGATTCAGTAATAGAAGCAGTATTTGCATTAGGAATAATAATACCATTTCTGTACCAAGTGTAAACTTCTCCACCAGCAACTCCACCAGCAATATTAGCTGTTAAAGTAACTTGACCTCCTTCACAAATAGTTGCATTTGGTGTTAAAGTAATGTTAGTAACAACTGGAAGTGGATTAGCCGTAATGGTAATTACATCATTTGCAGAACAATCTGTATTTGTTTGATAAACTAAAACTCCATAAGTTGCAGTTGCATCAACAACAGTTGTATAATTTTGTAAAGTTGCACCAGGAATATTTGTTATAATAGTATCGATCACTGTGATAAACTCAGTAGCAGAAATCTGAATTTGATTTTCTTGAGTTGTTACAGTGTACCATTGATAAGTAATATTGTTAGTATTGTAATCATTTAAGTTTGCTGTCATTGTAACTTGTCCACCAACACATACTGTTTCTTCAGTAGATGTTACATTAACAACTGGGTTTTCATGAACATATACAAGGAATGGTTCACTTAAAGTTGTACATCCGTTTTCACGAGTTACTCTAACAGTGAATACATAAGCTTGGTCATTTGGATACCAATATTCTGAATAGATTTGACTATTAACAGGTATTCCATATGCTAAGTTATCTCTTTCTTGACCTGATTCATACCAAGTATAAGTTAAATTACCTACATTGTCAGAAATATGATCAACAAATGCCATTAAACTTACAGATTCATTTTCGCAGATATGAGCATCACCTGTAATTCCAACTACTGGATTTCCATAAACAGTTACGTTAGGTGCAGTAGCTATTGCAGATTGACATCCACTTGCAGAAGTAGAAACATAAGCAGTATAAGTATAAACAGTCACATCACCGTCAACAGCGATTGGAGATTCAGTAAATGAAGCACCTGTAACACCTTCAATTAAAATACCATTTCTAAACCATGTGTAAACTGGAGTTCCAACGATATCATTAGTAGTAGCAGTTACGGTTACTTGTCCACCTTGGCAAATAAACGGTTCACTTACAGTAATTCCAGTAATAATTGGATCAGCAACAACATTTACTGTTGATGAAGATGTTCCAACACAACCTGAAGTAATTTGAGTAACAACTATTTGATAATTATGTTCACCAATAGTATTGATAACAGTATTGTAAACTAAATTAGTAGCACCAGGAATGATTTCACCATTGTGATACCATTGATAAGTTAACATACCAGCATTCCAATCCACTAATGTTGCAGTTAAAGTAACATTACCATCAACACAAATTGTATTTTCAGATGCAACAGTATTCACAATTGGAGATGCATTAACTGTAACAGCAAATGGAGCACTCATTGTAATACATCCTGTTGTTCCTGAAACTTGAACTGTGTAGATATAATCAGTTGTACTAGCAGGTTGAGTAGTAACTAATGATGATCCAGTAGCTTCCTCAATAATTTGGTTATTTAAGAACCATTGATATTGAAGACCTGTTGCAGGTATTGAATTTGCATGTAATACAATATTACCTTGTCCTTCACAAACGATAGGTTCTCCAGCAATAACAACAGTTGGATTTGGAGATACAGTAACCGTTTGAGCAGTAGTAATTGTTGATTGACACCCACCTACATTAGTAGTTACATAAGCAGAATATGTATACGTTGTTACATCATTTCCAAGAGCACTTAAAGTCTCTGTGAAAGATGCACCAGTAATACCTTCTAGTAAGATACCATTTCTAAACCATGTATAAGTTGGAGTTCCAGTTATGTTTGCAGGAATTGCAGTAATAGTGATTTCGCCACCATCACAAATTGCATTTGCAGAAACATTGATTGTCTCAATTTGAGGATCTGGAACAACAGTAATCACTTGGCTTACTAAATCATTACAACCAGAATGTCTTTGTATAGCTCTTAAATAATAAGTTCCAGATGTTGTAAGAGCAGGTGTAGTATAAGCTAATTGTGTAGCCCCTGGAATTACATTTGCAACACTTGTACCATTTAAATACCATTGGAAAATAAATTGATCTTCGTTATAGTCATTCAAATGACCTTGAAGTGTTACTTGACCACCGTTACAAATTGTACTTTCAGTTACAGTTATGTTAGCAACAGGAGTAGGATGAACAAAAATTTCAAATGGTTCACTGAATGTAGAACATCCATTACCATTGATGATCTCAACCATATACTCAACTGTTTGGTAACTCAAACCTAAGTTTTCAGTATAGTATAATCCAAAGTTAGGATTGTTTTGATAAACACCATTTTTATACCATTTGAAGATAGTTGTGTTATCAGGATTACTGATACCATTAATATAAGCAGATAAGTATAAGTTTGGTTGTCCATTTGTTGATTGACAAATATCATGTAATCCGTTGATAATAACGATTGGGTTACGAATAACGGTTACTGTATTTGAGAAAGCGATTGGAGAAACGCAGTTTGAAGATTCAGAAGAAACTATAACTGAATAAGTATAATGTGTTGTATCTCCATCAACAGCATGTAATGATTCTCTGAACCAAGGACCAGTAACACCATCCATTAAGAAGCCATTTCTGAACCAAGTATAAGTTGCAGTAGAATCAATATAATTATTTGTACCATTAAATAAGTATGCAGTAACTTCAACTTCCCCACCTTCACAAATATTAGAGCCACCAACATTGTTAGTTGCAATAACTGCTCCAACAACTGGAGTGTTAATTAATTGAATTGTGATAGACTCAGTTGTCGCTGTACAACCACTTGCACTTACAACTGCATAATATGTAGCTGTTTCAGTAATTGTTGCAACATATGTTAATGAATGAGCACCATAAATTTCAACACCATTTTTGTACCATGTTACGAAGATATTATCTAAGTAAGCATTTCCAAGAACTGCGGTTAATGTTACTTCACCATTTAAGCAAGCAACACTATCGGAAGCTAAAATATCAACATGTGGATTTTCACCAACTGCAACATAGAAAGGTTCACTTTCACGAACACATCCAATGGTACCGTTTGTATACTCTGTGTTCACAACAACAGTGTACATATAGGTATTACCAAATTGGAATGGTTCAGTTGTTGTTAAAGTTTGGTTAGTTGCACCATTAATGTTTTCATTAAACCTTCTCCATTGATATGTAACTGTTGTACCAAGAATAGTGTCATTTACATTTGCAATTAAAGTGAAAGTTGAATCATCACATACTAATGGATTACCTTCAATAACAACAGTTGGGTTTCCATAAACAGTAACTAATTGTTGTGCTGTAAGGATATTAGATTCACAACCTGAAACAGGAGTAGCAACAGATACTGAATATGTATAAACGGTTACATCATTATCAATTGCAATTGGAGATTCTACAAATGAAGAACCATTTACACCAGCAATAATAACACCATTTCTATACCAAGTATATACAGCTCCATCAATATCTTCAGGGGTTGTTGTTGCAGAAACTTCAATTTGTCCACCTTCGCATAATGTAGGATTAACAATTGAAATAGTTGCAATCATTGGATCTGAAGTAACAGTAATTTCAATATTAGCTGTTCCTACACATCCAGATGTAGTTTGTGTAACAACAACGTTATAAATAGTGGTTTGTGTAGGATTTACAACCAAAGTAGATTGTGTTGCACCATCAATTGGATTTGTTCCTATAAACCATTGGTATGTTAAGTTTGTAGTATTATAATCTGCTAAATTTGCAGTTAAAGTTGCAGTTCCACCTACACAGATAGTTGTTGCATCAGCAGTAACAGTAACTTCTGGATTAGAATTAACATTTACACTGAATACATCACTAATTGCTGAACATCCAAGAGAATTGTATACAACAACATGGTAATTATAAGCATAATCTCTTGCAGGTCTAGTTAATGTTAAAACTGAACCTGTGCCTACTGGCATATTATCTTCAAACCAAGTATATTCTAATCCAGGGATTGCAGTTTGTAAGTTAGCTGTCAATACAATATTTTCTTCTGTTTCACAAACGATAGGATCACCAGAAATTACTACTGTTGGATTTGGATAAACATTGATAGCTACTGCTACAGTTGGATTCAAAATAGATTGACATGCAGCTGCAGTTTGTGTTACTACAACGTTGTATGTATAGATTGTATTATCACCATCAATAGCAAGTAATGATTCAGTGATTGATTGTGTATTTGCATTTGGAATGATAACACCATTTTTGTACCATGTAAATACTTCACCACCAGCTACACCACCTGTAACATTTGCAGTCAATGTTACTTGACCACCACTACAAATAGATGTTGTAGGAGTAACAGTGATTGAAGAAACAACAGGAATTTCATTAGTAGTGATTACAAATCTGTCATAATCTGCACATAATGAATGTGTTTGTTGAGCTCTCACATAGAATGCAGCAGTTTCATCAACTGTTGTTGTATAAGTTTGTTGAGTAGCACCAGGAATTAAAGTCATAACGGTATCAGTAACCATATAGAATTCAGTAGCTGAAGTATAGAATGGGTATTCTACATATGTTTCAGTATACCATTGATATGTAATGAAATCAGTTGTGTAATTATCTAAGTTTGCTGTCATTGTTACTTGACCACCTTCACAAATATTATCTTCAGTTGAAGTAATATTAACTACTGGTGCTTCATGAACATATACATAGAATGGTTCACTTAGAGTTGTACAACCATTTTCACGAGTTACTCTAACAGTAAATACGTATGGCTCATATCTTGGAGCGAAGAAATCAACTAAGAATTGACTAGCAGGATTGCTAATTCCATAAGCATTGTTATCTAATTGTTGTCCTGATTCAAACCAAGTATAAGTTAATGTACCAACTAAGTCTGAAACATGATCAACAAAAGCAGTTAGGAATACAGAGTCACCTTCACAAATATTTGCATCACCTGCAATACCAACTACTGGGTTTCCATAAACAGTAAGAACTGGTGCAGGAACTTCTAATGATTGACAACCTGAAACATTTGTTGTTACGATTGCGCTATAAGTATATAATGTAACATCAGCATCAATAGCATCTGGAGATTCAGTAAATGAAGCACCATTAATACCATCCAATAATATACCATTTCTATACCATGTGAAATATGGAGTTCCTGTTACATTTTCTGTTGAAGCAGTAACTGTAACCTGGCCACCTTCACAAATGAAGTTTTCACTGATTGTGATACCTGTAATAACTGGATCTGGATTTACATTGATTGTAATCTCACCAGTAGCAACACAAGCTGAAGTTGTTTGAGTTACAACAACTCTATATGTAGTAGTTCCGTTAGGGATAATAGTTAAAGTAGGTTCTGTTGCACCAAAAATTGGTTGTGAACCGATAAACCATTGATAAACTAAATTTGGAGAGTTATAATCTGCTAAGTTTGTTGTTAATGTTACTTCTCCACCTGTACAAATAGTAGTTTCAGTACTTGTTACTTCAACGATTGGAGCTGCATTCACGTATACATTAAATGGAGCACTTTCGCGTTGACAACCGTTTGTATTGGTAACAACAACTGTAAATGTATAAGGATTATCTGAATTATCAAAAATATGTTGATAATCTTCATTAGTTGCATTTTCAATATCAGCATTGAATAATCTCCATTGGTAAGTTAAACCAGCTGTTGGATATTGATTATTAACATTAGCAAATAAATCAACTTCTGATCCATCACAAATGATTGGGTCACCTTCAATTTGAACAGTTGGATTAGGATTCACTAGAACTGAGGTTTCAGCTACAAGTACAGAAGCACAACCGCTTGCTGTTTGAGCCACTTCAACTCTATATATAATATTGGTAATGTTTTGATCAACAGTTACTGGGTAATCAACTAATGTTGCTGATACAGCGCCTGGGATAATTACATTGTTTTTGTACCATGTATAAACTTCGCCACCATTTACTCCACCTGTTACAGTTGAGGTTAAAATAACTTCGCCACCTTCACAAATAACTGGTTCAGAAATCTCAACTTCAATTATTGGATCAGCATTTACAGTGATAGTAATGTCATCAAAATCTGTACAAGCAGATGTTGTTTGAGTTACTTTAACTCTATAAGTAGTAGCTGGAACAGCAGGAACAATAGTTAATGTTGATTCAGTAGCACCATAGATCTCAGTTTCAGTTGAACCATTTACGGTAAACCATCTGTAAATTAAATCAGGAGCATTATAATCTTCTAAGTTAGCTGTCATTGTTACTGGACCACCAGCACAAATGATAGTTTCATAACTTGTTAATTCAACTACTGGAGGAATGTTAACTAATACTTCAAAAGGAGCACTTGTAGTTACACAACCAAGAGGATTAGAAACCATTACACTAAATACGTATGGATTATCTGAACCACCATAAGTTCCAGTATAAGTTGCATTTGTTGCACCAGAAATAT
>JBLJBB010000005.1:0-52856 GCA_047638115.1 Bacteroidales bacterium | reverse complement strand
AACCTCTACACGAACTCGAAAAAATACTGGACCAGTTTGAAGAGGAACATGAATAGTGAATAGTGAATAGTGAATAGTGAATAATGAGAACCATAATTATATTAACAAATTTTTTAAAAATGAAAAAAATTAGAATTTTATTTTTTGCAGTTATCTCTTTTATGATGATATCTGCTACTTTTGCACAAAAAGTGTACAAGTATGAATCAGCACCAAATGATCCTTTAAACGCAAGAATTTACACGTTAGACAATGGTTTAAAAGTATATTTATCTGTTTATAAAGATGCTCCTAGAATTCAATGTTATGTTTCTGTGAAAGCAGGTAGCAAAAATGACCCAAAAGAGACTACTGGTTTGGCACACTATTTTGAACATATGATGTTTAAAGGAACGCCTAAATTAGGAACAACTAATTGGGCACAAGAGAAAATTCTCATTGAGAAAATTGAAGAACTATTTGAAGAGTACAGAATTACTACAGATCAAGCAAAACGTAATGCAATCTACCATTTGATTGATAGCGTATCATATGAAGCAAGTAAACTCACTGTTCCAAATGAATATGATAAAGTGATGAAATTTATTGGATCTCAAGGAACAAACGCTGGAACTTCTAACGATTACACCGTTTATATTGAAAACATCCCTTCAAATCAGCTAGAAAACTGGGCAATAATTCAAGCAGACCGTTTTGAAACTCCTGTGTTACGTTTATTTCACACAGAATTAGAGACCGTTTACGAAGAGAAAAATATGTCATTAACAAACGATAGTAGAAAATCAAATGACAAATTAATGACCATGCTATATCCTAACCATCCTTATGGACAACAAACTACCTTAGGGGAACCTGAGCATTTGAAAAATCCATCAATGAAAAATATTCGCAAATTCTTTGATACTTATTATGTTCCTAATAATATGGCTGTAATTTTATCCGGAGATTTTGATTATGATGAAGCGATTGCAATTGTAGATAAATATTTTGGACATTTAAAATCAAAACCTGTTCCTGTTTTATCATTCAAACCAGAAGTTCCAACAACAAAACCATCAGAAGCTACAGTAATTGGACTAGAAGCTGAATTTTTCAGAATGGCATTTAGAATTGACCAACCTGCAAACTCTAAAGAAATATACATTTTAAACATGTTATCTCAAATTTTATACAACGGCAAAGCTGGTTTGTTGGATTTAAATGTCAATCAAAAACAATTGGCTAATAGTGTAGCTGCTTTCCCATATGTATTATGTGACAACTCTTCTTTGGCATTTTACGGAAAACCAAAAGAGGGACAAACTTTAGAAGAAGTTAAAAAAATCATTTTAGATCAAGTGGAATTATTGAAACAAGGTAAATTTGATGATGCTCTTTTGATTTCAGCGATCAACAATATGAGACTTTCAGAAATGAGACAATTAGAGAGCAATGAAGCGAGAGTTAGAATGATGTCAAATTCATTTTTAAATAATATTCCTTGGAGTGTAGCTTCACAATCGATTGATAATTACTCAAAAATCACTAAACAAGATATCATTGATTTTGCAAATAAATATTTGAAAGATAATTACTTCATCGTTTACAAAAAACAAGGGAAACCTGAAGATATTGAAAAAGTAAACAAACCAGCCATCACTCCTATTGTTATCAACAGAGAAGCTGAATCAGAATTTTTCAAAACTTTAAAAAAGAACTCCGTAAAAAGTATTGCTCCAGTATTTGTAGATTTCAAAAAAGCTATAAAATTCTCAAAAATAAAAGGGGCTGATGTACTTTATATTGAAAACGTTGAAAATAAAACATTTAACATTACTTTCCAATTTAAAGTGGGTGAACTGAATAATTTAAAACTTCCAATTGCAGCAGAATATTTTGACTATTTAGGAACTAGTAAATACACTGCAGAGCAAATTAAACAAGAATTTTACAACTTAGCTTGTAATATGTCTTTTTCAAGTAACGATGAATACACACAGTTAATCATTTCAGGGTTAAGTGATAATTTTGACAAAGCTCTTAAATTGGCTATGCATGTTATTCAAGATGCTCAACCAAATGAGGAAGCTCTAAAAAATATGATTGATGATTTATTACAAAGTAGAAAAGATGCTAAATCAAACCAAAATGCAATTTCAAGTGCTATGAGAAGTTATGGTGAATTTGGACCAGAGCTTATTAAATATCAACTTTCTGCAGATGAACTAAAAGCTTTAACTCCAAAAGAATTAATCGCATTAGCGCAAGAGGTTTTTACTTTCCAACCAGAAATTTACTATTACGGAACTGAGAAAAACGACCGTTTAATGAAACAAATCGAAGCAAATTTTAAATTTCCTAAAAAGTTCAATACTCCAAACGAACCTAAGAAATTTGAAAGAATTCCAGTAAAAGAAGAAAATGTATTGTTTGTTCATTACGAAGCAAAACAAGCTCGTTGTTACACTTATTCTCCAGGATCAAAATTTGATTTAGCTGAATTACCTATTATCAGTATGTACAACCAATATTTTGGAGGTAGCATGAATGCAATTGTATTCCAAGAGATGCGCGAGAAAAGATCTTTGGCCTATACTGCACAATCCAGATTTTTCTCTGCAAATGAATTAAATTACAACAATTATAACTTCAGTTATATTGCCACACAAAATGACAAGGTAATTGATGCATTTACAGCTTTCAATGAACTATTTAACGATATGCCACAATCTCAAACTGCATTTGACTTAGCGAAAGATGGTGCATTATCAGCAATTGAAACCAACAGAATCACAAAATCAGCAATTTTCTCACATTATAGAACAGCTAGAAAAATGGGTGTAGATTATGATTACCGTAAACCAACTTACGATAAATTAAAAACTTTCACACTTCAAGATATTGTTGCGTTCAATAATGCTAATATTAAAAATGTTAAGAAAACATACATGATCATTGCAAAAGAGAGTGACATGGATTTTGTTACATTAGAGAAAAAATTTGGTAAAGTTAAAAAAATTAAACTTGAAGATATCTTCGGATATTAATCATACGTACTAAAATCAATTTAAAAATGAGCGATCAAACATTAATCACAGAATTTGAAATTATCAACGCTGCTGGTGGAATTGTTCTCAATGAGAACAACGAGATCCTCATGATCTATCGTTTGGATCATTGGGATTTTCCTAAGGGAAAAGTGGAATCTAATGAGAAAACTGAAACTGCAGCAATCCGTGAAGTGATGGAAGAAACGGGCATTTCTAATTTGAAAATAGTTAAAAAACTCCCCACAACATACCATACATATACATTAGATCATTCTGAAATATTGAAAGAAACACGCTGGTTTGAAATGGAAACCTCTTCAAAAGAGAGTTTAAAACCTCAAAAAACAGAAGGAATATCAGAAGTAATCTGGGTAAAAAAAGAGGATGTTGCTGAAAAATTAAAAGATAGTTATACTACTCTTAAAGAGTTGTGGAGTAAATACTTAAAACTAAAATAATTCCATATCACTTTGGAAATATCCCAAAAATTGAGGAGCCACTACCACTCATTGCAGCGTAGATGGCTCCTTTTTTATATAATTCCATTTTGGTTTGTTTTAAAATAGGGAATCGTTCAAAAATTACCTCTTCAAAATCGTTAATCAGTATATCTTGCCATTTCTCAATCGGTTGTTGAATAATATCCGACAATTGATTTTTTGGAGTTTTAGGGGTAATCCACGAATAGGCATCAGCAGTAGATACATGAACATCAGAAAAAAAAAGTTCAATATGGTAAGATGAAAGATCCAAAGAGATTGGAGTAAGCTTATCTCCTACTCCTGTGGCCAAACAAGGTTTATTGAAAATAAAAAATGGAACATCGCTACCTAATCGTGCGCCATAATTCATCAATTGTTGTTCAGATAACTTTAACTGAAACATTTCATTTAACATCAGTAAAACTGTTGCTGCATCCCCAGAACCACCTCCTATTCCTGCACCGGATGGAATATTTTTGATAAGTTTTAAAGATATTGGCGCTAACTGAAACTCTTTTTCCAACAACCTATATGCTTTTACACAAAGGTTTTTTTCAACTTCAACTTCAAAATCACTATTCTCCATCGTAAAACTAAAAATTTCTGAAGGGGAAATTTCTATGACATCTCTTTGATTATAAACAGGATAAAAGATAGTTTCCAAGTTATGATATCCTGTTGATAATTTTTCAGCAACATGTAATCCCAAGTTGATTTTAAAGTGTGTTTCTGCAATCATTTTTTCTATATTTTTGAAGTGTAAAAATAATAAAATTGAAGTAAAGTTATGCAATTTTTAAATGTTCCTATACGCACTTTTTTTTCATACAGGGAAGAACGTTTGGTATCTTTGTATGAACATGCCATTGAGTCACAAGAAAAATGGTTTAACTATATGATTGAAAATGGATTAAAAACAAAATTTGGCAAAGATTTTGAGTTTACTCCCTCTATGACTTATGAAGAGTTTATTTCAAAAGTACCCGTTCAAAATTATAATACACTTTTTCCTTATATTGACAAACTCATTTCTGGAGAACAAAATGTGCTCTGGAATACTCGAATTGAATGGTTGGCCAAATCATCTGGAACCACACAAGGGAGAAGTAAATATGTTCCAGTTAGTGATGAATCATTGAAAGAGAACAATATCATTTCAGCAAGTGATTGTCTCACATTATATACCCTCATGTTTCCAGATACTGAAATATTTGGTGGAAAGACGATTACGTTAGGGGGAAGCATTCAACCATTAGAAAGAGAGTCTCCATTAAAATGTGGAGATATTTCTGCCATCCTCATGGAGAACATGCCTGCCATTGGAATGTATTTAAAAGCCCCTAATAGCAAGGAGATATTACTACATTCTAATTGGAATCAAAAGCTACGATTAATTGCAGAAAATACTGTAAATGAGAATATAACAGCTATTTCAGGAGTTCCATCTTGGATGTTGTTGGTATTAAAAGAGGTTTTGAAAATCTCTGGAAAAGAGTATATTCATGATGTTTGGCCCAATTTAGAAGTTTTTTTTCATGGAGGAGTTGCATTTGCACCCTATAAAGATGAATATCAAAAACTCTTTGCAAAAAAAGAGGTGTTTTATATGAATATCTATAATGCTTCAGAAGGATTTTTTGGAATTCAAAATGAGAGAGATAGCGATGATATGTTACTATTAACAGACAATTGTATATTCTATGAATTTATTGAAATCAATGAAATTGAGGGAAAATCTAAAAATGTGATTCCCCTTTCTCAAGTAGAAGTGGGTAAAAATTATGCTTTAGTCATCACAACTGCAGCTGGTTTATGGCGATATGAAATCGGAGATACTATTCAATTTACATCATTACAACCTTTTAAGTTTAAAATTTCAGGAAGGACAACCCATTATATGAATGCATTTGGGGAAGAGGTTGTAGTTGATAATGCAGAAAAAGCGATTACTCAGGCATGTAAAGAAACCGATGCCATCATCAGTAATTTTACGGCAGCACCAATTTTTCTTAACTCAGAAAAGAGCAAAGGGGGACATCAATGGGCTATTGAGTTCACCAAATATCCTAAAGATATTGAACATTTTTCCACTGTTTTAGACAATGCTTTAAAAGGATTAAATTCCGATTATGATGCAAAAAGAACAGGAGATTTAATGCTAGTTAAACCCCTCATTTCAGTGTTAGAACAAGGGACCTTTCTTAAATGGCTAGGGATCAAGAATAAATTAGGAGGACAACATAAAGTTCCCAGACTTCAAAATGACAGAACACTTTTAGAAGAGATCTTAGGCATTTCTGATATCATCTCTCATTCTAACAGTTTCTAAACGAGAATGTTCTGCAAATTTTGCACCACCATTTTCAACTTTTTTATAGGCCAATAAAATAGATCTTGAGGCATTAACAACGCCACCGTTACCTTGTTTTAGGTACAAAGCAATATCTTCTGCTTTACCCCCTTGAGCGCCGTAACCAGGAATTAAAAAGAAGGTTGAATCTAGTTCTTCTCTTACTGCTTTAGCTTCATCTCTATGAGTACACCCCATAACTCCCCCAATGGAAGAGAACCCAGAGTTTCCTAAAAACTCTTTTCCTAATTCATTAATCTTCTCTCCTACTACATTATACACTCTTTTGCCATTTTCTGTAGGTAAATATTCAATATCTTTTGCACCTTCATTAGAAGTACGGATCAATACAAACAACCCTTTTTGGTTGTTTTTTACAAAAGGTAAGAAAGGTGAGATCGTATCCATGCCCATGTAAGGATTTAAGGTCATAAAGTCTGCTTCAAAATCGCCACTAAAATGTGCTTTAGCATACATTTCAGCCGTTTTTGCTATATCTCCTCGTTTCACATCTGCAATGATAATTGCATCTTTAGATCTCAAATAGGCCAATGTTCTTTGATAGGCCTCTAATCCTTGAAGTCCATACGCTTCATAATAAGCAATTTGCACTTTAAAGCAGGCAGAAACGTCTAAAGTTGCCTCAATAATTTCGCGATTATAATGAAATAATGCATCACTTATATTGGAGTATCTAGCCGCAAATTCTGCTGGTAAATACTCTAAATCTGTGTCTAACCCAACACATACATGACCTTTATCAGCCACATTTTGAAATAATTTGTCAATAATCATATTTTTATAACTTTTTTTTAGCAAAAATTTAATAAATTATTTTCATAAAATTTATGATTCATAAACTTTAAAAATAAAACCTGTTCCATGAAGATTCACAATTTCAACTTTTGAGACAGGAATTTCAGAAGAAGAATGTGAAGATGAATTTGTTTCAATGTTTGCAACAAATTGATCCATATTCAAGTAATTACGTAATTTGGTGATATATACATCCATACTTCTGCCCATCTGATCATAACCTGGCCCCCAAATTTCATGGACAATTGTTTTTCTTGTAATTAAATTGTTAATATTGAGTACAAATAGTTGTAATAAATTTGCTTCTTTGCGAGTCAATTTAGTAGTTTTAAAGGGATGAATTAATTGAAGTTTTGAATAATTAAATTGGAAATCAGCAAAATACAAAACTTTATCCTCTTCTACTTTTCTAGAGATTGAACTTTTATATTGTGTTCTTCTTAAAATGGCATCCATTCTTAAAGAAAGCTCTTCAATTGAAAAGGGTTTTGTAAGATAGTCATCACAACCTTCTTTAAATGCTCTAATTTTCAATTCTTTATCATTATTGGAAGATAGTAAAACAATTGGAATTTCTGGATCAACTTTATGGATCTCTTTCATATTGAAAAAACCATCATGAGGTTTGATATTCAAATCCATAATACAAATATCGAAAGAGTCTTTAGATAAAGCTTTTAGTGCTGATACTCCCTCACTATAATCTGCAACTTTATATTTAAGCAATTCAAAAAAATCTTTAAGAACAGCTCTTAAATTTTCACTCTCTTCAATTAATAAAACAGCTCCTTTTTCAGTTGTTGGCATAAGATTGTAAATTAGTAAATGAATTCTTAAACATCAAATATCGAGTGCAAAAATACTAAAAAAAGAGTAAACAAAAATATACAGAATTATTGTATTTTTGTAGGATAAAAATTTGAATTTTGGGAACTATAAAAAAACTCGCTGGACAAACTGCAATTTACGGACTACCTACAATATTGGGTAGATTATTGAACTATCTTTTAGTTCCTCTTCAAACCTATATCTTTGCAACCGATCAATATGGAATTGTTGGGGAATTATATGCTTGGACAAGTTTAATATTTGTTTTGTTAACTTTTGGAATGGAAACCACTTTTTTTAGGTTTTCTCAAAATATTGAGAATCGAGAAAAAACCTTTTCAATGGTCTCTCTATTTTTGTTGTTTACTTCCGGAATTTTTGTCTTGTTTACTTCAATTTTCTCATCAAATATTGCTCATTATTTATTATTCCCTGAGTATCCAGAGTATATTGTATATATGGCACTTATTGTTGCTATTGATGCCTTTACTTCAGTTCACTTTGCAAGATTTCGTTTGATTCAAAGACCCATAAAATTTGCATTTATTAAGTCTCTAAACATCTTTACAAACATATTCTTAAATGTTTTTTTCCTTGTAATTTGCCCCTATTTAGAATCTAAGAATTTTTTACCTGGTTTAATGTCATTGATTTATCAAAAAGAGATTGGCATTGGTTATATTTTCATTGCCAATTTAGCGGCATCATTCATAACATTGCTCTTTTTAATTCCAGACTTGATCAATTTTAAATGGATTTTCGATTATCATTATTTCAAAAAAATGATAAAATATGCATTTCCATTAGTTATTTTTGGTTTAGCAACTATTGTAAATGATACGATGAACAGAATTTTTATCAAAAATTTTGGTCCAGAGGAAACTGCACAAAGTATGGTAGGTATTTTTAATGCTTGTTTTAAAATTTCAATTTTTATGACAATCTTCATTCAAGCTTTTAAATATGCTGCTGAACCATTTTTCTTTAGTAAGGCAAACGATTTTGATGCTAAAAAAGCGTATTCAGATATTATGAATATCATTGTAATTATTTGTTCCATAATGTTTTTAGGGATAATGTTGTATATTGATATTATTCAATACTTTGTGGGGCCTGATTATCGAGTAGGTTTAAATATTGTTCCTGTTTTATTGATGGCCAATCTATTCTCTGCCATTTTATATAACCTGTCAATATGGTATAAATTATCTGATAAAACCATTTATGGAGCATTTATTTCAATATTTGGAGCAATTATAACTGTAACACTTAATATTGCATTAATTCCCAAATTTGGATTTATGGGCGCTGCGTGGGCTAGCTTTTTCTGTTACTTCTCTATGATGGTTTCATCCTATTTTCTTGGACAAAAATATTATCCTGTAAATTATCAAATCAAAAATATTATCCTTTACATTTTATTAGCAGTTGCTTTTTATATTGTATCGATTTATATTCCTATAGATAATTTTTATGCAAAAATGAGCGTTAATACCTTCCTTTTAATATTTTATTTATGGATAATATTAAAAATCAACCCAGAAATTTTCCAAAGTTTAAAACGGGTTATCTTTAGAAACAAGTTAAAATCTTAAAAACTGAATATTTATGAATATTTTACACTGTCGCATTGTAAACAAATCAAAACACTCCTCCCCTTTTTATAGCACTTCTTCTTCCGCTGGGATGGATTTAAGAGCATCTTTAGATCAAGCAATAATAATTAAACCTATGGAACGAATTTTAGTTCCTACTGGTTTATGTATTGAACTTCCAGTTGGTTTTGAAGCGCAAGTAAGGCCAAGAAGTGGTTTGGCCATTAAAAATGGCATAACAGTGCTAAATTCACCAGGAACCATAGATGCAGATTACAGAGGGGAAGTTAAAGTTATTTTAATCAACTTGTCGAAAGAAGATTTTGTAATAAATGATGGCGATCGTATTGCTCAAATGGTTGTTGCTAAACATGAAACCATTCAGTGGATTGAAGTTGAAGAGCTTGACGAATCTGAAAGAGGTGCTGGTGGATTTGGAAGCAGTGGGATTTGTTAATAATTTATATATTGACATTTACATCTACTTCATTTAACTTTACTTAATATTTTATAATTTAGATACTCAATAATGCTTAAAATTCATAAAAATATTTTTATTTTGTTCATTCTTTTCGCTGTACTAAATCCGATGTTTGGATTTTCGCAATCTAGAAGAACCAAAAAAAATGGAAACACTAACCCAATTTCTGAACAAACTAGAATCACATCAACTCAGTTTGCTGATGGAATTCGAGAATTTTATTCACACAACTATTCCAAGTCAGAAGAGATTTTTAGATCCATTATAAATAGTGATTCAAAAAGTGACCCCTCCTACTTTATGCTTTCTAAGATCAAATTTGAACAAAAAGAGTATTTTACTGCTATTGAATATATTAAAAAAGCAATAGATATAAACCCAAAAAACATATGGTACGATCAATACTTAGCTACTTTATATGATAAGGTTGAAGATTATTCCAACTCAGTTGTTATTTGGGAAAAAGTGTGTAAAAAAATTGACAATAATGAGTACTATTTATATGAGTTGGCAAATGCCTATTTAAAACTCAATAAACTGACCGATGTTATTCGAATTTATGATAAAATGGAAGAGATTATTGGAATAAATGAAGAGTTGATTGAAACCAAAAAAAATATTTGGCTATACTTAAATAATATTGAAAAAGCAGTAGGTGAATATGAAAAGCTAGTAAAACTTTTCCCATTTGAAATTAAGAATTACATTGCCATTGGGAATATATATTTTGCAAACAATTTAATGTCCGAAGCTTTAACATATTACAAAAAAGCAGAAAAGATCTCACCTGAAAATCCTGATCTGGCATTAGCATTCATAGAATACTATACTGAAATAAAAAAACCTGAAGAACGAGAAAAATATATTCTACAACTTTTTAAATCTTCAAATAATACTGAAATTCAGGTATCTCTCATTGAAAAGGAGATTAAAGAGATCAAGAAAAGTAGAGACCTACAAAAAATAGAAACGGGTATTAAATACTGTGAAACATTTTTATCGTCAAATCCTAACAATGGTATCGTATGGGGTTATTTATCTCAACTTCAGTTCAAAAAAGAATTATTTTCAAAAGCACTAATATCTAGCGAAAAAGCAATACAAAACGAGGATATTTCCTATGAAACATGGAATATTTTGATATCATTGTTAGATAAAAACTCAAATTACAATAAAATTGTATCATTTGAAACTCAAATTACAGAGCTATTTCCAACACAAACTTCTTTATTGTATGTATTAGGAATTGCATTAGTTAAAGAAAAAGAGTATTCTAGAGCAATTTCAGTTTTAAACAGTTGTTTATTATATTCTTTTGATGATCAAATGAATAGTTCCATTTATGAAAAAATTGGGGATTCATATCATGCATTAAACAACCGAGTTGAAGCCATCAAATATTGGCAATTAGCTGAAAAGAAAGGCAATAACTCTCTAGAGTTAAAAGAAAAAATAAATAGTAACAAATAAAAAAAAGTTGTATTTTTGCACTCACAAAAAGCGAAAGTAGCTCAGTTGGTAGAGCATTAGCTTCCCAAGCTAAGGGTCGCGGGTTCGAATCCCGTTTTTCGCTCAAATTGGAATAAAAAAAAGAGGCATCTGAAAAGTGCCTCTTTTTTATTGAAACTAAATCAATCAATTAGTTTGCTGATCTTGACCAGCTTGCATTGATATATTTGTAAACAGGTTTAGTTGTACCCTCTTTTTTGTAAAGCACAACACTTGCATAGCAATTTGCTTTTACCCATGCAGATTCTAATTTAATAGCATGACGGAAGTTATTTTTCACTCCAGTTGTTAATGTAACAACATCACCATAAGTTAAATCTTTATGAGCTCTTCTGGAAACATAATTATGTTTGTAATCTGGATCAGAAATCCCATTTTGAGAATATTGAAGGCCATCTTCTTGAACAACAACTCCAAGATGATACTCACCAGCATTATCAAATCCGGTTAATGTGTTGATTGAAGAATAAATAATCATAGAGTCACCCACGATTTCATGTTTCATAGCTATTGCAGCTTTTGGCGTGCGAGCTTTGAGTGTTTGCATTGCACCTAAAGTTGATGAACTAGTTGTTTTCTCATCCGCTACCCAAAAAGCAGGAATGCCACCCCCAGTTGTTCTTTCATTTGAAAAACCAGAATATATTAGGGCATTATATTGTGGGTCACTACTAGTTTTAACTGCAATTCCAACAACTTTAGTTAAATTTATACAACTATTCATTAATGGGACTCCCCAACTACCACAAAAGCCACAAGTATAAGAAGTATAGTTAATAACTAATCCCCATTGAGATGTTCCAGGATTCAAATTATCCCATGGAGTTGGTTGAACAATTGGTGGATCGATTGGATCTTCACAAGAAGCTCCTAAAAAGAAAAGAACTACAAGTCCTAATAAAATGTTTTTCATAAATGTAAAAATATTTGGTTAATAATTTTTGGATTGCAAATATATATAAAATAAGAAAGCAATTTATGGATAAAGTTGCCTAAAGAAACAATTTAATTTTAAAACATCACATTTTTTAACATTTTTAATTGCTGATATTAGCTAGTTTATTCATATCTTTGCATAAGATTTGTATGAAAAATATGTATATTATTTCTGGGTGTAATGGTGCTGGTAAAACTACCGCGGCTTTTTATATGTTACCAGAGATGCTTGAATGCAAGGAGTTTGTAAACTTAGATGAGATTGCTAAAGGGTTATCCCCTTTCAATCCTGAATCTGTTACATATCCTGCAGTTAGACTATTGCATGCCAGATTAGAATTTTTATTAGGAAAAGATTCAAATTTTGCTGTTGAAACAACGTTATCTGCATTAACTTATATTGAAAAGGTTCATCTAGCTCATAAAAATAATTTCAAAGTAAATTTGTTGTTTTTTTGGTTAAATTCTACAGATTTGGCTATTGAAAGAGTAAAAAATAGAGTCTCTCAAGGGGGGCATAATGTACCTAATGATGTTATTATTAGAAGATACCATAGAGGGCTTTTCAACTTTTTTAACCACTATATGAAAATATGTGATAATGTGATGTTTTTTGACAACTCTGGTGAAAAACCAAAATTGATAATGGGACGGGTTCAAGAAAACGAACTTGATATTTATGATGAACCATTATATAGTTCAATAAAAAAAGAATATACGATCTCAGACTAACATGTATTTAAAAAATATTATTATTTCAAACTTTAAAAACTATGAAAATGCTGAATTTACATTCCATGAAAATGTAAATTGTATTCTAGGTTCTAATGGAAGTGGAAAAACAAACTTACTGGATGCCATTCATTATTTGACATTTTGTAAGAGTTATTTTACAAATCATGATCAATTTTCTGTAAAATTTAATGCAGATTTCTTTGCTATTCATGGAGATTTTTCTTCTTATCAAAATGGAAATAGTTCCGTTAAAATAAGTTGTTTGTACAAAAATGGTCGAAAAACAATGAAAGCAAACCATAAAGATTACGATAGATTAAGTGATCATTACGGTTTGTATCCTTTAATCATGGTTTCTCCATATGATAATGACATTATAAATGAAGGAAGTGAAGTTAGAAGAAAATTTTTTGATATGATTATTGCTCAATCTGATAAAGAATTTTTACAACAATTAATTCATTATCAAAAAATAATAACTCAAAGAAATATAATTCTAAAACAAATTTTATATAAAGAACATTTTGATACTTCTTTATTGAAAATTTATAATGACCAACTCTCCCCTATTGCTCAACATATTTTTTCAAAGCGAGAACAGTTTATTCAAAATATTCAAGATAATTTTCAAAAATATTATGAATATTTATCTGGTGGGAAAGAGAGTGTTTCTCTGATATACTCTTCACAACTGCAAGAAACAGAGTTTGATAATGGTATTCAATTAGCTGAAATACAAGATATTAAAGCAGGGTTCTCCACATTTGGAGTTCATAAAGATGATTATCATTTTATGATTAACGAAAAACCATTAAAAAAGTTTGGTTCACAAGGACAACAAAAATCTTTCTCTTTAGCACTGAAACTAGCTCAATACGACTACGTTTTTCAAATAAAAAAGATTAAACCTCTCCTTTTATTGGATGATATTTTCGATAAATTGGATCGATTTAGAATTTTCCAATTGTTAGAATTAGTTGGGAAACACCACTTTGGACAAGTTTTCATTACTGATACTGATGAAGTAAGAATGCAAGAAATTTTAAGCACTCATCAAATTACTCACTCCATTTTTCAAATTAAAAACTAATTTAGTATAATGATTATTAAAGAAATACTCAGAAAGTTATCCATTACATTACATTTAGATCTAACTAAAAATCTAAAATATGATCGCTTAACCAATAAAATAATGAAACAGGTTATTCGAAAAAATTCTAACTGTATTGATATTGGATGTCATAAAGGTGAAATGTTAGAGAAAATGATTCAATTGGCACCAGAAGGGATCCATTTTGCATTTGAGCCCATTCCAGAATTATTTCATAAACTTAAAAAAAACTTTGAAAATCAAGTGGAAATATTTCCTTATGCTTTATCTGATTATAGTGGATTTTCTTCATTTCAATTTGTAAAAAATGCGCCTGCATACAGCGGATTGAAAATTAGAAAATATGCCATTGATGAACCAAACATTGAAGAGATTCAGGTAGAAATTAGGCAATTAGATGAGATTATAAAAGAAAAAACGCCTATTCATTTTATTAAAATAGACGTTGAAGGTGGAGAATTTGCTGTTTTAAAAGGTGCGAAAGAGCTATTGTTAAGAGATGCCCCAATCGTTGTTTTTGAATGTGGTTTAGGAGCTAGTGACTTTTACAATACAGACCCTTCAATTCTCTATCAATTTATCAAAGATGTTAATTTACAAATATATACATTAGAGTGTTTTGTCAAAAAAGGAAACGCTTTAACTTGCGAACAATTTTTGGATATGTATAACAGCAACTCTGAATATTATTTTATTTTAAGTAAATAATTTTTCTTTTTGACTCCCTTTAGTGCGTGAGTAATCAGACTATATTAACTTAATATTATTCTTCAGAAGTTTCACCGCCCATTCCAAACATTTTCATTAATTCTGGATCCTCTTTGATATTTTTTGCATCAGAAGGTAAAAGGAAGTCAATTGGTTTTAGTTTTTTAGAGGTTAATACTTCGGTTGCTTCGATAACCATGATGGCACCTGGAGCAGTTTCGCCCATAGGAGTTTCTATACTTAAAGGGAAACCTACTAAACCAGGATACTGTGTAAAGTTAAGAAGATCGTTTGAAGAAATTTCATTAGATACATAATAAATAATCACTTCTTCTTCATCGGTTTCAAGGTCAGTAATTGTTGATTTCACTTTTTTACATGTGTATCCAGCAATCACTTTTGTGTCATCTAAATATTCATATTTGAAATCATAAAATTTTCTTTTTTCCTTGATTTCAGCTTCATTTGTTTCAATATAATATTTTCCCATGCCAGTAATTTCAATTACTGTAAAAGAGGTTTTACTATCTCCATTTACAATATTTGTAATAGAAACTCCTTCTTGTGGCAGAACAACCATTGATAAATTTCCTAAAACACTCATTTCCATATCAGGAATGGTTTGAGAAAGGACATTAGGATCTTCTGTACCCGTTATTTGTGATTTAAATTTAATGGTACCAGAAAAAGGTTTTTGACCTAAAACGGTAGTGGTTGCTATAACAATCAAAGCAACTAAAAGTAAAGATAATTTTTTCATTTTATTTTTTTTTATAATTAATAGATTAATATTTATTCTGCTTTACACCCTTTAAACATTCTATTCCAGCGAATTTTTCCTTCTGAAAAAGATTTAAATTTATCTAAAGACAACCAAACAAACCAAACTTTTCCAACTACATGATCTTCCGGTACAAAACCCCAAAACCTTGAATCTGCTGAATTGTGTCGGTTATCACCCATCATAAAATAATAGTTCATTTTAAACGTATAAGATGTTGATTCTATACCATTTATATAAACTTTATTCCCTTTAATTTCTAAAGTATTCCCTTCGTAGTTTCTAATAATTTTTTCATACAACACAACAGTAGAATCGTTAATAATTACAGTTGCTCCTTTTTTCGGAATTACAACAGGCCCAAAATGGTCTTTATTCCAAGTATATCTTGGATCGTGAGGAATAATTGATGGATCATATTCTCCTTGAGTATCAATTAATGGTTGAACTTGATATCCCATGGCTTCAATTTTTGATTTTTGGTTCGAATTCAGAGAATAATAGGTTATTTCAGAATTCATTTTTCTCATATCTTCCTCATTAATATCCAATTTTTGTCTTTTTGATTTATTTAATCCCATTTTTTGAGGATCTTTAACCAGATATGAAAATTGAATTCTTTTAGGGTTCGTTGAAACTTTCCCATTGATGTACAATTGAGTATTTATAATTTCCAATTTATCTCCGGGCAATGCAACACATCTTTTTACATAATTTTCTCTTTTGTCAACAGGTCTATCTATAACATGATACTCCTGAAAAACAACATCTCTCCCTTTTCCAGGGTAATAGTTTCCAGCATATTTTGTATTGAAGTAGTTAATCGCTTCAATAGGATATCTACTATAGACTTTGTCTATATCAACTTTTGGAGCATTCGGATTTAACATTGTTTCAAATTCTCTAACAATGGCATAATAACTTTCATTTTGTCTTTCTACAATAACTGTATCACCATCAGGATAATTAAAAACAACGACTTCGCCCCTTTTAATATCATTTAGCTTAGGAAATTTCATAAAAGGTAATTTGATCCATTCTAAATAAGATTTAGTAGAGGTAGTCATTGGAATAGTATGGTGTACAAAAGGAATTGCAAGAGGAGTCATCGGAACTCTGGCTCCATATTCCACTTTATTAACAGCAAGATAATCTCCAACCATTAGTGAGCTTTCCATTGAAGAGGTAGGGATAGCATAAAACTCAACCAAAAATGATCTGATAATATATGCAGCAGCTACTGCAAAAATTAGAGCATCAGCCCAATCGCGTAATGTACTTTTCTTGAATTTTGGGAGTTCATGAAATGGAGTTAATTTTTCTTTTTTAGAAATTCCTAAATATGGAAGATAAAACATAAAGAAAAATGTACCTGGTATCAAATACAGATAACTCGTTTTACCAAAGAGTCTAATTGTTTTCCATATCATCATATAAATCATAAAAAATGTAATGAAAGGAAAACAAATTAAAATCATCCACCACCAAGGACGCTCTAGAACTTTAAGCCATTTCCACATATTAAAAAATGGAATAAGACTATACCATGGTTTAAGGTCTGCTTTTTTAAAAATTGTCCAAAGTCCCACATGTAATCCTATTAAGGAAATGATCAATGAGATATTTACGAATAAAGGAGAAAGAGACATAATATTATTTTTAAGTTATTTTAATTGCATATAGATATCAGAAAAGTTATAGATTCCCGGGTTTTCGATCAACCAATTTACCGCTTTTACAGCTCCAAGAGCCAATCCAGAGCGATTATTAGCATGATGAATAACACTTAGTGTGTCTTCATTTGAGGAAAATGTTACAACATGTTCACCTATAGCATCTCCTAATCTGTGAGAAATTATGGGAATTTGATTCTCCTTCTGAGCAGAATCAGGAATCCATGAATCTTTTCTAGTAAGTTCTTGTATCATTTTTTGTGCTACAGTTATTGCTGTACCACTTGGAGCATCTTTTTTAGTTATATGGTGTGTTTCCTGAATAGAACAATCATATTGGTGATGATAATTCATAATTTTCGCTAATTCAGTTGTAATGGCAAAAAAGATATTTGCTCCAATTGAAAAATTTGACCCATAAATAAGTGATGATCCTTTTGATTTACAATCATTTAATATACTATCTGACCTATCATACCAACCTGTTGTACCAACAACAATGGGTATTTTAATAGAAATAGATTTAGATATATTCGATAAAACGGTTTCTGGCGTTGAAAACTCAATGGCACCATCACAATTTATAAATTGATTCCATTTGAGATCCCAATCAGATTCATTATCAATAATGACACCAACAATACAATCATGTTCTTGAAGTAACCTTTCCACTTCATGACCCATTTTCCCGTATCCAATTATTGCAATTTTATTCATTATTTTAATTTTAATTTGATCCCGATTCCAGGAGAAAACGCATATGATCCTAGTGCTGGGTTTAATTGAAAAGTGGGTTTAATTGTCATAGATAAATCATCAGAAACATCAAAATAATAGAGATGAGCATCAACCGTTGCATCAACAATATTTAAAGCATACACAATTGCAAATGCGGCAATAGAGATCTCCATCCTACTTCTGTAAGTATTTCTCAAAGCCAAAACGTTTTCAGTGGGAGTATTTTGCAATTCTGGATCGTGAAATGGGACTTCATTATTTAATCTATAAACATACTCATCTCGATAATAAGTGGTCGCATTGTAGTAAGTATAAAAAAAATAGGATGCCGTTCCTAAAGCAGCATATATTATTGGAACTTTCCAATATTTTTTATTATAAACTTGTCCAGCACCCGGAATAATTGAGAGGTAAGCAGCAATTTTCGGACTATGAGTTTCTGAAGATAATATGTGAGACTTAGGCAAATTAACAATAGCAGTATCTTGTTGCGCATTAATTTTTGTCAACGAACAAAACATGAAAACTATCAAAAAAGATACGATTGTTTTCATAATGTGCATGCTTAAAATAATTTATTGTAAAACGTTACAGTATAAAAAATATTATAACTTACTCAACTTTTCAATAATCTTTTGTAATTCATCTTCTGAAGCAAAAGAGATAAAAATTTTACCTTTTCCAGATAACTCTTTAGATATTTTCACTTTAGAGTTTAATTTTTTAGACAGTTCGGTTGAAAAATTAACCATACTATCAGAAAGATTAATTTTAACTTTAGTTTTTGCAGGGGAACTATTTTGATTATATTTTTTAACCAAAGATTCAGTTTGTCTAACAGATAATGAACCTGCAATAATCTCTTTTACAACTTTAGATTGGATTAAATCATCATCAATGGTAATAATTGCTCTGGCATGCCCCATTGAAATTAATTTATCTCTAACGGCCACTTGGGCATCTCTGGAAAGTTTTAAGAGTCTAAGATAATTAGTAATTGTAGTTCTATCTTTCCCAACTTTTACACTTAATTCTTCGTGAGATAAAGCACATTCATCTAGTAATCTTTGATAGGACACTGCTATTTCGATAGCATTTAAGTTTTCTCTTTGAACATTTTCAACGAGAGCCATTTGTAAAGATTGAAGATCATCAGCAGTTCTGACATAAGCAGGGATTTCTGTTAGTCCAGCTAACTTTGAAGCTCTAAGTCTTCTTTCTCCTGAAATGAGTTGATACTTGCCATTAGAGATTGGCCTGACAGTAATTGGTTGGATCAAACCATACGTTTTTATAGAAAGAGCCAGTTCTTCTAATGCTTTTTGATCAAAATTTACTCTTGGTTGATGTGGATTAACTTCAATAGAATCAACTTTAATAAGTGTACCTGGATCACTTTTAATACCAGCCACACTATCCGCAACCATAGGAATATCTGCACCACCAAGGAGCGTTCCTAACCCTCTACCTAATCTATTCGGAGTTTTTTTTTCCATTATGATTCTTGTTTTACAAGTCCATTTTTAATTAATATTTCACGAGCTAAACTCAAATAGTTAGCTGTACCTCTTGATTTTATATCATAAAGAATGCTAGGAACACCGTTACTATGCGCTTCACTAATTTTGATATTTCTGGCAATAACAGATTCAAACACAACATTTTTACAATATTGTTTAACATCTGCTACAACAGCATTTGAGTGAGCAGTACGAGAGTCGTACATAGTAAGTAAAATCCCCTCAATGGCAAGATGTGGATTCATGCCACTTTGAATAATTCTAACAGTGTTCAAAAGTTTCCCTAGTCCTTCTAATGCAAAATATTCACATTGAACCGGAATAATTACTGAATCAGAAGCAACTAGTGCATTTACGGTAATGAGTCCTAATGAAGGAGCACAATCGATGATAATAAAATCGTACTCTTTTTTAATAGCAGAGAGTGAATCTTTAAGTCTGTATTCTCTTCTATCAAGGGAAATCAGTTCTAACTCAGCACCAACAAGATCTATATGAGATGGTAGTAAATCTAAATTAGGAGTATTTGTTTTAGAAATAATATCTCCAACAAATTGGTTTCCCATAAGGCAATCATAAATACAAAATTCTACATCATTTTCTTGAACACCAACTGCCATTGTAGCATTTGCTTGAGGATCAGCGTCAATAAGCAAAGTTTTGAATTCTAAGATAGCCAAAGACGCTGCCAAATTTACGGCAGTCGTTGTTTTCCCAACTCCACCTTTTTGGTTAACGACAGCAATTATTTTTCCCATTTTTATGCCTCCAAATCTTCAAAATTAAAATCTGACTTTCTATGGTCATTATTTTGATCAAATAAAGATTCATCTGGAAGTACTCCGGTTTTAATAAAATCTAAAACTCCCTCTAAAGCAGATTGGAATTTTCCAAAGTCTTCTTTATAAATAAATAACTTATGTTTTTCATAAAAGAAAGTACCATTGTCTGGATTAAATTTTCTTTTACTTTCAGTAATAGTGAGGTATTTTTCATCAGCTTTAGTAACTTTAACATCAAAAAAGTAAGTACGTTTTCCCGCTCTCACTGATCTTGACAATACTTCATTTTTTTCTAAATTTTCCATCTCACAAATTTTTTGTTGATAAATTTTACTGTGCAAAGATACGATAAAAATAATATCTATGTTATTTTTTCTTGCTATTTAATTGTTGTTGTTTTACCAATTCATCCATTTTGGATTGCCATTTTGATTTTTTAACGGGTTTTAACATATTGGCTTTTAGTTTTGCTCTGATCTTTTTTTCATCGACAGCCATTCTAAAAATAAACATTTGTAAGAAAGTAATAAGGTTAACCAGTAAGTAATAATAAGTTAAACCGGAAGAAAAATTGTTAAAAATCCCTAGGAACATTACGGGCATCATATACATAAAAATCTTCATCATTTTCATTTGATCTGCACTTCCAGTGGTCATCATTTTATTATTAAGCCACGTATAAATAAGTGTAGAGATGGTCATTAATAAACAAAAAAGACTCACATGATCACCATAAAATGGAATATTAAAACCCAGTTGTAATACTGAATCATACGTTGAAAGGTCTTCAGCCCATAAAAATGCTTGTTGACGTAATTCATAAGCAGAAGGGAAAAACCTAAACATGGCAATTAAAATTGGCATTTGTAGCAGCATAGGTAAGCATCCAGCCATTGGATTTACACCAGCACTTTTATAAAGTGCCATGGTAGCTTGTTGTTTTTTCATAGCATCTTCTGGCTTAGGATAGCGTTGACTGATCTCTTCAATTTCAGGTTTCAACACACGCATTTTTGCTGAAGATGTGTATGTTTTGTAAGCAATTGGAAGTAAAACAGTTTTAAGAATAATGGTTAATATTAAAATAATAATACCATAACTTAAACCATAAGATTCCAACCAGTTAAAAACAGGGATTACTGCTAATCTATTAATCCAATGCAAAAGAAAACTCCAACCCAGTGGTACTTGTTGCTCAAGATTTAAATCATACTCTTTTAAAAGTTTGTATTGATTTGGACCAATATAAAATGTCATGCCAAATTTTGAATTATCCAAATTTAACATTGAAAAATCTAAATTAGCTTTAAGGTTCTTTAGAATATGTTTTTCAGATTCTCCTGGTACATCAACAGCCAAAAGTCCTGATGAAAAATTTCCTGAATCTGCAATAAGCACAGTTGTGAAAAATTGTTGTCTAAATGAAACCCATTTTAACCCTGAAGTAAAATCTTTTTTCTCAGCAGATCTTTCATTCAAATTATCAACTTTGGAAAGATTATCCATATAGTAAATTGAGGTTAAATCCTTTTCGGTTTTGTATCCTTTTTCTACAGAAACTGGATTTGCATTCCATTGTAAAGTAAATGATTGTGTGTTTGGATAAATATATTTAGTCATATTTACCATTTTAATTTCAAATCCAACACTGTAATCATTTGATTTAAAAGTATATAAATATTCAATATAACTATTTAAATCAGGGGTATTTGAAGAATCTGAGGATAAAAGTGGATGTAGTTTAAGAGAAACAATTTGATTTGCTCCATCATTAACTGAAATATTTTTAGGTTGTGAAGATACAAACTGGCAATCTTTTGTAAAAATTCGAGTTTGGTTTTTCAACATAAGTTCAATATTCATCGCACTATTTTTCCCGTCATAAAGGAGAAGTTTTTTCTTTGGTTCACCTTTAGGAGTGTAAGAAAAAATATCATTAAACTCAACTGCGGATAAATAACCCCCTTTTTGAGATAATGTATATGTAGCTATTTTAGTTTTTACAATGAAATTCTCTAAAGAATCATTTAGATGATCAGGTGTATAAAAATAATTATTTGTAATTGAATTATTTTCAACATTTTGAGATGTTTTTTCAGAATCATTATTATTTGAAATTTCAACTGAATTAGTATCCATTTCAGCTTTTGTAGTATCTTGATTTGATAATCTTGATTCAACAATTTCCTTAGCTTGTTCCTCTTTTTGTTTTTTTTGATTAGATGAATTCCAAAAGGAAAAACCAAGGAATAAACCCAGCATTATAAGTAACCCAACAATAGTATTCTTATCCATTTTATAATATTTTTTTTAAGTCGGCAAAGATAATAAAAAAAAGTATGAAATTGAACAGTTTCTATAGATTTTTCATGCAAAAAAAATGGAGATATATAGCAATAAATTGTATCTTTGCCATTGAAAAAAAAATAATTTACAATGCAATATTATAAGACTAAAGTTATTAAAAACAAACGCATTGCACCAAATGTATTTGTTATTGATGTTCCTAGAGTAGAAGGAAAAGTTGAACCTGGACAATTTTACATGATTAAGTCATGGGATGATCAACTACCATTATTAAGACCCATAAGTGTTTATAATGTTGAGGAGGAAACGATCTCTTTTATGTATCGAATTGTGGGTAAAGGAACCGAATTAATGTCTCAATTGAAAAAAGGGAATCCAATCTCATTAATGGGTCCCTTAGGGAATGGATTTCCATATAAAGATGTTCAAGGGAAAATTGCATTAGTTGGTGGAGGTGTTGGAATTCCTCCATTATTTGAAACCGCAAAAAGATTAAAACTATTGGGAAATGAAGTAGATGTTTTTTTAGGATATAAAGATGTATTATTCGGATATGAAGAGTTTGAATCTGTATCGGATGCCATTTATATTTCTTGTGAAAATGGGAATGAGGGTTACAAAGGTTACATTACAGATTTGATACATCCTGAGAATTATGATGCAGTTTTCACTTGTGGTCCTGAATTAATGATGTATAAAGTTAAAGCAAAGTGTGATGAGAAAATGGTCCCTGTTTGGTTATCCATGGAACGTCACATGGCTTGTGGTGTTGGGGCTTGCCTTGTTTGTAATTGTGATACTCAAAAAGGGACTGTTAGAGCTTGTAAAGAGGGGCCAGTTTTTAATGGTAAAGATTTAGTTTAGAATTAAGAACATTTGAAAATAATAATAATGAATAGATTAGAAACAAAAATAAATGGAGTAACTTTTAAAAACCCTGTTATTGCAGCATCTGGCTGTTATGGATTTGGGAAAGAATATAATGAATTATATGATGTTAATGTTTTAGGAGGCATTAGTTCTAAAGGTTTAACATTGGAGCCCAGACAAGGTAATAAAGGGATTAGAGTTTGGGAAACCCCTTCAGGAATGATGAATAGTGTTGGATTACAAAATCCAGGTGTCCACAAATTTATCTCTGATGAACTTCCTTGGATGAGCCAAATTGGGACTGTAGTTATTGCCAATTTAGGGGGCAGTTTGATTGAAGATTACTTGGAAGGAATTGAATTACTTAATGATACAGCAATTGACTTTATTGAATTGAATATTTCTTGTCCTAATGTAAAAACAGGTGGCATGGCTCTAGGTATCAAAAATGATATTGCCTATGAAGCAGTCAAACTTGCTAAAAATGCCTCTAAAAAACCATTGATGGTAAAACTCTCTCCAAATGCTGAAAATATTGTTGAAATGGCTAAAGCATGTGAAGAAGCAGGTGCTGATTCTTTATCTTTAGTGAACACTTTTAAAGCAATGGCAGTAGATATAAAAAAGAGAAAACCTGTTTTTAACAATGTCTATGCTGGATTATCAGGGGCAGCTATCAAACCTTTAGCATTAAGAATGGTTCATGAAGTATGTAAAAATGTATCGATACCGGTTGTTGGATTAGGCGGAATTTATACCGTTGAAGATATACTTGAGTTTATTATGGTTGGTGCTTCTGCCGTACAAATTGGAACGGTCAATTTTACACATCCTAACATTGCACCTATATTAATTAAAGGTTTAGAAGAGTATTGTATATCAGAGAATATCAACAATATAATGGATATTAGAGGCATTATTTAATATGGATAAAACACCCTATTTTGACAAGAAATCTCTCTTTTTTCGATTTCTGATTTTACTTTTTTTAATTGTTTTTGGATTCTCTTTTTTCTCAATTATTGGCATCTTTTTAGCTAATGCAATCTGGGGTGCTCAACAAGTTAATACAAATCCAGATGCAATCCGTTTTTTTCAAGGTATTAGTACCATGGGTATATTCCTTTTTCCTGCTATTGTATTTGTTTATCTTGAGAAAAAAACGATTCCTAAAAATTTTATCTATAATAAAATGGATAAAAAAAGTATTCAATCACTGATAATCATTGTTGCACTTTCTGTGATCATCATTCCTTTAATATCATTTATAGGTGAAATTAATCAATGGATCCATTTTCCTGAATCATTAAAAAATATTGAAAATTGGATGATCAAACTTGAGGAAAAAAACGGAGCTCTTTTAAACTTGTTAACTCAAAATGTGAATTTTGAAACTTATCTTAAAAACATTCTTGTAATGGCAATTTTACCTGCTATTTGTGAAGAGGTGTTTTTCAGGGGAGCTTTACAAAACTTTTCAATACAAGTATTTAAAAATAAACATATTGCAATAGTTTTTACAGCAATAATTTTTAGTATTATCCATTTTCAATTTTATGGTTTTATCCCAAGAGTGTTATTGGGAATCTATTTAGGATACTTAATGATTTGGAGTGGCTCTCTCCTACTCCCAATTATTGCTCATTTTTTGCATAATTTTTTAAGTATTACCATTGATTTTATTGGAAAAACAAATCAAATGAATGTTGAAGAAACAAATCTTATGGATATAAATGGGATTTTTTGGCTCATTTTACTAGTGACTTTCTTTGTTTTTGTAGGGATCAGAAGAGTATATTTAAATCGAGAAGATCTTCACAAATTATGATGAAATAAATTCACCATTTTTTTTACAAAAAAATAAATTTTATAAAATATTGTGTTATATTTGCAAAATCAAAAAATCAATAATTTTTTTGATTAGAAATAAAATATTGAACAACTCATTATCATGAAAAGAATTTTTATTCTCGTTTTTTTGTACATAATGTCTTCCATTTTGTTATTCGGAATGAATGATCAACTGGGTATCGTACCTTTAACTGTTTGGGAAAAATATAAAAGTTTGTTTATTATTGGATTCATTTTTTTTATATTATTACTCATAATTGTAACTGTATTAATATCGAATATAGTTCAAAAAAAGAGTATTCTTAAAAAACTGATAAAACGTGAAGCACAATTGCATAGTATAAGCGATAATTTAGTAGATGGATTTATTTATCAAGTTGACACAGGAATTGATGATTCTTGTAGGAAATTTACGTATATAAGTAATAATACATATCAAATTTTAGGAGTAACAAAAGATCAAATTTATAATAATGCTTTTGAATTGTATCGTTTATTATTACCTGAAGATTTAGTTAAACTTCAACAACTAGAAAAAGAAGCTTTTTTAAATAAAAATATCCTTAATTTTAATGGTCAAATCATTTTAGATAATGGAATAAAAAAATGGTTTCAACTTACATCGATACCTCATGTATCAGATAATGGGCATGTTTTATGGGATGGCCTTGCTGTAGATGTCTGCAAATTAAAAGAGATTGAAAATGAACTCATTATTGCTAAAGAAAAAGCAGAAGAGAGTACTAAACTCATCTCATCCTTTTTAACTAATTTAAGTCATGAAATTAGGACACCTATGAATGGATTATTGGGTTTTATGGATCTTTTAAGAGCAAAAGAGATCCCTTCAGAGGATAAAGAGATTTATATAACTAATTATAAACAAAGTGCTATGAGATTTCTAAACACCTTGGATGACATTGTTTTAATGTCTGAAATCGAAGCAAATCGTACAACTTTTAACTATAATCAAATCAATATCTCTTTTATTTTGGATCAAATTGTATCAACCTTTCAAAAAGAGGCCAATGATAAAGGATTGGATTTGATTTGGAATAAATCAAATGCAAATGATCACGATATGATTGATTCGGATTATGAAAAAATATTAATAATCTTAACAAAATTGATTGAAAACAGTATCAAATTTACCAATAGTGGATACATTGAATTTGGATATTCTAAAGAGATTAATCACTACCATTTTTACGTTAAAGATACTGGTACTGGAATTCCAGAACATGCTTTAGATTCCATTTTCAAAAGTTTTACACAAGCAGATATGAACATGAACAGAATGCATGAAGGGATAGGTTTAGGGTTATCTATTACTAAAGCTTTAGTTGAAAAACTTGGGGGAAGAATTTGGAGTGATAGTATTGAAAATGAGAACACTATATTTCATTTCACCATAAAAGATCATCAATCTTAGTTGATATCAATATGATCTGTTGCAAACAATTTTTGATCAGCAATGATTTTATCAATACATTTTTTTATAAGTAAATCTAAATCACCCCCTTCTGTATAGTTTGCAGGTGCCATAAAATCAGCCCTTTTGTTTAAAACTATTTCGGTGCATAACTCTTTGGGTGATCGTTTTTTATTCTGAGTTGGAATAAAATCTGGATTATAAACAGCAATGGCAATTCCACCTTGAAGTTTCACCATTTTCATAGCTGGAACGTCAGTTTCTCCATCTCCCAAATAAATCATATTAGAAAAAGGGATTGGTTTATCCTCTTCGGGTACAATCTTGTTAATGAGAGTGTTATCATAAGAGTTATGAATCCCTTTGTTAATTCTGAAAAGAAATTGTGTTTTATTGGTATAATTCACTGCCAAAGCGGGCCAGCAAGCGATTCCTTGATGATCATACATAAACCCTGATGCAAAAATATCTGTAAAATTGTGTGCAATTGTACTTCCTTCAACAAACTCTCTATTCCCTGAAGAAATGATATAGTGTTCAATTTTAAAACCTTGATTAGCTGCATATTGATTAATTCTATCAAAAAATGTTTCAACGCCCTTAAAAAATTTGATTTTTGAACCATAATTTATAAATGCCTCTTTTTTAATTGGTTTATTTAATGCTTTCGCTTTTTGAAGCATCAAATACATATATGCCAGCACTTCATCCATATCGTTATCTTGCGCCATTTGATTAGCTTCTCTCCAAAATTCAGGAATATCCATATTCAAATCAGGAATAAAATGGTACTCTTGCATATTCCCTGGAGCCAAAGTTCCATCAAAATCGTAAGCAATTGCAATTTTGTTTTTTAAAGTCGCCATAATCAGTTTGTATTAAGAATTAGATTGCAAATATACGAAATAATGAGCTTATTATCACATTTGCTTATTAGCTTATTATTTCGTATTTTTGCAAACTAAAAAATAGAAAAATGGAGATGGATAGAAGACTTGTGGCTTTCAAGAATTTACTAGATATTATGGATGAATTAAGGGAGAAATGCCCTTGGGATAAAAAACAAACCTTTGAAAGTTTAAGATATTTGACCATTGAAGAAACATACGAACTTTCTGATGCTATTATTGATAAACAGTTTAGTGATGTTGGTAAAGAGTTGGGTGACTTAATGTTACATATCGTTTTTTATGCAAAAATTGGTCAGGAACAGGGGCTTTTTGATATTGAAACTGTTTTAAATGGGATTAGTGAAAAATTGGTTCGACGTCATCCCCATATTTTTAGCGATGTAACTGTTAAAGATGCTGCTGAAGTGAAAGTTAACTGGGAGAAAATCAAGTTAACCGAAGGAAACAAATCCGTTTTAGGTGGCGTGCCAAAATCGTTGCCAGCAATGGTAAAATCATACAGAATACAGGAAAAAGCAAGAGGTGTTGGCTTTGATTGGGAGAATGCAGATCAGGTTTGGGATAAAGTGTCTGAAGAGTTGCAAGAGTTTAAAGAAGAGGTGGCTCTTCAAAGTGATAAAATGGAGGATGAATATGGTGATTTGATGTTTGCACTCATCAATTATGCTCGTTTTTTGAACATCAACCCTGAGGATGCACTCGAAAAAACGAATAGAAAGTTTATGCAACGATTTCAACACATTGAAAAAAGAGCCGTTGAAACAGGAAAACATATATCCAATATGACATTAGCTGAAATGGAAGTTTTTTGGCAGGAAGCAAAACATTTGTCTTAAATAAACGATGAACTAAATTTTTGAATATGAATTTACTCCACGACTTTTTCAATAATTTAAATAGTTATTTATGGGGATGGCCTATGATTATATTGTTGTTAGGAACACATATTTTTTTAACAATATTATTACGATTTCCACAATTAAAAATATTCAAAGCGATCAAATTATCTATTAAGAAAGATGATTCTGATGGAGATGTATCACAGTTTGGAGCTTTAGCAACCTCATTAGCAGCAACTATTGGAACTGGGAACATTGTAGGTGTAGCTATTGCTGTTACATTGGGTGGTCCAGGAGCTGTTTTATGGTGTTGGTTAACGGGTGTGTTCGGAATTGCAACAAAGTATTCAGAAGGTTTATTAGCAGTAAAATATCGTTATAAAACATCTGATGGCACCATGATGGGTGGTCCCATGTGTGCTCTAGAAAGAGGTTTGAAAATGAAATGGTTAGGAATATTATTTGCCATTTTCACTGTTATAGCTTCCTTTGGGATTGGGTGTACTGTTCAATCAAATTCAATCTCATTGTTTATGAGTGAAAGTTATAAAATATCACCATATATTACGGCTTCAGTTCTAGCTGTTCTTACAGCGATGGTGATTTTTTTTGGTGTAAAAGGGATTGCAAATTTTTGTAAAGCATTAGTTCCTTTTATGGCTTTGTTTTATATTTTGGGATGTTTTACACTTCTTTTTATGAATTGGCAATATGTAGGAGATGCGTTAGTTTTAATTTTTAATTCTGCCTTCACTCCTACTGCAGCTGGCTCTGGGTTTATTGGAGCAACAGTGATGATGGCTGCAAGAATGGGGATCTCAAGAGGTTTATTTTCTAATGAATCTGGAATGGGATCTGCACCTATTATAGCTGCTGCTGCTAAAACAAAAAACCCTGTACGTCAAGCTCTAGTATCCTCAACAGGAACTTTTTGGGATACAGTAGTGATATGCGCATTAACAGGTATTGTTTTAGTGACAACCATCATTGCATACCCAGAGATTGATCATACTGAAGGTGCCAAACTGACACAAGCAGCATTTTCAAAAATTCCTAAAGTGGGACATCTTATTTTAACTGTAGGCATTTTTACTTTTGCATTTTCAACCATTTTAGGATGGTCTTATTATGGTGAAAGAGCATTAGAGTATCTAGGAGGAAAACGAACTATTCCATTTTATAGAATTGCATGGGTAATCGCAGTTTTCCTAGGAGCCATTACAAATATTGGACTAATCTGGAGTATTGCAGATAGCATGAATGCATTGATGGCAATACCAAATTTAATTTCATTAATTCTTCTATCAGGTGTAATCGTTAAAGAAACTCGTAAATACCTTTGGAATGGAAATTTAGAGGAAACAATTGAAGATTTTGAATCAAAAGAAAAATAATACAACATGGAACTTACTATTTTACAAACTATTGAAGAGATTATTAAAGAGTGTTATTCTTCAGAAATATCCTTAGATAAATCGGCATTACAACGCACTAAAAAAGAATTTGAAGGGGATTACACTTTGGTCGTTTTCCCATTTGTGAAAATGGCTAAAAAATCTCCCGATATGATTGGAGAAGAGATTGGTAAAAAATTAATAGAGAGATTACCTGAGCTTATAGCTGATTTTAATGTTGTAAAAGGGTTTTTAAACCTCACCATCACCCCATCATTTTGGATCAATTATCTTCAAAAAGTGCAAAAAGAGGGTATAACTTCTATTCAACCTCATGAAGAAGAGGTTACTTTGATTGAATTCTCTTCTCCAAATACCAATAAACCGCTCCATTTAGGTCATGTTCGAAATAATCTTTTAGGATGTTCTGTAGCCAATATCTTAGAAGCGAATGGGAAAAAAGTGATTCGGGTTAATTTGGTGAATGACAGAGGTATCCATATCTGCAAATCGATGCTTGCTTGGCAAAAATATGGAAATGGAGAAACTCCTCAATCATCTGGATTAAAAGGGGATCATTTAGTTGGAAAATATTATGTGGAATTTGACAAACACCTAAAAGAGGAAGTAGCTCTGTTAATGCAAAACAATGTGGCAGAAGAGGATGCCAAAAAGCAAGCTCCTTTGATGCTTGAAGCGCAAGAGATGCTACGAAAATGGGAAGATAATGACCCAGAAACCAGAGCTCTTTGGGAGAAAATGAATGGTTGGGTTTATGAAGGATTTGAATCGACCTATTCTCGTATGGGAATCTATTTTGACAAAACTTATTATGAATCAAATACTTATCTTTTAGGTAAAAAGATTGTTGAGGAGGGTTTAGCCAAAGGATATCTTTATCAAAACGAGGATAAATCAATTTGGGTAAACTTGACTGAAGAGGGTTTAGATGAGAAACTATTACTTCGCTCTGATGGAACCTCAGTATATATGACTCAAGATTTAGGAACAGCACAGCTTAGATATGAAGAATTTCAACCTAAAGAGATGATCTATGTTGTTGGCAATGAGCAAAATTACCATTTTGATGTTTTAAAACTGGTTTTGTCTAAAAAACTCCATAAATCGTTTGGGGAACACATTTATCACCTTTCGTATGGCATGGTAGAGTTACCACAAGGGAAAATGAAATCCAGAGAAGGTACTGTAGTTGATGCTGATGATTTGATGGAATCGATGGTTCAAGAAGCAAAAATGAGCACAGAAGAGCTTGGAAAATTCCATTTTGAAGAGGATGAAGGGAAGGAACTGTATGAAATGATCGGAATGGGTGCATTAAAATATTTCATACTAAAAGTAGATCCAAAGAAAAACATGTTATTTAATCCTGCAGAATCGATCGATTTTAATGGAAATACAGCCCCATTTATTCAATATACCCATGCACGTATCAAATCGTTATTACGCAAAGCTATAGACAATGAGATTGATATAAATATTGAGATCACTGATTTTTCAATTTTAGGCAGTAGTGAGAAAGATTTAATCAAACTGATCAAAGAGTACAACAATGTATTAATTGCCGCTGGTGAGAACCACTCCCCTGCTCTCATTGCCAATTATACCTTTGAATTAGCTAGAGAATTTAATCGATTTTATCAGGAGAGTCCCATTTTCAAGGAATCAAATGAAGAATTAAGAATCTTACGTTTACAGATTTCGAGCATTTGCGCAACCACAATAGCAACAGCGATGAATTTATTGGGGATTAATGTTCCTGAGAGAATGTAGATTTCTTTTCAACTTTAAACCTAATACATTAAACGGTAAAGTTTTAGCTATTTTGCAGCAACTTACGATTTACTTTTAGCAGATTGGTCGTATATGACACTAAGGTATGTGTTTCTTGGATAACAGTAAGATAAACCATACTCACTTTTGTACTTGCATTTTGGTTTTGCACACGTTTCAACTGTCGGCGTTTCATCTCATGGAAATCAGTAAGTAGCCATTTATTGTTGATATATAACTCTCTACGTGCTTCAAAATCTTCATTTTGTAAAATGAGGATACATTCAGAAAGAAAATCTCTAATTGCTTTTTTAGTTTCACAAAGCTCCTCTTTTTGTTCATCACTTAAAGGATTAAAATTATTAGCAATATGGTCTTCACAGGCAACACTAATTTTAGCTAAAGCATAGACCATTTCCCCAATAAAATCGTTGGCTTGATAGAAATAGAGTCCTCTTTCAAAGGCATCAGAGGGTGATAACTTTCTAATACCCAGAGTTCCTAATCGTTTGATTTTTTTAACATCATCTTTATGGGAATCAATTTTACCAGAAAGGTTTCGGAGTACTTTAAGGTCTTCTGAACAAAAAGCATCAATCACTTGTTCATATCTTTCAACAATATAATCAAGAGTTTCAATAGAATTTGATTTTGAGTAATTTCTAAGGAGTCCCAGCGCAGAGTCCTCATTATCTGAAGCTAATAGATCTATAACGATCTGATTTCTATCCTCTTTTTTAGTTTTTTTAGAAAAAGAGATCTGATTTCTAATTAAGATCAAAGCCGCTACACCAACAATAATGAACATAGCAACCATTTTTCCATAAAAAAGGATGATTGCAACAACTGCTGTAATGATAAAGGCAGCGATAGCTGTGATAAACCATCCACCCACAACATTAATTACTCCACTAACGCGATACACTGCACTCTCTCTACCCCAAGCTTTATCGGCTAAAGAAGCACCCATTGCAACCATAAAAGTAACGTAGGTTGTAGATAATGGAAGTTTCAAAGAGGTTCCAAAAGCAATCAATGAGCTGGCTACAACTAAGCCAACAGTTGCTCTAAGTAAGTCGAAAGCGGCATCATCATCCATATGGATTCCCTCTTTAGAGAAGCGGGCTGCAGTCCACTTTTTCAAACTATTTGGAGAATTATTTACAAAAAATGTTCCCATCCGTCTTGTTCCCCTTACGAGATTTCTCGCAATTGCTGAAGAGCTAAACATCTCATCTCCATCATTTTGTCTGGAAAGATTAATAGATGTTTTTAAAACATTTTTTGATTTTTTAGAAGTAAACAAAGCTAATACCATTACGGCACCAGATGCAATTAAAATAAATATTTCAGTTTGTGCTGGAGAACGTAGCTCACCCATTAATAGATTCACATTTAAAGAGCCGTCAACAAATGCAAATTTATAAGCTGAGAATCCTGCTAAAGGAACGCCAATAAAATTTACGAGATCATTTCCTGCAAAAGCAAATGCTAGAGCAGCGGTACCCGTTAATACAATGATTTTTAGAATATTAATTTTAAGCCAATGAAGTATTTGCATAATTATTGACAATCCAATAAAAGCATAAAAGATGATTTTTCCAGAATTTTCATTAACCCAATTTTTAGCTTCCTCGTCCATAAAAGAGGTGTCTTTAACCCCTTTTAAAAGCATAAAATAAAGAATTGAAATTAATGCAACTCCTCCAAAGATTCCAGCGAAATAGTTCATTCTTGGTTTGAAGTTAAAAGTAAAAAGCAATCGGGTCAAATACATGATTAGAGTCCCGAAAAAGAAAGCGAGTGCTACTGAGATAAAAATGGCTAAAACAACTTGGAGTGCTTTTTCTGTATTTAATAACATCCCATAAGTAAGAGGATTATCGATAGGTGCTTGTGAAATTTTTACTGATGCTACAGCAAAAGAGGCCCCTAATAATCCAAAAACTAAAGATACTGTAGTAGATGTTGGGAGGCCAAGTACATTAAATAGATCCATAAGGATAACTCCCATCAACATAGTAGAGATAAGAATTATCATAACCTCTTGAAAGCTATAGAATTCTGGAGAAAAAACTCCTTGACGCGCAATATCCATCATTCCATTGCTGAATCCAGCTCCAAGAAAAATTCCAATGGCTGCAATAATTAAAACGACATGAACTTTAGCAGCTTTACTACCCACAGCAGATTGTAAAAAATTAACTGCATCATTACTAACTCCGATATAGAGTCCAAAAACAGCAAGTATTGTTAGTATTACCAGAAGGATTATATAATAATGTTCAATTCCCATAAAAGTAGTTTTGTAAGAAAATTTATAAAAATTTTAGCTATTTTGAAGTAATTTACGATTGACTTTCATAATATTAGTAGTGTAGGTCACAATAGTTTGGGTTTCTTGAACAATACTTATATACACCAATGAAGCTTTGATACTTTGTTGATACAATTGAATTCTTTTCAATTGTTTTCGTTTCATAATGTGAAAATCTTCTAAGAACTCTTCATTGTTTGCATAAATATTTCTCCTTTCTTCAAAATCTTCATTTTCGAGAATATCAATACATTGGTTAATAAATTCAATAATAGAATCTTTCGTTTTTTGCAGTTCCTCCTTTTGTTCCTCATTTAACGGATTAAAATTATTCGCAATATGTTCTTCGCAAGCCACACTAATTTTTGCTAAAGAGTATATCAATTCTCCAATAAAATCGTTGGCTTGATAGAAATACAAACCCCTTTCAAAAGCATCATTAGGAGATAATTTTCTGATTCCCAGTGTACCTAATCTTTTTATTTTTTTAATATCATCTTTATGTGAGTCAATTTTGCCAGATAGGTTCCGTAAAATTTTTAATTCTTCTTTACAAAAAGCTTCAATAACTTGTGCATATCTTTCAGAAACATATGTTAATGTTTCAATAGTATTCTCTTTTGAGTATGAACGCAATAAACGAAGCGCATCATCAGTATTTTCAGACGAAAGAAGTTCTTCAACAGTTTTATTGATTTTTTGTTTAGAAGCTTTTCTTTTAAATGCAACTTGATTTCGAATTAAAACTATAGCAGCAACAATCACTAAAAGTAACATTGCAATTTTCCCTCCATAAAATAGACCAATAGCAATAACTCCTGTGATTGCAAATGCAGCAATTGCTGTAATAAACCAACCCCCAACCACATTAATTACTCCACTCACTCTATAAACAGCACTTTCTCTTCCCCAAGCTCGATCTGCTAATGATGCACCCATAGCTACCATAAAAGTAACATAAGTTGTAGATAATGGGAGTTTTAAAGAGGTTCCTATTGCAATTAAAGAACTAGCAACAACTAAACTGACAGCAGCACGAAGCAAGTCAAAAGCAGTATTCTCTTCATCTTTAACTCCCTCTCTACTAAATCTATTATTCAACCAATTCGAAACAGAATTAGGAGTAATATCTACTATATAAGTTGCCATTCTTCTAGATCCTCTAACCACATTTCTAGCAATATTTGAAGAACTGAACATCTCATCCGAATCACCTTGTTTTGATAGCCCTATCGATGTTTTAATTACATTTTTAGCTTTTCTGGAAAAAACAAGAGCTGCAACCATAATAACACCTGAAATAAATAAGAAATACCATTCAGTTTGTGCTTTATCATTTAATGCACTCATTTTTAAAGTGTTATAAATATCTCCACCCCCTTGAGCCATATATTCCTGGAATGCGGAAAACCCGGCTAAAGGCATACCTACAAAATTTACTAAATCATTACCTGCAAATGCAAATGCTAAAGCAAAAGTTCCTACCAAAACTACCACTTTCAAAATATTCACTTTAAACCAATGTAGTAGTTGCATTAAAATGGTAAAAAAACCAAAGCAAAATAATAAAATTTGAGCTGAATTTTCTTTTATATATTCAAGTGTTTCTGGAGTCATAAAAGTAGTGTCTTTTAAACCTTTAAGTAACATAAAATCTATAATTCCAGTAATAGCTAAACCTCCAAAAATAGCTCCAAAATATTTCATTTTTTCTTTATACTTAAAAGTAAAAATCACTCTGGAGATATACATAATTAATGAACCAAAAAAGAAGGCAAGAGCAACCGAAGTAAAAATTGCTAATATCACTTGTAATGCTTTATCAGTATTTAATAAAACATCATAAGATAGAGATGGATCATTTATTATTTTGATGGTTGCAATAGCAAATGTAGCTCCCAAAAGTTCGAATACCAAGGAGACTGTTGTTGATGTTGGCAATCCTAAATTATTGAACAAGTCTAGTAAAATGACATCCGTTACCATAGCGGCAACCAATATCAACATTATTTCATAAAAATAGAACTCTTGAGGTTGAAAAATCCCTTTACGGGCAATCTCCATCATGCCGTTACTAAATGCAGCACCAATAAAAACTCCAATAGCAGCAATAAAAAGTATCAGTTTTACATTTGCAGCTTTACTTCCAATTGCAGAGTGCAAAAAATTTACGGCATCATTACTAACTCCAATTACCAAATCAAAAATGGCAAGTAAAAAGAGAAGTCCTACTAGACAAATGAAATAAAATTCTGGATTCATAGTATTTATTTTATATAATTAAATTGATTTTTTTAAACTAAACAAAAATTCCAATCCCCCACCCTGTCTGTTTTTAACAAAAATGGTTCCTTGGTGTAACAAAACAGCATTTTTAACAATGGAGAGCCCTAAACCAGAACCACCAGTATCCCTCGTTCTACCTTCATTAACTCTGTAAAACCTTTCAAAAAGTCGAGATAAATGTCTTTCATCAGGTATGCCAACTCCCGTATCATAAAATGAAAAATAGTAATAATCCGCTACTTCATTATACTTCACAATTCTAATTTGGATATTATTCCCCGCATACCGAACTGCATTATCAACCATATTTCTAAAAATAGCATAAATCAGAGAATAATTGCCTTTAACAATCACTTCTTTTGGAACATCAAACTCCATCGATATTTGCTTTTCCTTAAATAGTTCTGATTGTTCATTTTTAATAAGACTGAGAACATCTGCAATAACAACATTTTCAATTTCAAATGACTGAGGAGCGTCTTCAATTCTACTGATCATAGAAATATCCTGAATTATTTCAGACAAAACTAATGTTTTTTGGAACGCTTTTTGAAGGAAATATGCTCTTTTTTCTTCATCTAGGTTTTGTTCAATAACTGTTTCTAGAAATCCTCTAATACTAGTAACAGGGGTTCTAAGTTCATGTGCAATATTTGCTGTAATTTCTCTTTTCAACATACTAATATGTTGTTGTTTTGTAATATCATTCAATGTTATCTCAAAACTATCATCTTCAAATATATTCACTTGAACAGAGAATTCTCTCCCTTGTTTGGTTATTTGGCTTTCAAAATATTTTTCCCCTTTCTTACGAGAATCAATAAAATGAGCTATTGGAACAAACAACTCTCCCTCAAAAATTGATTCAGGATCACTATTGGCTCCGTCTACTAAGATATTTAAATATTGTAAAAATAAACCATTAAAAAAATCTACTTTTTTATTAGAAAAATAAAAACAGATCCCCTCTTCAGAACTTTGAACATGTTGAAGTAATTTTTCCCTTTCCATGAGTACTTTCTGTTCCGAATCAACAATTCTTTTGTAATTACTTAATATTTTTTTTCCAACCTCACCCAATTCATCATCTGGAAAATGCTCTAATAATGAAAGATCTAATTTATTTTTCTCCGTAGAAACAATAAAATCTTTCAATTGTTTAATAGATTTTCCAAATTTTGATGCTAAAAGATTGAAAAGAAATAAAAAAACAAGAAACAATCCAATTACAAAATACAAGAAAAGGTGATCGGATGCTAAAGAAGATTTCACTTCATTATTGTATGGTAATGCAACCCTAATAAACTTATCTTCTAATCTTTTAGCATAATAAATGTACTCTTGTTTGGTTGAATTTGATTTTCTTATATGACTCCCTTGATTATTTTTACGTGCTTTAGCCAATTCTGGTCTGTCAAAATGGTTATCCATTTTAGCAAAATCTTGGATAGCATTATCGTACAAAACATTTCCTCTAATATCTATCAAAGTTAATCTAATATTATTGGGGAATAATAGTGTTAAAGAATCTAACGTTTCTTGAATAGATTTGTTTGATTTGGATAAGGTTAAAAATGAAATGTCAGCATAAGTATTAAGCTTACGCTCCATACTTTCAATACGGAAAGTTTTTTCTGTTGAATGTTCAAATGCTAAAACACCTATTGTAAACAATGAAAATATTGCAAATAAATATATGAATAGTTTCTGTTTATAGGTTACTTTCATTTATTTATCTGCGTTAAATCTGTAACCGTAACCTGATCTATTGGAGATCATATATGCACACTCTCCAAGTTTTTTACGTAACCTTGTAATATGAACATCAACAGTACGTACTGTAATAAAAGGTGTGTCTTTCCACAAATTCTCAATAACATCTTCTCTTGAAAAAATTCTATCTGGATTTTGAGCTAAAAGAAGAATGATCTCAAATTCTTTCTTGGTTAAAACAACACGTTCATTATTTACTTTAATCTCTTTGAGAGTTGTGTCAATTGATAGTCCTGGAAAATCTAACTTAGGTAAGAACTCCATTACGGCACTTTTGGGAGTTCTTTTGATTACAGCTTTAACCCTTGCAACAACTTCTTTAATTGAAAATGGTTTTGTAATATAATCATCACCACCAACAGAAAACCCAGTAAGCATTTCATTTTCACCACTTTTAGCAGTTAAAAAAATTATTGGAACAGTTTTCCCTTGTTTTCGAATCTTCTCTGCAAACTTGTATCCAGAGATCCCACCAAGCATTACATCAAGTAAAACAAGTGATAAGGAATCATCTATATGTTTTTCTGCTTCTTCTGCAGAGTAAGCAACGATAACCTGAAAATCTTCGCTAGCTAGATTAAACTCTAGAATTTCGCAGATTTCAGGTTCGTCATCAACAATTAATATTTTATGTTGCATTTAGGTTTCTTTATGGTGCAAATATATAATAAATATTGCTCCCTTTTACACTAATGCAAAAATCATTTTATAAAATTACAACAATGTTACAATATTGTTACAAAAATGTTACAGAATCAGTTTTTTTACTCTGCATCATTTTCCAATTTTGCACCATTGCTATGTTTTAAAACCTTTGCATCTACGTAAAATACAACATCTTCCACCAAATTACTGCAATAATCACCAATTCTTTCGAGTTTTCTTACTAACAAAATTAACTCTAACCCATTTCTAATCATTAAAGGATTATTAGTTAAATGTTGTGTAATTGTATTAAAAGATTTTTTATAGATCTCATCCACATCATCATCTTTGCATAAGATTTTTCCATAAACTTCGGTTTTCGCAGAATTAAATAGTGCATAAGTATCTGTAAGCATTCCTATCACCAAATCAAACATGGGTTCTAATTTGAGATCTTCCACTAATTGAGGAGTTAATATGGAACAATTTTCTTGTACAACGTGTCGTGCAATACCCTCTGTAAAATCTCCAATTCTTTCTAGAGAACTTGTTATTTTTATAAGAGATAATACCAATCTTAAGTCAATGGCTACAGGGCAAAATAAAGCAATATGGTTTTCACAATCACTTTCAATTTTTAGTTCAAAAAGATCCACTCTTTTCTCTCTACTGATAATCTCTCTTGCCAATTCAATATCGTCAAAAAGCAATGCTTTTTTCGATTTTTCTAATTGTGAAATTACAAATTTCCACATTTCTATTACTTCATCTTTTAAGATAAGTAATTCTTGTTCTGAATGTTTCATATACAAATATTTTTAAAAATCAACCGAATCTTCCTGTTATATAATTTTGTGTTTGTTCATTATCTGGGTTTAAAAATATTTTTTTAGTATCTCCAAACTCCACAAGTTCACCGAGCATAAAAAAACCAGTTTTATCGCTAACCCTAGCGGCTTGTTGCATGTTATGTGTTACAATAACAATGGTGTATCTATTTTTGAGATCATGAATCAACTCTTCAATTTTTGAAGTTGAAATGGGGTCTAATGCAGAAGCTGGTTCATCCATAAGTACAATTTCAGGGGAAATTGCTAAAGCTCTTGCAATACATAACCTTTGTTGTTGACCTCCAGATAGTTCAAAAGCAGATTTATTCAATTTATCTTTTACTTCATCCCAAAGAGCTGCATTAATCAATGATTCTTCCACTTTCTCTTTTATGAAGTTATTGTCTCCCATATCGTTGACTCTTAAGCCATAAGCTACATTTTCAAAAATAGTTTTTGGAAATGGATTTGGTTTTTGAAATACCATCCCTACCCTTTTTCTGAGTTCATCAACACGTACATTTTTTTGATAAATATCCTCATTGTTAATCAAACAATCACCTGTTAGACGAGTATTATCAATTAAGTCATTCATTCTGTTAAAGAGTCTCAAAAAGGTTGATTTTCCACAATCTGAAGGACCAATAAAAGCAGTTACTGTATTTTTCTCCATTTTCATGCTGATATCTTTTAGGGCATGAAAATTTCCATAATAAAAGTTAATATTTTTAGTTTCTATCATTGTTAGTGAGTTTTTAATTTTTTGTTCAATCGTTTTCTGATTAGTGATGCTAAAAGGTTCATTATTAAAACAATTGCAATTAAAACTAAAGCAGTTCCATAGGCAATTGGTCTTGTTTCTTCAATATTTGCTCCACTGGTTGCTAAAACATAAAGGTGGTATGGTAACGCCATCACCTGATCAAATATTGAAGAGGGTAATTTTGGGAGAAAGTAAGCAGCTACAGTAAACAAAATTGGTGCAGTTTCTCCTGACACTCTTCCCACAGACAATATTAAACCTGTGAATATATTAGGCATTGCCATAGGAAGAATTACTTTTCTAATTGTTTGAAGTTTTGTGGCTCCAAGTGCATAACTTCCAGTTCTGTATGAGTTTGGGATCGCTTTCAAGGCCTCTTCTGTAGTTCTAATAACTAATGGTAAAACCAATAAACTCAAGGTTAAAGAACCTGCTAATATGGAATCTCCGAAACCTAATTTGTTCACAAAAAGTGCCATTCCAAACAAACCAAAAACAATGGAAGGAATACTTGCTAAATTACTGGTCATCACTCTTATAAATCGAACAATATACCCTTTCCCAGCATATTCCTGAGTATAAATAGCAGACATTACACCAAGTGGAAATGCAACAATTATACTACCCGCTACAAGTGTTAGCGTACCAACTATAGCAGGAAAAATTCCACCTGCAGTCATACCTTCTGTGGGTTCTGTAGTTAAAAACTCCCAACTAATTACACTAACTCCGTGGTATACAATAAATCCTAAAATCCAAAATAGAATACCAATAACAACAACTCCTAATATTCTAAATATTATAAAAGCTATTTTCTCATTTAATCTTTTATTTTTCATCATAATCCAGCATTTTGAGGTTTTTTAGAGATCATTTCAGCAATAATACTTATAATCATGGTAATTACAAACAAAATACAACCTAAAAGAAATAGGGCTTGATAGTGAGTTCCTCCTGCTGGAGCTTCACCCAATTCAGCTGCAATAGTTGCAGGGATTGTTCTAACTGGTCCAAATAATGATGGCGGTAATATGGCGGCATTTCCTGTTACCATTAAAACGGCCATTGTTTCACCAATTGCTCTACCAATACCCAAAACAACTGCAGCAGAGATTCCTGATATAGATGATGGAATAACAACTCTATATGTGGTTTGCCATTTATTGGCTCCTAAAGCTAAACTTCCCTCTCTTAAAGCTTGAGGTGTATTACGCATCGCATCTTCAGAAATGGTAATAATAGTGGGTAATGCCATGATAGCTAAGATGATACTTCCTGTTAAAGCTGTTTCTCCTACATCTAAATTGAACACATTTTGTACAATAGGTACAATTACAACCAATCCAAAAAATCCATAAACCACTGAAGGGATTCCAGCAAGCAATTCTATAGTGAATTTTAAATAATGTCGAGCTTTGTTATTTGCCAACTCAGATAAATAGATGGCAACCCCAATCCCTAAAGGCAATGCAATAAGTATAGCAACTATACTGACCAATAGTGTTCCTAAAATGAGAGGCAAAACACCAAATTGATGCGCAGGTTTAGATGTTGGTATCCACTCTTTACCTCCAAAAAAGTCAAAAATGGAGATGTTATCAGCATCTACTTTTTTGACACCTACTACATTTTTGGGAGCATATTGTACAGGTAAAAAGGCGATTATATTTGGATTTTGATTGATCACTTCTGCTAATTTAACAGGTAAAAGCTCATAATCAGTTCCAAACTCTTCCTCAGAATATAAACTAAATATATCATCAAATCGAAATACCATAATCTCTTGCTCTTTACCCCCAACTGCTTTCCAATTATCAATATCAACATCAAAGATCTGTTTGATCTCATAAGGATTGATGCTATTTACTGGATTTGTAGAATGAACATACAACTGGTATCCCTCTTCAACAACTTTGCTTTTAAATAATCCGGCACCCTCTTTGAATAGAAAGAAAACAATAAGCAGAATGGTAACCGTAGTTACCATTCCACTTATTGTTAACATTCCTTCGACAATCTTCCCTAAAAATCTTCTAAATTTTTTCATTTTTATTTGATCAGAAGATTTATTTTACTGGGATATAACCAACTTTTGAAACGATGGCTTGTCCTTCTGGAGATAGAACAAAATCAAGATAAGGTTTTACTTTCTTTTCAATTTTCACTTCATAGTAGTAGAAAAGTGGTCTAACGATTGGATAAGTTTTATTTTTTGCATTTGCAATGGTTGGTGCTACATAAGTTTTTCCTTTATCATAAGAAACATGTATCGTTTTTACATCTTTATTCAAGTAAGCCATTCCAACGTATGCAATAGCACCTTTTGTTTGTGCAACCGATTGCATAATGGCACCTGTTGCAGGCATACTCATGATCCCATTCATGTAATTTTTATTCTTTAAAACGCTCTCTTTGAAGAACTCATAGGTTCCTGATGAAGTTTCTCTTGAATAACATACAATTTTTAGATCTGCACCACCCACTTGTTTCCAATTAGTGATCTTTCCTGTGAATATTCCTTCTAATTGTTCTCTGGTTAAATTTGTAACCCCATTACTTGGGTTAACAATAACTGCTAATGCATCATAAGCGATAATCACCTCTTTAGATGCTTTTCCACTCTCTTGAAGTTTTTGTTTTTCTGCAAATTTAATTCTTCTTGATGCCATAGCAATGTCAGTAGTTCCATCCATAAGAGCTGCAATACCAACACCACTTCCACCACCATTAACAGTGACTGCTTTCCCTTTATTAGCTTTCATGAACTGTTCAGCTAATTTTTGAGATAATGGAAGCATGGTGTCTGATCCTTTGATGATTTGAGCTGATCCTAAGATTTGTAGTCCTAAAAGAATGACTGTAATTAATAGTAATTTTTTCATGTTTTGTATTTTTTTGTTATTTTAAATATCTTTTTTTTTGATGGTACAAAAATATCTGTGAAATATTACAGGATGGTTTCTGTACGGTTACATTTTTGTTACAATTAGAATTTATATTGAACTCTTAAAGTGAATACATTGTCAGCAATATTCTTAGAATAATCTGCATTTCCACTTACTGCTATACTATTTGTTAATTCGTTCTTAACCAATTCATAGAATGCTTGAACACGTATGTTAGCCGATGCTCTCCATAATAAACCAAATCCATAGTTGTGATTATAAAGATCAGTTTTATTAGTTATTTCATCACCAGCCATTTTAGTGTTTGGATCTAAATATCCATATTTAAGAACTAATGTAAAAGGGGTTTTGTAAATGTCTTGAATAAAATAGGCATGACCACTGAAGAAACTTCTCATATAGTTAAAAGAAGTACCGTCAACATACATATTTGCCTTTGGAGATCCAAAGTCACTTTTTACAGATGGTTGTGTTCCTGCTAAAACTTCACCTCTAATATTGGTTAATCCCCAAGAACTAGATAATGTGATTTGGGCATCAATTCCATAATACTCTCTTTTATTTAACAAATTCTTTTCAACACCTGTTTTTACCCATTTATATTCATCAACAACTTTTTCTACATTATAAAGAAAAGTGTCTGTATTATTAACCAAACCGTTATAGTAAGAAACACCAATTCCGTAAGAAAAATTTGCATCAGTTCTATTATAACTTAAGCGTCCAATAAAGTCTAATTTGCCATTATCATCTTGACGAACACCGTTACCAGAAAATAAACCACCTTCTAATTTCAATCCATTAAAAGCAGATGTTGTATAAGGCGCTAGAGAGAGCATAAATCCTAAATCTCTTTCATCTGGGAACAATTTTTGGTAAGCTAATGTTCGCTCTGGAGATTCTCTTCTTGAAGATGAATATCTGATCTCATCACCAAATGGTCTGTCAAAAATACCTGCAGTTAAAGAAACAGTATTCAATTTAGGATGCCATAATTTAATGTATGCATCTTTAAAGCTAACACCTTTTTCAGTAATGTCTAATTGGAATGTTGCACTTCCAGATTTTTCTGTCCATTCAAATTTAATTCTACCTCTTCTAACACCCATTCTTAAATAGTCACCAGATTCAAAATCGCGGTCTTTCATATATTTTGTATTTAAACCCACTTTTGTAGAAGCAAACTCTTCTGCATATTCAGCTTGAACTTGCACATAACCTGACACTTTTAATTTGTTAAGTTTTTTGATACCGCTAGCATTTGCATCGATTTGTTCTTGCAATAATTGAAGAGAATCTTTTTGAACTTCTTCTTGTGCGTTAAGGGTTGTGATCAAAATTAAACCCAAAATAAGGACTAAAAATTTTTTCATGTTTTTTTTAATTTAGTGATTAATGTTTTTAAATCTATTTTTATTGTTAATAAGTAATCCAAGATTGCTTTTTTTTATGATGCAAAAAAACAACCGAAATGTTACTATAAAATAAAGTTGATGTTACAATTTGGTTAAAAAAGGTTTCAGGTTTAACGCTGCGCTCGGGGTCGCTCTTCGCCCTAATGCTAAGGGAGCGCAAGGATAAAGACAAAAAAAAACAGATCTACTTCAATTCTTAACTGATGTAGCATTTCGGAGGGCACTTCCTACTAACATAAAAGCAAGAACCAATAGCATGATAGCTATCCCAGGAATTATAGCTAAATATGCTTGATCTAGAACAATATAGGCATAATTTTCTTTCATCATCATGCCCCATGAGGGTGTTGGGGGCTGAACACCTAACCCTAAAAAACTAAGCCCTGCCTCCATTAAAATGGCTGAGGAAAAATTGGAAGCAGCCAGAACAATAACTGTTCCTAAAACATTGGGTAGAATATGTTTGAAGATAATATAAAAACCAGAGTACCCTAGTGCTTTTCCAGCTTCAACAAATTCCTGTTCTTTTAATGAGATCACCTGACCTCTAACTACACGTGCCACATCAACCCACATAGTTAATCCAATAGCAATAAAAATTTGCCAAAACCCTTTTCCTAAAGCAAAACTAATCGCTATTACTAACAAAAGAGTTGGAATTGACCAGATAACGTTGATAAACCACATGATCAATTGATCCACTTTTCCGCCATAATATCCCGCTATAGCTCCCAAGAAAATACCAATTCCTAAAGCAATAAAGACGGATATAAACCCAACTGCTAAACTAATTCTAGCACCCATCATTAGTTGACTTAATACATCTCGCCCATAGCGATCAGTCCCTAATATATATTTTTTATGAATTACTGGATTTTCAGCATTTAATTGTTTCAAAGCAAATACTTCTTGTTGATTTTTTATACCAAACAAATTTGTATAAACGGAATCATTCAAAATTGTATAAGATTCAATAGGAACTGTTTTATAAATTGATGGTTGACCAAATAACATTTTTTCAAAAAATGAAACTTTAGGAATATCCAAATTACTTTTGAGTTGTAGCATTTTAACACTAAATCCTGGCTTTTGTAGTGCAATTTCCAAATGTTGGTCGTTACAATAAGGAGTTTTATCAGGAGTGATTGTATATCCTAGTAGAGCAACAAAAAAGAGAACAATAATGAAAAGAAGAGCAATGACTCCTATTTTTTCTTTTTTAAATCTTTTGCGTGTAAGTGCAGAAATTGAAACTGCTTTTTCATCAAATTTTTTCTTTCTAAAAAAAATATTCATTATGTTTGAAATTAATAGAAGATTTAATTGGCAAAGATACCAATTTTTAATAAGAAAAGACGCCTTTTGAGCGTCTTTTCTTATTATTTGCAATGATATTTAGTGGAGCGTACGGGAGTCGAACCCGTGACCTTTAGACTGCCAGTCTAACACTCTAGCCAACTGAGCTAACGCCCCAATAAATGAGATTGCAAAAGTACATAAAATTATTGTACTGAAATCAATTCTAATTCAAAAATAAGAGTTGCGTAAGGAGGAATAACACCACCTGCTCCTCTTTCTCCGTATGCAATTTTAGATGGGATAATCAATTTTGCTTTATCACCAGCTTTCATAAGTTGTAAAGCTTCATCCCAACCAGGAATAACTTGACCTTTACCCACTTCAATTTCAATAGGTTCACCTCTTTGGTAAGAATTATCAAATTCAGTACCATCAATTAACATCCCTTTATAATGAACAGAAACTTTAGAACCTTTGGTTGCTAATTTTCCTTTTCCAGATGTTGTTTTGATGAAATATAATCCAGTGGATGTTGGAGAAACTTTTACTTTATTTTTTTGAATATAATTTGTTAACAAACTATCTTCAGCAACTTTATATTCTTCTAGCATAGATTCATATTGTTTTCTTCTTTCTGCTTGTTGAGCTTCAAATTCAGCTTTAGGAACAATATTATTCAATTTGATATCAAAATATAGAGGTTCTTCACCAAATGGATACTCTTGACCAAAGAAATAATGAAAGATTGAATCTCCATTAAGAATAAATGAAGCACTATCACCAACATGTAATTTTCTTAAAGCTCCATAAAAGTCACCTTTAAATAATGATTCAACAATTTGATCTCTTGTAGGAAAAGTAGGAATAATGGTAGAGTCTTTCGTTCTTACAGTAAGAGTGATTTCAACAATGTCACCATCTACTGGTTGCTCTGCATCTTTGTTTTGAGTAAAGAACTTGTAATAAAATTCTTCTTGTTTGTCTTTTTTGTAACCTTTGTATTTACTACATGAGGTTGTTCCGACAGCAATGATCGCGATTATGGCGATCAACATAATTTTTGAATAATTTTTCATTTTTAAAATACTTAAAATTTGACTATTTTTTTTGTTTTTGTTTTTGTGTATTGAGTAGTTCTATATGCATTACAAGTGAATGTTGTCCTTTGATTCTATCTCCATCACCAGAGATTCCATATGCGAGATGTGAAGGTATTATCAGTCTTGCTTTAGCTCCATTTTTTAAATGAAACATAACTTCATGTAATCCAACAATCTCTTCAGTTTTATGAATTGTAAAAACTTTATTACCATTTATTTGGGAAGTATAAACGGTATCTCCGGTTAAAAATTGTGTTATAAATTTAAATTCAACTGTTTCTCCCTCTTTTAAAAAATCGCCAACACCTTGTTTTAAAATTTCGTAACGCAATCCTGTTCCCGTTCTGATCATATTCCAGCCATATCTTTTGATAAATAGATCAATCTCTTCGTTTTCAAGGGCAACCATTTTACGATTTCCTCTCATCAAAGGGGTCTCCTCTTCTTCTTGTTCTTGCGTTGGAGTAATTACAAATCCTGTTGTAGCTCTATCTTTACAAGCAGTTAACATTAAAAATATGATAAGTAAAAGGGTATATTGTCTCATCTTTATGCTTGCAAATCTGGATGATTTTTTACGATATCTTCAAAATAAACAATTGTATTTTCAAGTGTATCATAGTGATAGGATGCTGAGGCATTTTTATGCCCACCTCCATTAAAATAAGTAGATGCAAAAATATTCACATCAAAAGTATCTTTAGATCTGAAAGAGATTCTAATTCTACCCTCTCTTTCCGTAAAAAAAGCAGTAAATTTAACAGTACTTAATGCTAATCCATAATTTACAAAACCCTCTGTATCACCATTTTTGAATTCATTATCAAATAAATCTTGCTTAGTTAAAAACATATAAGTAGTAGCATTGTTTTTCATTACTACCATATTTTTCAGAGCAACACCAAGAAGTCTTAATCTGCTTTCTGAATAGTTATCATACACTTGACGATGGATCAATTCACCATCAACTCCTATCTTCATCAATTCTTCCAATATCTGATAAATTAAAGGACGATTACACGCATAACTTAATGATCCAGTATCAGTGATCATCCCTGTATAAATGCAATTTGCTACATCTAAAGAAAGGGTTTCATTGGGGAAAACTTCTGTTAAAAAACGGTAAACCAATTCACAAGCAGAGGTAGAATTAATTGTAGAATAAATAATATCAGCGTTATAAGCAGGACTTGGATGATGATCTATAAGAATTTTGTATGCCTTGGTATTTTCTATTGAATCTTCTAAATCTTTACCAGCTCTATGAGCAGCATTCATATCTGCAACAAAAAGAATATCAGCCATTTCGATGATAGATTTGGCTTTTTTAAGGTGTTTTTGAGCGTTTATTACATTTTCTGCTCCAGGCATCCATGAAAGATAATCTGGAAATGGATTTGGAACAATGCATTGTAATTCATAACCCATTTTTGAAAAATGGGAAACAATTGCTAACGAAGAGCCCAAGGCATCTCCGTCAGGATTATAATGTGTTACAACCGCAATCTTTTTATTACCAACTAATTGCGAAGTAAATGAATCAATCTGTTGTTGTGTAAGCATACTATTTTTTAGGTTGGCAAATATAAAGAAAATTTCACAATTTTTACTTTATATTCTAAGTGGTTGTTATTGTTTATCTTTCAACAAAAAGCAGTATCTTTGCAACCTAAACCATAAACCATGAATTATCTTACTGTAGAGCAACTTACAAAATCTTACGGAGAAAAAACCCTCTTTAATAACATTACCTTTGGAATTGAAAAAGGTCAAAAAATTGCACTTATTGCCAAAAATGGGACTGGAAAAAGTACACTCTTAAATATAATTGCAGGTATTGAAGATGCTGATAGCGGACAAGTGGTTACAAGAAAAGGGATCTCAATTTCTTATCTACCTCAACTTGATGAAGTTACAGACGGATATAACGTTATGGATGTTATTTTTGAATCACAAAATCCTATGATTCTCGCTGTTAAAGAGTATGAAACATGCATTTCTCTATCGAAGGATGGTGAAAATGATGCATTACATGCTCGAATGGAACAAGCATTACTTGAGATGGATAGATTACACGCCTGGGATTTAGAAAGTAGAGTTAAGGAGATCTTGTCAAGGTTTGGAATTGATGATATCTTTAAAAATGTAAAAGAATTATCGGGTGGACAAAGAAAAAAAACTGCATTAGCAAAAACATTAATCAATGAAACAGACCTATTAATATTAGATGAACCAACGAATCATTTGGATATTGATATGATTGAATGGTTAGAAGAGTACCTATCAACCTCAAATACAACTCTTTTAATGGTTACCCACGATAGATTCTTTTTAGATCAGGTTTGTAATTATATTTTAGAGCTCGATCAACAAAAGATATATCCTTACAAAGGTAAATATGACTATTATCTTGAAAAAAAAGCAGAGAGAATTGCTAATGAATCTGCTGAATATGAAAAAATTAAACAATTATACAAAACTGAATTAGAGTGGGTTCATACATCTCCTCAAGCAAGGACTACCAAAGCTAAATCTAGAATTAAAGCATTTGAAAATATTAAAGAGGAAGCGCATCGAAAAGTAGAAAAACAAGCAGATGGATTTCATGTAAAATCTGAAAGACTTGGAAATAAAATATTAGAAATTAATAATTTAGATTTTTCTTACCCCAATAAAGTGATCTTAGACGATTTCTCTTATGTTTTTAAAAAAGGGGAAAAATGTGGCATTGTAGGAAAAAATGGAACTGGGAAAAGTACACTTTTAAAATTGATTATGGGAGAACTCAATCCAACCGCAGGGAAAATTACACCTGGATTAACGATCCAATTTGGTTATTTTGCTCAAGATGGATTGCCTGTTGAAGGGAATAAAAGAGTTATTGACATTGTCAAGGAACATGCTGAAATGATCCGTTTACAAAGTGGAAATTTTGTAGGAGCTTCCCAATTTTTGAACTATTTTGGATTTAAATATGAACAACAATACACCTATTACGAAGATCTTAGTGGTGGAGAAAAAAGAAAATTACATTTATTGATTACCCTAATTAAAAACCCTAATTTTCTTATATTAGATGAACCAACAAACGATTTCGATATTGATACTCTTAATCTTCTAGAAGATTTCTTAGACCACTATCAAGGATGTATTTTAGTAGTTTCTCACGATAGATGGTTTATGAATAAACTCTTTGAGCATATTTTTGTTTTTGAAGGGGAGGGAAAAGTTAAAGATTTCTATGGGAACTATACAGAATTTCGCTTAGAAAAAGAGAAACAAGAAAAACTTAAAAAGAAACAAGAGCGAGCATTAGGTCAACATAATAAAGAGAGCGAAGAGCTAATCTCAAAAAAACAAACATCTAACAAACTCTCTTACAAAGAGAAAAAAGAGTTTGAGACTCTAGAACATGAGATTGAAATGCTAGAAAAAGAGAAAATGGAATTGATAGATTTGATGAACTCAGGGTCGGGGTCAGGAATACAACTCTCTGGATGGAGCTCTCGATATGGTGAAGTAGAAAATGATCTTGACCTTAAAATGTTGAGATGGCTAGAATTAAGCGAAAAAGAGAGTTAATAGTGAATAGTATGGGACATTATTATTTGGAAAATTTGGAGCAAGATTTGATCACAATGAGTAGTGATGAATCTAAGCATTTAACCAAGGTACTGAGAAAAAAACTTGGTGATCAACTAATCTTCACAGATGGAAAAGGGACGATTGCAAAAGCAGAAATTATTGAAATTTCTAGACATGAGTGCCGAGTACAAATTATAGAAAGGGAATACAATATTGGGAAAAGGGATTTTCAACTCGAAATTGCAGTTGCTCCTACAAAAAATTCAGATCGTATAGAGTGGATGGTGGAGAAAGCTGTTGAGATTGGTGTGGAAAAGATCACTTTTATCATTTGCGAAAGATCGGAACGTAAACACGTTGAAATTGGTCGAATGGATCGTATCGCTATTGCAGCTCTTAAACAATCTTCAGGGACATATCTTCCTGAAATCAAAATAATTAGTTTTAAAGATTTTCTGAATTCACTCAATCCATCTAATATAAATGAGATCCGTTTGATAGCTTGGTGCGAAAATTTTGAGAATACTCCACATATTAAACAATTTTCTTTGGATTATCAAAAAATAACTTTACTTATTGGTCCAGAAGGTGATTTTACTCACCTGGAAGTTGAAAAAGCAAAAAAAAATCAATTCCAAGAAGTTAAATTGGGAAATAAAATCCTAAGAACTGAAACTGCTGCTGTTTATGGGTGTTGTGCGATTAGTGTTTTAAAAAGTTAAATAAAGATGATAGATATTCAACTTCCAAGATCTAAAAGTTTAGTAATCAGATATTTGATTTTAAACTATCTATATTATAATCAAATTGTTGACATCCAAGATGATGATGCAGAGGATGTTAAAATTGTTCATCATGCTTTAAAAAATGTTCAAAATAGAATCAAACAAGACTCCGAACCAACACTCATTGACATTAAAGATTGTGGTGCTGGATACCGTTTTTTAATGGCCATGCTTACGGTAGTAGATGGAAAATGGTTTTTAACAGGAACTGATCGTGTATTACAACGCCCAATTGATCCCCTTGTTTACGCATTACGTAGAATTGGCGCCGACATCGAGCAAATCGAAAATGGGTGGTTAATAAATGGAAAATCAGAATTATGTGCCTATTCTATGGTTATTGACTGCACACAAAGCAGTCAGTTTGCGAGTGCCTTGTGGCTTATTTCTCAGAAGTTAGGAAGTCCAGCAATACAAACCACACCTGCTAATTTTGCTTCAGAAAGTTATCTGGAAATTACCAAGCAAGTGTGGGGCAATTTCTTTTTAGATGGAGTTCCATCCCAAATTGAAGGAGATTGGAGTGCTGCTATATATTGGTATGCCTACGCTTTACTCAATCCTGGAAAACAAATCACCTTTAAAAATCTACAATATCCTTCAGTTCAAAATGATGCAAAAATTGTAGAGTGGTTTGCATTATGGGGTGTGGAGACTAAATCTAACATAGATAAAATTGAAATATTTTGTCAGAAAAAACAAGAATTGAAACCTAGGATAATCTCTTTGAAAAACAATCTTGATTTAGCACCCGTTTTAGCCGTTTTAGCAGTTCTTTTTCCATTTGAATTAACTCTTACAGATATCGATAATCTCGATTTTAAAGAGTCTAAACGGGGAACTCTTTTGGTGAAAACACTGGAGCAATTTACTGAAATTAAGAGTATGAAGCATCCAGAAACAGATCGAATCTCCTCAATAACCATTTTAAAGCGCACTACACCCCTACCGAATTTTATCGCTTTTGATTCTTTCAACGACCATCGCATGGTTTTGTCGTTTCATTTATTTTCATATTTTTCAAATATTACCATTCAAAACAGCGAAGTTGTAAACAAATCGTACCCCTCCTTTTACTCACAAATACAATCGAGTCAATAGGTTAAGAGGTTTAAAAGTTAAAAAGCTACCTGCTATATGCTTTCAGTTTCACTATTCACTATTTTTGGCGTTCCCCTTTGTCTGCGCTCTGCATATTCAAATCCTATTTTATAAGGAGTCCCATCGCTTACCAAAGGGTCGGTCTCCGGCCTGTACTCCTCGTTTCTCTGTCAAGTGTTGCAACGGCCGTGCAGGAGCTCCTACGTCGCTCTGCCCGTCTCGTGCACCACTAAACAGCTCAACTTGCGGGGTACTTGGCCTTCGCCCTAACGCAGGCATCAGGTTATTTAGGGAGTCGCGTGCAAATTGAACCAAAGTCTATCCTTTGTATGGTGTTTGAAATATTATATCTCTGATTACTAAAGTTGTTCTATTTTAATTATCGAATTCCTTAGAACCACGTCAATTTTTATCACTCCTATTTTAGACTTTAATTTTTTTTTTTCTTTTTTTCTCTTTTTTCTCTTTTTTTCTCATGAATTTCATTTTTTTGCTTTTTTTGCATTTATTTTTTTGTATATTTGTCCCCACTATTATTAACTCATAAAACTACAATAACTATGCAACCTATCAGTATTTTAA
>JBLJBB010000004.1:0-4911 GCA_047638115.1 Bacteroidales bacterium | reverse complement strand
TTCGTATGAAGTGTAGTGCTGAAAAGCCCCCACTACGCCAAGCCGCAAAACGTTAGAGCCAATGCAAGAAAAAGACACGCAGACAAATTTTTCAGACAACGACATATTTTGGCGTATGACAGAAGTAATTTTGAATTTCAAAGGGGTAGCCGAAAACCTAAAGAGTAGGCATTAAACTTAAATTTAATAATTATGGCAATCTCAAACATTGAAAAACGGAGTTCATGGTATGACCTTATTGATGAAAAGGGTAAAAAAACAAAAACATTACCTTCAAGTATTGGAGAAATTGAAGGATTTAGTTCCGGTTTTTTTATAGTAAGTCGTAGTTCTTGGTATGACTTGTATGATGATAGTGGAAAAAAATATAAAACACTTCCAAAATCTATAGGAGATATGGTTTCTGTTTCAGGAAATACATTTGTTGTAAAACGTAGTTCTTGGCTCGACACATATGACAATACAGGAAAGAAAACAAACACAAGGCCAGCAAGATAACCTTAATTAAATACAAACATGAAACAAAAACGAAACCTTTGGGTATATGGCATTATTGCGTTTACGTTAATATTTATTGCCTCTTCTGTAATTTTTAAAATCTTTGAGTTTGAAGTTTTGCCTTCTCAATTCTTTGGAGCCTTAATTGGAGTTGTTATCACTGCTATAATAACCGTATTCCTTTTGCAAGGGCAAACTTCAAACGAAGAAGAAAGAGAGAAAAGTGTCAAAGTTTTTGAGAAAAAGCAAGAAGTTTACCATACATTTCTTGAAGAACTCAAAAAGATAATTCAGGATGGCGAAATTACTATTGTTAGTAAGGGAAAGGATGCAAATCTTGACAAATCTATTGATGAATTAAAAGACTTGATTTTTCAATTGGGTTATTTACAAATGCACACATCTGAAAAAACAATAAACGTGGTTTTAGATAGAGTGGCAATGATTATTCAATTGATGAATGATTTTAATTCAACACTAGAAACAGATAAACAAAAGGAATTGCCAAACTATTACTCATCCCTATCAGAAGAACTATTTAAAATCATTGCGATTTTAAAGGAAGACCTTTACAAGGATGAATGTAAGCCAATAAGTAAAGACAAAATGAATTCTATTCTAAAAGAATGTGATTTATTTGTTGAAACAGAAGGGTTTGACAAATATGAAATTCAAAAGTATTTTTGGGATGAAATCCAAAAACAGCTACAGGGAAAAGGTTATAAAATTGAGCAAAAAGACTTTACCCAAGACATCAGCGAATACTATGCCCGTGCTAGAAATAGGCATAGATATTATGGTTTGGGGTTTCCAGTTTACACATCCAATAAATCAAACAGAAAAGTATTGTTTTACATTGAATTGGAAAATTCCTATTACTATGGCTTTGCATATGAAGACAAACCGAATAGCGATGTTGAAACTAGTTCTCTGATATCTGAAATTTCAAATTCTTTTTCATCGAACGAAGGTTGGGCTGGTTGGAAATGGTCTGATAGGTTTGGGCTGGATTTTTGGAATTTAAACTCATCGGGTTTTGAGTCATTAAAGAATCCAAGGAAAAGAGAAACCTATATAAAAGGAATTGCTGATGAGATGGATCTGTATATTAAAAAATTTCAAGAATTAGCCAAAGAAAGAAACCTGTAATCTATGAAATCATTTGTTGCCATTGACTTTGAAACTGCAAATCAATACCGCAGTAGTGTTTGTAGTATCGGCTTGGTATTCGTTGAAAACTATAAAATCATTGATAGTTTCTACGAGCTAATCAAACCTACACCAAATTTTTATTGTAGTTGGGCAACAGATATTCATGGAATAAATTATTGGGACACAATAAATTCATCAGAGTTTCCAGATGTTTGGATTAAAATTCATAAAATGATTAAGAATATTCCGCTTGTTGCTCATAATAGTGCTTTTGATGAAAGTTGTTTAAGGGCTGTTTTGGATAGTTACGGGATTGAGCAACATTGCAACACTTTTTACTGCACTTACCGGAAATCAAAAAGATTATTTCCAGACTTACCCAATCATCAATTGCACACCGTTTCAGAATTTTTAGGTTTTCATCTTGAAGACCATCACAATGCTTTGGCTGACGCCAAAGCTTGTGCTCATATTGCTCTTAATATTTTTAAATAAAAACACATGGAAGCATCAACAACAATTAATAAAATGTTAGCAGGGAATAAGATTTTCGTTCCCTCTTATCAACGAGCGTATTCATGGGAAACGCCATCACAAGACAACAGCAGAAATTTAAAGACCCACACGGATGTATTTTTGCAAGATTTGTTAGATTACAACCGAAGTTCAGCTAAAACTCCTTACTATTTCGGTCATTTTCTATTTGAAGAAAAGGGAGACAGTTATTTTGGCGTTATTGACGGACAGCAAAGATTAACTACCGTTGTTATTTTTCTTTCAGCTCTTTATAGCAAGTTAAAAACATTTAGAGCATTGACAGAAGATGAAGATGTGCTTTACGAAAACATGATAAAAAGAAAATCAAATTATATTTTTTCAACAGTAGATTATGATAATCAATTATTTAAAGATTATGTAATTGACCAGACGAAAAAGAATAAAAACGGATTAGAAACTGAATCAGCAAGAAGAATTGTTAAAGCGTTTGACTTTTTCACAAATTCATTTGCAGACAAGGATGAACAGTTCCTGACAAAAATGCTAAAAACAGTTAGTGAAGCGACTTGCACCACACACCCTGTTAAAAATGAATCGGAAGCGATACAAATGTTTATTTTCCAAAATAATCGTGGTAAGAAACCATCAAATTTGGAAATCATAAAAGCACAATTCATGTTTAATGTTCACCTTTATGGTGGTGAAGAAAAAGACAGTTTGATTGAAGAGATAAAAAATCGCTTTGAAAAAATTTATAAATCAATTTCCTCAATCGAATACAAAATTGACGAAGATGATGTTTTAGTTTACACATTACGTGTTCATTTCAATTCACTTTGGGAATCAAATGCAATTGACAAAATAAATAAACTCCTTTCCGAAAATAATCCTATCCCGTTTATTAAGTCCTTTACAAATTCACTTGCTGTAAGTTTTGAGCATCTAACAACTTTCTTTGGTAGAGACGAAAGAGAAAACATTGAAATTCATTCGCTTGTAACTCTTGGTGGTTTTGCTATTGCTATTCCTTTTGTTATCAAAGCGTATACTTTTGGTTTATCAAGTAACGAAATTAGCAAAATATGTTCATCTTTTGAAACGCTTGTTTTGCGTCATAGGCTTATTGGAACAAGAGCAGACCTAACATCAAGAATAAATGATGTGTATCAAAAATTCACATTTGAACAACCAGACATTAAACCAATTATTGACAGGGTTGAATGGATGAGAAATGTATCAAATGACTCTTGGTGGTGGTCGTATTGGAATAAAACTGAGCTTGAAAAATCAATTCAAGGTGGTATGCACCATTCAACAGCAAAATTTATTCTTTGGAAATACGAAAATTTTCTCGAAAATCAAGGGAAAAGCGGCTATTCTGTAACTCGTTTAGATAACATTGAAAGTCCTGAATTAGAACATATAGCACCACAGACACCGACAAATGGAGAACCAATTGCCACAGGTTATTGTGAGTATGACGAAGAATTTAAAAATCAATTCATAGACTGTTTAGGGAATTATTTATTAATTTCAAAATCTCATAATTGTTCGGTTGGAAATAAACCATTCAGTGAAAAAAGGAGTTCATATAATCATCTTGCACAGCAAAGAGAAATTCAAAATATGACTTCTAACAATGAAAATTGGAATAAAGAAAAAATTAGTCTGCGTAAAGACAAAATAGTGAAATTTATCCTTGAAAACCTTTAAGACAGAATGCACATGGCTCTAACATGCGGTATATTTTATTGCCGAGTAAGTGCTGAAATCAACGGCTGTAGCTCGCTTCAAACTTCATCGTGGCTTGACAATGACGTGCTCCGTAATCGGCAACAAAAACATACCGCTATCCGTTAGCCACAATAAAAACAGATTCAGCAACATTCTATTAATAAAAACAATATGAGAAAAACAGTATTAATAATTCTTATCGGGTTGATTTCGTCATTTGTTTACGGTCAAAGTTTTGAGACGAACTTGAAACTTTCACCATTAATGACATTCAAGAGTAACTGGACAACTGAAAGTAAAATAGCTTTCGGATTTTCATCATCTGTACAAGAGTTTTACAACATGACTAATAATATAGCTATTGGTTCAGAATTAACATATTCATTTGAGAATTACAAATTAACAAGAGCCTTTGACGGGAGTTCTATTCCAGAGGCAACCTCATACTATGAAAGTATATTGACTGTTCATTCCTTAAAAATACCTTTAATTTTAAGATTAAAAACAAAATCGAACTGGTCATTTTCTGTTGGTTACGGATTGACTTATAATATTAACTATAAAGCTTCTGTTGATTATATTTACACTGATTGGTTTAGCGAAGATGAAACAAAAACAGAAATCCTCATGAAATCAGTTGACTTAGGAAATGACTTAAATAGCTATTTTACAATTGGATTTGGAAAAGCTTTTAAAATTAAAAACTTACGATTGATGACTGAAATATATTACGATTATAGTTTTGCAGACTTTAGAATTAAACATGGAGTTGTAAATGGAACAGAAATTTTGTATTCCTATGATATAAGACCACAATTTATAGGATTAAAAATAGGACTTGGATTATAAAAATTACTGTGGCTAACAAACGCTAAAACTAATGTGGCCTTGTTCCCGTTGACAATGAAAAAAAACAATAAATAAAACCAACTCGCTAGGGGCCTGAAGTGTAAGCCACACTAGTCTTAGCGCCAAACGTTAGCAACCATTTTATGAGACAATTCATCATTTTGTTATTTCTGGCTTCAA
>JBLJBB010000003.1:0-24616 GCA_047638115.1 Bacteroidales bacterium | reverse complement strand
TTTACAATTTTATATGCATGGTTCGCTTATTAGTGCAGATGAATCAATCATTATTCGTACTAAAAAAAATTACAAACCCACAAAACCTATGGTTATTAAAGTGGTCCATTTACCTTCAGGTGGTGTATCAACACAACCTTATATCGTATCATACAATGATATAAGGCAAATATTTGATGATATAAATCTTGAATTTATAGGAATTACAAGACAAGAAGTGATGCAAAATGGATTGCCAGATGGATTTTACACTTTTTGTTTTGATATGTTGTTTTATTCAACAAATGACAATCTGGTATCTTCATGTAGTGCTCCATTTTCTGTATTAGCTGTTGATGCTCCTATCATTATTTCTCCGGCAAACAATATTATGATTCGAGAACCAGAAGCTAGAAATTTGATTTTTTCTTGGACACGGCCTGCTCGTGCTCCAATTAGCACAAAATATAAACTTAAAATTATTGAATTAAATGATCTTAATGATAATTTTCAAGATAAAATTCGTAATGTTGCATACCCTGCTTTTTTTGAAACAACGATTATGGGTACTAATACTTACCTTTACTCCTATTCAAATCCTGCGCTTAAACCAGGAAAGACATACGCTTTTGTTGTTGCCGCAATTGACCCATTAGGAACAACCTCATTTCTGAATCATGGGTTTAGTGAAGTCCAAGTTTTTACTTATCAATCTAACGAACAAAAACCGATGAGTGGCACTTTGAATATGAATAATCCAAAATTCCCAAAAATTCAAGTCAACCATACAATTATACCTCCAATGTTGAAGAGTACAACGTTGCAAGGAACATTAAAATATCAATATAAAAACGGAACTACAAAATGGCCTTTATCAAAAACTAAAATCAAATTAGTGGAAAAATACATTGTGAGAAATTCTGATGGGACAATTAATGTTGAACGTACAAGAAATGATATTGGCAACTTAACTCAAAATCAATATCAGGATGGGAAAGAAATTGCCATTGCAACCACCAATGAAAATGGAGCATTTACCTTTACATTCTTGTCCAATTACAATAATCAACCTTTAAGAGATGTAAGTTGTTATGACAAAGTTGCAGAGTACTATAACTCCTCATCAAATCCATTTGAATATCAGTATGCTGATGCTTCTTATCGCAATCAGCCTGGTGGTCCAAATGCTGAAGTGATGGATTATTCCTATATATCAGCTGATAATTCATGTAAACTGTATAAAGCTTATGCTATTGTAATTGAAGGGGAACATGCTCGGTATTATTTGAATCCTGACCAAAACATTGCTTATTTTTTTGAAATAAAGGGAGGTGAAACCAAAGATATTGGTGAAGTAATTTCATTAGTAAAAACAGTAGACATCAATGTTTTGGTAACTTCCAAGGAGAATCCTGGTAATTTTACAATTAACAATACAAAAGAATTAGCGAATATGAATGTTTTTCTATTCAGAAAAGTTAATTTTGATTACCCACCAATCTTCCCGACACAGGATGTAACACCTGATAAAACAGATGGGTTCCCTGCTCCTGTAGCTGGAATGGTATGTGTTGGACAAGGATTAACAGACCAATACGGTATTGCTAAGATTAAATCGTTGGTATTTAGTGATAATACAACCTATCAATACTATATATATGTAAATAACTCACAAAATTATAATTATGAGAGTGATGCCCCCGTAATGATAAATTTTAGCGAGTTAGTAAAGAGAAATATAAACGGGCAATATCAGGATCAAACCACTCCCGGATATGATTTAATACTTAAACAACATTCTGCAAATTCCTATTTTAGCACTTCCCATTCCAGCATTATTAATGGTTATTCTTATAAAGTAGAACTCCCTTTACGATATCCAACTTTAGTTATAGAACTTCGTGAAAAAGAGGGGTATAAAAAAATTTCTCAACCTGCAATTGTTATTCTCACTGAAAAATACCACAAAGGGAATCAAAAATTTGATCTGTCACAAAATTTCTCACCATTAAATCAAGATATTACACAAATCATCCCTATGGCACTTTGTGATACCGGCACTTATAAATTGGATAATTTAGGTGGAGAAGTAAAAGTTTATCCTTCAGCATTAATTGGCCCATATAGAACTGTTACGATTAAAGTTCAAGGGTTTGTTGATACTACAATCGTAGTCAAAGAGGGAGGCCCTCTGAAATGGGGTGAACGTTATAAAATGATCATTCCTATGCGTTATGGGGCTCAATTTACAGGGAATATTACAGAAGCAGGTACACAAAAACCATTGCCAAATGTTTATGTTTCTATACTAGGTGAAACGTCAAAATCAACTACTACTGATCAAAATGGAAATTTCTATCTAGAAGTCCGTAAATTAGAGACCTTTCGTACTGTAGTATTGTCACGCTATGGATTTATGAATGACACTGTTACCATTAAATTGAATAAGGCTAAAAATCAGTACTATTTTGAATTATATAGAAAAACCAGAAAATTGCGGGTCATAGTTTGGGGTAATAATGATTATGCAAAAGGAGTTAAAGTTTCATTACCCAATGTCCCAAAAGAATGGAAAACCGATTATTCAAAGTTGCCTACAGGACAAAACATGAATAATTCCGGAATCCAAATCAATCCTAAGATAACTCAAGGAGTTATTGGGAAAGGATTGATCCCTAAAATAAATACACCCCAAGCTATTCAAGGGAATCCCAAAATGAAACCCAATCAAAATACGTCCATTAACAACAATCAGTATATTCAAAATAATCAAAATATCACCTTTGAAGAACAATATTATACTGTTCTCACTGATAATGAAGGTATTGCTGAATTCGATTTTTCAGGCGGACAAACAGATCGATTCAAAATTATTATCACAAATCCACCTAACTCTTCAGAAAACTTTGTGCAAAATATTCAAGAAATTGATATTCCGTATTCCAAAACATTGTTAGGAACAGTTTTACAAGTTGATTTAGAAGAGGGTGGTTGCCTCTCTGGATTTGTTTATTTAGGAGAAACAAACAATAAACCTCTAACTGGTGTAAACATTATTGCTACAATTAATGGGCAATCAGAACCTTATAATCTTACAACAAAGACAGATGGATCCGGGAAATATACATTAAAAAATATTCCGGTAAATCAACCATTTAAATTACAAGTAACAACGGGTAAACCCGGAGAAAATTTTGTAGGATTTAATAATGATCAATACACCATAAAATCATTTGGAAATAATTGCCAAACAGAAAGTTTTCATTTGAAAACGATTGATGGAATTGATGTGTCCACATTTCTTGGATTTCCTTTTGCTGCGACCGATTATCAAGAACAACAGGATGGAAATGTATTACTAACCGGAATAGTTACACTCTCTTCAAATCCATTTTTTAATGAACAAAAAATAAACATTAGTGGAGCTAAAATGAAAAAAAGTAATGTAAAAAACAGTAATGGCGATTATTATCTTATTCCTGTAGATTTACCATTTCTCACTGACATGAATTCAATTACTGTTTCTATGTATGGTAACTATAGTGCCAATATGACAGATCCAACAGGGATAAAATTTAATCTATTTGACCCAACTCAAATAAAAGGGGAAATTGAAGCCGGAGTTCAAATCAATCAAAATACCAATAATAGCAATTTGAATGGAAATTTTGGTGGATTTGGTTATAAACTGCCAGACTTGTTTCTCTCGCTTCAACCTAATCAGAAAAAACCTAAAATGGTCGTATATACAGTTTCTGGTCAAGTGAACTCTGCAAATATTGGAACAAATGGATTCTATCTGTCTGATGGAGAAAATGAAACTTTAACTTATTCAGTGGATGGGTTTGAAAATGGGGCATCTGTCGAAATTGAAAAATCATTTTTTGATCAAAATGGGCTGACATTATATACAATATTGAAAGCAAATATCAACACAATCAATCCCTCAAATATTCAATTGGATGCCGGAGTAATCAATATCAATAAAAAAGGGCTGACAACTGTTAAAGCTTCCCCTTTTAAAATAGAAATGAAAAATTGGACTTTAAATTGTAATCAATGGTCAATAACAAATGAAGGAGTGAAAGTGTTCAATAGTGTTCTTAATACTGGAATAGATGTAAAAATTGAAAATCTAATCATTACATCTCAATCATTACTTACTGACAAAGCCATTGTTCATTTGGAAAATGTGAAACTATTAGGTGTTAAAGATGTAAAAATCTCAACAAGCCATAAAGGATTGGTATATAAATATTTACACAATGGTGTTTATGGTTGGAGTTTATATGCAGTGCCGGATCAAGGGCAAACCATAGTTGCTACATTAAAAGGGATGCCGGGATTAGCTCCAAATGATCAAATTGAATTTACAGCTGTCGATTTTAATAGTGAAGGGGAAAGTGTGTTAGCTCTCAACAGCCATAAATTCCGAATTTATAATATTGTAGATTTTACACCCTTCCCGTTTACGCAAATGTATGTAACTCCAACCTCTTTGAAATTAACCGGAACTTACGATTTCGGCATTCCAGAATACATGAAACCTACCGGTGCTATGGGCTATTTTAAAGATAATAATCAGATTGCATTTGCTTTAATGGATATGGATGCATTTAGTTTTACACATCACAATGTTCAATATAATCTGACACAAAAATATATAATTTCTGATCGTCAATTTATCGCTAAAGGAACTGCAGAAGAACCTGGAAATCTACCTGTTTTAAATGTTACTTTGTTTCATACTCCAACAAGTACAAAAATTGATATTGATAAAGGCCAAAATCTCCCAATGGGAGCAGGCAAGGAACTTTCTAATTTAGTCGGAGGTATTATTGTAGTAAATCATAATTGGGATGTTCTTCGTTTTGAAGGGGTATTGAAGGGTATGAATAATATTGCATCGGGTCAAAAAATGAATTTTGAAGTGAAAGGTGCAGTACAAGCAACCAATCAAAAAATCGGTGTTTCTGATATTCCATCTTTCCCGGGACTGACAATTACTTATGACATGATAAACTCCCGATTTATTGGATGCGCACCTTTAAATATAAATTTAAGTGGATTTAAACTTCAGGGAAATGTCACTACTATAATGGATCAGCAGGGATGGTTGTTTAATACAAGTGGATTAGTTGAAATTCCTGGCATTGGATCTGCGAATTGTTATGGTTTATTTGGAAATTATTCCAATTTGCCTCCTGAAGTATCCAATCAGATCGGAAATGCAGTTTGTTTGCCAAGCGAATTTAAAACAAATTTGAATGGGTTTTTCTTATCTGCCGGTTTAACAAAACAAATTCTACCAAAAATTGATCACAATTATGGTATTGTGGCAGTTACTGCTGGTGTTGATGTTAGTGTCAATGCCCGAACCTATATGATCTTTGGACAAGGAACTACCTTCGGATTAGGTGTTTTGGCTGAAGGTCACGCTTACTTAGGGGGATCGTGCCCCGCTACGTGTACCTCTGCAAATGCGGATGCAAAACTACAACTTGGCATTAGTGGCGACTATAATACTCAATCTCACAATTTTAATATTGATGGTTGTACTAGTTTAAATCTGAAAATTTCTGCCAGCCAATGTGTACCAGTATTAATCGATTGTGGTCCATGTGTTTCGGTATCGCTGGCAGATTTTACCATTGGAGCAACCGTCCATTTAGATAATGTCAAAGGTTTTTCAATGGGAATAACAACTTCCAGTTGTGACAAACAATGTAAATAATAAAAATTAAAAATTTTTAATGAATCAGATCATGAAAAAGATAAAATCTAAAACCTTCCATCAATTAATGCTCTTTTGTTGTTTCCTGTTCAACTTAGCCGTTTTTGGTCAGAGTGAAAAGAGGATGGCAGTTGCTGCACCTAATGGGATTCTTATTTTTGTTGGCATGGAATTAGCAAACGGAAATAAAATCGATCAATATATAATCGAACGTTCTTATAACAAACAAAAGTGGGAACATCTTATAGAACTAAAGTCACCGATTAGTTGGGAGTCGTTCCAAGCCAATTATTTAAAATGGAAATCATCTTTTAGCTTTCAAGGGGATCCATCTATAGAAATTCTTAAAACAAAATGGCAACTTTGTGAAAAATCAAATGTCATTGATAGCATGAGTTACTGGTCTCAACTAACTGGAATCAGATTGGCAGCCGGGATAGCCTTTTATGATCAAACCGTTTCAAAAGATAAACAAGTATGGTACAGAATCAAATCCATGAAAAATGGTAAATCAATTTCAAAAGTTGTAACAGCCCCGGTTCAATATCCATTTACACCTCAATTTGATCCCATTTTTATTTATGATAAAAATGTGAGCAAGTCTCTCATTTATCTAAAATGGGAATCCGAAGGGAATAACCCTGCTCCCTATTTTAAAGTTCAATATTATGAAGATACTATTTTAAAATCGGGTGAGGGTTCTATGGCACAATATGTCATTGGGAATCTAAAATATTATATTTATCAGGATTCAATCCGAAATTTAAAACAGAATAGACAATATTTCCTAAATCCAATGGATCAATATGGAAATCCTTCCTATGCAACAGAGATTGAATTGGTCTTGAAAACATCATCAGAAAAATCATTTTTTCAATATACAAAAGCTTTCTCAGATCCAAAAGCACTTGGAGTCATTCTGAATTGGAAATTTAATAATTCAAAACAAATAACCGGATTCAAAATTTATAAAAGTGATTCTTATGATGGCAAAACGTACGAATTGTTAGCAACAATACCAGCAACAGACACTTCCTATAAAGACTTAAATATTATTCCGGATAAAATGTATTACTATTATTTGGAAACACTCAACTTTCAAAATGATGATCCTCAAAGAAGTAATATTTTTTTCAACGTAGGATATGACCAACTAAAACCAATATATCCTATTATTACTGAAGGTAAAAATCATATCAAAGGAGTATCCATCATTATCAAAACTACTGAAAATAATTTATCTGGCGTGAAAATTTATCGGAATAATGGATTCACAAATCAATTGTACCCCATAACTGATATCTTAAAACTGTCAAATAATGAATACCTATTTCTTGATACAAGTGATGCCTTATCTGGAGAAAGAAGTTATCTTTATGCAGCCACATGTGTTAATACCAGCTCTGTTGAAAGTGATTTTTCTGATACTCTTGCTATTCATCCAATAATAAATACAATCCCTTTTTCACCCAATCGCTTTATTGCTTATGAAGAAGATCAGTGCGTTCACTTGGTTTGGGAGGATGTAAAACCTAGAAATATAAACACCAAAGGTTATCTGATATTACGTAGAGATATGCCAAACGGCAAGTGGGTGACTATTGTTCCTAAAGATACCATTATTGAAGTTCCATTTTGGACTGACTATTCTGCTCAACCTAGTAAAAGTTATGAATATGCTGTTCAAACAGTGGATGAATTTGGAGGAGTAAGTGAATCAATGACATTATGTTCTATTACATTACAAGAAATCGATTTGCCAACACCTCCTAAAGTTTGGATTACACAAAATAATGGTGTGGCAACTATTCAATGGAGCGACTGTACTTTAAATGAGCACCTAAAACTAAATATCTATCGGTACCAACGAGGTGGAAAACCTCAACTTATTAAATCTTGTAATCCTAAAGATCGTAAAATTGAAGACTCAAATGCTAAAAAAGGCAATCTTTATTTTTATTATTCAACTTTTAGTGATGAAAAGTCAAATGAAAGTTCTCCTTCTCAAGAGACCTCTTTTAAAATAGAATAACTTTGAATATTAACAAATCTTTTGATTTTTATTTTGTAGAAATAGAAATTAGTCTTGCATTAATCTTTGGTAAACAACAAGCCACAACTCACCATAAAAAATATCCCAAACATCCAATCAGCGATACTTTGGCTGATGAAGATTGAGTAGGGGGCACTTCTTTCAGAGTTATAGATCCTTAGCTTCTTGTTCTTCCATCTCCTATACGCTCTGAGGTGAGGTCTTTAAACGTTTTCTTAGCTGTTTCAATAAATTAAGGATATAACCTGAAAAATATAAAATAAAATAAGGTTATAACCTGAAAGAATTTATTTATTTTTTTGATATGGGCATTCCGGCTCGCTGTGCGCGCTGTGCTCGTGTGCTCGTGTGCTCGTGTGCTCGTGTGCTCTTTTTTATGTTGGATATATTACAATAAATTTAATAGAGAAGGCGTTGAATACTATCTAATAATCTAAATAGACTAAGAATGGCTCAATCTGAAACAAAAATTATGGACTTAAGTTTTCAATTTTCATTGAAAATCATTGAATTAACTTCAAAATTAGATTCATTAAATAAACGTCCTATCTCATTTCAATTACTAAAATCGGGAACTTCGATAGGTGCAAACATTCATGAAGCTCAACATGCTGAAAGTAAAGCTGATTTTATTCATAAACTTAAAATTGCAGCTAAAGAAGCTCTTGAAACTGAATATTGGTTAAAACTAATTTATGAAGCAAAACTCTTTCCAAAAGATGATCAATTATTAGATGATTTAAATCATATTCAAAGAATTTTATCAAAAATTATCTCAACATCCAAAAAAAACTCATAACCAACGAGAATACGAGCACACGAGCACACGAGCACACGAGCACACGATTTTGTTAACATTTTTTTTTTAATTATTTTTTAATATAGTAAAAATTTGTATAAAAACTTTTTTATATCTTTGCATCGTTAAAAAAAACTATTAACTTAAAATTATCATTATGAAAAAATTATTTACTATTTTAATGGCAATTTGCTTTGTAGTAACTGTTAGTGCACAAGAACAACTACAAAAAACTGCTCAAAACGTTCAATCTTCAACTAACATTGAAAAAGCTGAATTTCCTCCAATGCCTAAAGGTACAACTGCTAGAGTTATATTAAGAGCAGGTGATGTTTGGGGTGATGGTTCTGGATATCAAATGTTATTAGATGTTACTCACCTATTGTTTGGAACAACAATTCCTGCAACTGGTCCATTAACAGCAAGTGGTGATGCTCCAGCATCAGTTTATTCACAATTCTCTCACAAAATTCCTGCTAATGCAGATGGTGCAACAACAACAACAAACATCATTTTCAATGGTGAAGGTTATGTAGATGTTCCTGCTGGTCTTTTTGACTTTTGTATCACAAACCCAACTCCTGGCGCTCAAATTTGGATTGCTGGTGGTGAGAATTCTAGAAAAGATGATTATAGTTTTTCAGCTAATGTATACTACATCTTCACAATGTCTATGATTGGAACTAATGATGGTGCTACAATCACAACATCTGCTGTATCTGTTGAAGATATCACAACTACAAACTTATTAATTTATCCAAATCCTGCTAGAACTTCTGTAAACATTTCAGCTTTCTCTAACATTCAAAGAGTTGAAGTTTATAACTTAGTTGGTCAATTAGTAATTTCTGACAGCTTCAATGCTGAAAACGTAAACATTAACGTTGCTGATTTAAACAACGGTTTATATATTGCTAAAGTTATCACAACTGAAGGTACAATGACACAAAAATTCAATATTGCTCGCTAGTAATTTGTTTTTTAAACTTTATAAAAAAAGCTGCAATTTTGCAGCTTTTTTTTTTGTTTTATGAAGGAGCTATTTAATTAAAAAAATATGTAACTTTGCAGAAGAAAATTAACCCATAACGTTGCATGTAAATTTCAATTATGCAAGATACCATTAAAATCAAAAAAGGGCTTGATATTAAGTTAGTTGGTGAACCAGCTAAGATTATAGAATCTTATTCAACAAAATATTTTGCCATCACACCCGAAAATTTTAAGTGGCTTACTCCTAAACTATTAGTTAAAGAGGGTGACCAAGTTTCGATCGGAGAGCCCCTCTTTTTTGCGAAAGAGAATGAATCCCTTAAAATCGTCGCTCCAGTTAGTGGAAAAGTATCGAAAATTCTTAGAGGTGAAAAACGGAAAATTATCCACATTGAAATCGAATCAGATGGTAATTTTACCTCTGTTGAAACAAAACAACAGATTAAAGAGTCAACCTCTTCTGAAATTAAAGAAACAATGCTCCATTTTGGATTATGGCCCATGGTTCGTCAAAGACCCTTTGGAACCATTGCTAAACCTGAGCAAAAACCAAAAGCGATCTTTATCAATTGTTTCGATTCAGCCCCTTTAGCTCCAGATATCCATTTTCTCCTCAAAGAGAAATCTGATGTTTTCCTAAAAGGGATCGAAATCATAGCTAAACTAACTGATGGTCCTTTGTTTTTAACTGTTCAAGCGGGTTCACTCCTTTTAGAAATGTTCAAAAACGATCCTCAAATTCAAAGGAAACTCTCAGAGATTAAAAACTGCAAAATTATCCCTTTCTCTGGTCCCCACCCAGCTGGAACAGTGGGTATTCAAATTCACCACTTAGCTCCCATTCAGAAAGGGGATGTTGTATGGACTGTTGAACCTCAGAATGTGTGTACAATTGGAAATCTATTTTTAAATCAAATACTCGATTTTTCAAAAATCATAGCAGTTACTGGTGGTTCGGTAAAAAATCCTCACTATTATAGTCTGATTCAAGGCGCTTCTGTAAAAGAGCTTCTTGAAGGAAATTTTACTCAGGATGAGGTTCGTGTGATTAGTGGAAACGTGCTTACAGGTTCCAATATCGGAAAAGAGGGTTTCTTAGGATTTTATGATGACCAAATTACGGTGATCCCCGAAAGTGAACAAAGAGATCTCTTCGGTTGGATCATGCCTAATTTCCATAAGTTCTCAGTTTCAAGAACTTTTTTCTCCTATTTGATGCCCAATAAAAAATATAATATTGACACACGTTTATATGGAGGCCATAGAGTGTTGATGTTTACTGATGTTTATTCTAAGGTTTTCCCATTTGATCTTTTACCAGATCAACTGCTCAAAGCTTGTATCATCAAAGATATCGAAATGATGGAATCACTAGGGATTTATGAGATAGTGGAAGAAGATTATGCACTCTGTGAATTTGTTTGCCCCTCTAAAACAGATTGTCAGCAAATCGTTAAAGATGCCATTTGGGAATTAGTTAAGTAGCTTATTATTGATCTATGAAAAAAATTGAAAATATATCCAAAAAAGTTGAAAAGTGGTTTGAAGAAGGAAAACCCCTACACCCACTTTATCCATTATATGACGCTATTGATACTTTTTTGTTGACCCCTAAACAGACAACAAAGCTAGGGTCACATATCAGAGATGCAGCCGACATGAAAAGAACCATGTTTATGGTTTTGATTGCTATGATTCCTGCAATCCTATTCGGGATGTGGAATGTGGGGCATCAACATTTTCTCTCTTTAGGAACTGATTCAACTTTATTAGAATCCTTCTGGTATGGTTTACTTAAAGTTTTACCCATAATTATAGTAACTTATATTTCTGGATTAACGGTGGAGATCATTTTTGCAAAAATCAGAAAACATGAAGTAGCTGAAGGATTTTTTGTTACGGGAATGCTTATCCCCATGATTTTACCACCAGATATTCCATTATGGATTGTGGCTGTTGCAACCATGTTCTCTGTTTTATTCTGTAAAGAAGTGTTTGGAGGTAATGGATACAACTTCTTAAACCCCGCTTTAGTTGCCAGAGCTTTTATCTTTTTCTCCTATCCAAAAACAATTACTGGCGATTTTGTTTGGATTGCAGATAAAGCAGATGCCTATTCAGGGGCAACTCCATTAGCAAATTTTGCCCTTGGTACAAAAGAAGCTATGGAAGCAATCCCAAGTAATATGGATATGATCATTGGAAATATTCCTGGTTCAATTGGAGAAACCTCAAAAATAGCAATTCTATTAGGAGCAATTTTCCTCATCTATACAGGAGTTGGAAGTCTTAGAATCATGTTGTCTGTGATTGCTGGTGGCCTAGCTACAGGTCTTTTGTTTAACCTTATTGGAGGTTCTCCAATAATGGATTTCCCTGCATGGGAACACCTACTTATGGGCGGTTTTTTATTTGGTACTGTATTTATGGCTACAGACCCAGTCAGTGCTGCACATACTCCAACCGGAAAAATTGTTTATGGTGTCTTGATTGGAATTGTTGCAATGATTGTCCGAGTCGTCAATAAAGGATACCCTGAAGGAATGATGTTGGCCATCCTATTGGGAAATATTTTTGCTCCACTTATTGATTATGTAGTTGTTCAACTTCATATCAAAAAACGCAGAAAAGTGATTCTTAAAACAAATAATCAATTAATCGGATAGAACTATGAAATTCTCAAATAAATATATATTCATATTCATCACAATCATTGTTGTTGTTTGTGCTGCAATTCTGACTTTGGCATCTGTTGGGTTACAACCTATTCAAAATGCCAATAGAGAAAGAGAAAAAATGACACAAATTCTAAAAGCATCTGGCTATACTGATGTTAAATATGTTATTCCGTTTTTTAAAAAAGTTTCAGAAGAGATTCAAGTAAAAGGGGAGAAAGAACAGTTGCAGGTTTATAAATTGAAATCTAAAAATGGTGAATTTTGTTACGTAATGCCTGTAAAAGGTAAAGGACTTTGGGGCCCAATTTGGGGTTTTATTGCTGTTAAACAAGATGGTAAAACAGTAAATGGAGCTGTTTTTGATCACAAAAGTGAAACTCCTGGGTTAGGAGCTGAAATTAATACTGATAAATTTATGTCTCAATTTGAAGGGAAACTCCTTTTTGATGAACAAGGAAACTTTAAAAGTATAAAAGTTGTAAAAGGGGGTGTCCTAAATAGTAATCTCGATCCAAAATTCGGAGTTGATGCTATCTCTGGTGGAACCATTACAAGTCAAGGGTTGGAAAAAATGCTTGAAAATAGCTTAACTCCCTATATCCCATTTTTAAAAGAACTATAAACTAAAAGTGTTATTCAATAGATAGAAAGTTATGAATATTAAAAAATATTTTGGACCACTTAATAAAGATAATCCAGTTCTCGTTCAGATTCTTGGTGTTTGTTCAGCATTAGCAGTTACTGCCCAACTCAAACCAGCTTTTGTAATGGCACTCTCTGTTACTATTGTCACAGCATTCTCTAATCTTACTATTTCTGCTATGCGTAATCTAATCCCTCCAAGAATTAGAATTATTGTTCAGTTAGTGGTTATTGCAACCTTGGTAATTTTGGTTGATCAAGTGTTACAAGCTTTCTTTTATGATGTGAGTAAGATGTTGTCCGTATTTGTTGGGCTGATCATTACTAACTGCATCATTATGGGAAGACTTGAAGCGTATGCAATGTCTAATCCACCCATCCCCTCTTTAATGGATGGATTATTCAATGGATTTGGATATGGATTAGTCTTGATCACAGTTGGATTTATCCGTGAACTTTTAGGTTCCGGAACAATTTGGAATTTTAAAGTGATGCCCGATTCTTTCTACGAAATGGGCTACATGAATAATGGACTCATGGTTCTACCTCCTATGGCTCTGATTTTAGTCGGAATCATGATTTGGATCCAACGGGCTAAGGGCTAAGGGCTAAGGGCTAAGGGCCAAGGGCTAAGGGCCAAGGGCCAAGGGCTTAGGGCCAAGGGCTTAGGGCGAAAGGGTACTTATACATACTTTTAAAACTACATTAACTAAATAAACTACTAATATGGCTACAGTAAAGCAATTTGAAGATCTTGAAGTCTGGCAAGAATCTATTACTTTAACAAGGGATATCTATTTAATGTTTAAAAATTGTAAAGATTATGGTTTTAAAGACCAAATTCAAAGATCTGCTGTTTCTATCCCATCAAATATTTCAGAAGGATTTGAACGTTTAACAGATAAAGATGCAGCTAGATTTTTTTCTATTGCAAAAGGATCAGCAGGAGAATTAAGAACACAGATTTATCTTGCATCATTATTGAACTACATCGAACAAAATGAGAAAATGGAGTTTATTGAAAGAATTACGTCAATTTCCAAAATGCTTTCGGGTTTAATCAAATACCGATTGCAATAAAAATTTTCATACCCTTCGCCCTTAACCCTTCGCCCTTAACCCTTTGCCCTTAGCCCTTAGCCCTTCGCCCTTCGCCTTTCGCCTTTCGCCCTTCGCCCTTCGCCCTTCGCCCTTCGCCCTATCGAATAATAACCAGTTTACTTGTTTCTATTTTAAGTTGAGAATTTATAGCTTTTACAATATACTGTCCTGCAGATAAATGGGAAATGTTAATCCCATTTTCTAAGGAAATGATTGTGGTTTCCATAACCAATTTCCCCTCTATACTGAAAATCTGAATTTTGGATTGTTCCCAACCTTCAGAGTTAAACTGGCAATAAAAATATTGGTTAGCCGGTGTTGGATAGATGCTAAATTTATTGTTTTGATCATTCTCTGAAATACTTACATTGTTATTGCCAATAGCTAAAGTGTATTCTCCTGGCAAAATTTGGTTCGTAATTAAATACCCTTGAAGATTACTTCCACTTGTCGTTTTAGGAACTTGTACCCAATCCTGTGTTGCATTACGACGATATAATAACAACAACTGATCCTTAGTATATCCTTGCATCAATAGATAATCTTTTGAAGTTGTAAGACTCGAGAGATAACGAAAATGAAGAGATCCTGTCGTAATATTATGGTCGTAAAACTCAATTTTCCAGTAATGATTGTCTGAAATCCTAAAAATATTGGGGTTACTGTTCTTCAATGGGTCTGGAGCTACCATATTGTATGCTACATAAACTTCTGATGTGTCAACAAATTGATCATTTTTTATTCTGAAATAGGCATCTGAACAATTTATGGTCGTAGTGTTCCCAACTTTTAAAAAATAATCAAAAAGTGCATCACCCAGTTTCTCTTTCGGATCAATGATGCAAAAAGCAGGTGCAAATGGGATCAACACAGGAACAACATCCGATTCTCCATTGAAAATAATATTGTTAACGGTATGTCTGACTCCAGTTGCAGATACAAACTCCACATCAACGCGATTGGAATTTGCAAAATTGAGGGCATGGTGCAACTTCTGTTTAAAATGGATGTTATACTGATTCGGAGACCCTGTTGGTTTAATCGAATCGACTGCATAATGCAAAAATCCAGGTTGGTGAATCCATCCTTGGTAAAAATCCATCAAATTAAGACCTGAGATTTGACTCATTTTGATAAAAAACTCTTCAGAATTGATGTTGCCAAATTTTTCTTGAACCAAAAGTGTGCGTAAACTACTATAAAACAATGCATCTCCCATATACCCACGAAGAGAATGAACGGTTAGTCCCCCTTTATCGTAAGTATGAGATCCATAGGTAATGGGTTGTGGAATATTGTCTAAAGCATAATAATCGCCATCATTCACATGAGCCAATTTGATAACAGAACGGTGTAAATCCCTCTTTTGATTGGCTGCAATTACCCCTGTAGAATCTAGATATTCGTTGGCAATAATTTCTGAATAAACCGCAAATCCCTCTTTCAACCACAATTGTTCTGGTCCAGAAGGAGTGATCTGATTCCCAAACCACATATGCACAAATTCGTGGATCATCAAGGATTCATATGCAAGAGTACCATTTACGGCAAACATGGGATAGCAGATATTATCCACATGCTCCATTGCCCCTTGAGCAAAAGGCACAATGGTGTAACCCACTCTTTGCCAAACATAAGGTCCATATAAGTTTTCAAAAATGTGAACCGCAGCTTTTAAATTGATAAAAGTTGCCGGAATGTTGTTGTAAACGGATGCTGGAGAATATATTTCGATCGGAATAATCCGCTCTAACCCATGAACTGTATCTTTATAAAGTAGAAAATTCCCTACAGCACATGCTGTTACATAAGTAGCAATCGGGTAGGGGAGCTCCCATTTCCAAATTCTGGTTTGATCAGGAAGGGTTAATGAATCGGTTAAAACACCGTTACAAATTGCCCTTTTGTCGGCATCTGTCCTGATATGAAAAGTGTAGGTTGCCTTGTTTTTGAAATCATCCAAACAAGGGAACCAAACACGCCCAATAGTTGGGGGTATCATACTCATCCCTACGCCCACATTGAAAGCAAAATCATCCGTAAAGAAATAACCACCCCAATCAGGATCTGAGATCGGAGTTCCATGATAATAAACTCTAACATACTGGGTGTCACCGGCAACAATGCCCGTAACTGGAATTCTGATGAGAGAACCAGTATGGGTGTAAGGGGCTTGGTTTTGATTTAAAAATAGAGAATCTATCGTTAAAGTGATCAAATCTAAATCGATATAAGGGATTCCTGATATTTTTGGCACCACTTTCAAATCTGCATACCCCCCAATTTGGTGTTGGGAAAGATTCACAATGGAAAGGTGTAAATCGTAATGTACCACATGGATAGTGTCTGTTCTATCTGTGGAAAAACCACTAAAGGAGATGCTAAAAAGCATCAAAAAAAGAGCAACAGGATAAATTTTCTTCATAAACAAAAAATTGGAGTGCAAATGTAACGATTTTTATTCAAAAATGGGAGTTTTTGGAGTTCAAAAATTGATTGATATTTTGAATTACAATTTTGATCCTTTCCTCAAATGCTTCTTGAGTTGCGTAAGCAATGTGAGGAACCACAATGCAATTTGGAACTTGGAAAAGGGGATGATCTAAAGCCAATGGGGGCTCTTTTTCAAAAACATCAATGGCAGCACCTGACAAAGTGCCATTATGTAATGCTTGTGCTAAAGCACTCATATCTATCACGTTACCTCTTGCAGTGTTGATGATCACGGCATTTGGCTTGCAAAGAGATAGTCTCTGATCATTGATCAAATGATACGTTTCTTCAGTCAAAGGAGTGTGTAAAGAGATGATGTCAGAATTTGTAAGCAACTGTTCTAGAGAAACATACTCGATTCCGACTTTTTTTGCCTCTTCTCTTTCTGTTCGACTCCACCCCAAAACCTGAGCTCCAAATGCTTTAGCTAATTGGGCAGTCTCAATACCTATGGCTCCTGTTCCAATGATTCCCACAGTTTTCCCTTTAATTTGTCGACCCAAAAAGTTGTTTCTTGTCCTACCGTTTCTGGTGTTTTCATCTAAAAATGTAATGTGCCTTAGAATATCAATCATTAAACCAATGGCTAATTCAGCAACTCCTGTGGTAGCATAACCGGCTGCGTTTTTAACAACAATTTTATTCTCTTTGCAATATTGTAAATCTATATGATCTAGACCAGTAAATGCTACGGAAATCATCTTTAGAAATGGACAACATCCCAAAATATCTCCAGAAAATGGAATATTCGATACGATCACAATGTCTGCTTCAAACATTCTTTTTTTGAGCTCGTTGGGATCTTCATTTCGATCGGGATAATATATAAAATCGATCCCTTGTTTTGCATATTCAGTTTTGAAAAACTCTGCTTTTTTAGGAGAGATTCCGATAGGTTCAACAGCAACTATTTTCATTTTTTTGATTTTATATGCAAAAGTATCATTTTTTCGACAATTTTTTGGTTCAACTTAAGAATTTCGTGTAATTTTGCAATTCAATACAAATGGATGAAATCTTTTCAATATGGCTTAGGGTTAATGTCTGGAACCTCATTAGATGGTTTAGATTTGGCTTTGTGCAGATTTGAGTTTAAAGAGAATGAGTATCAATACGAGATTTGTGAAACCAAAGAGATTTCGTATACAGAAGAGTTTAAAGCAAGTCTAGAAAATGCTCTGGATTACAACGGATCTCAACTAATGGAGTTAGATCACTATTTTGCCACTTACTGTGCCCAACAAGTGAATCTTTTTTTGAAAGATTGTTCCATTAAACCAGATTTTATTGCCTCACATGGGCACACTATTTTTCATAATCCTCAACATGGATATACTACGCAAATCGGGAATGGAGCAATTTTAGCTGCAAAAACTGGATTCACTGTGATTTCAGATTTTAGAAGTTTAGATGTTGCTCTTGGGGGACAAGGAGCACCACTAGTCCCAATTGGAGACCAACTCTTGTTTCACGAGTACGATGCATGTTTAAATTTGGGAGGGATTGCCAATATCTCCTTTCAAAAAGAGGGCAGAAGAATCGCTTACGATATCTCACTTTGTAACATCCCATTAAACTTTTTAACCCAAAAAATTGGCTACCCATTTGATCCAGAAGGTAAATTAGCGCAAAAAGGGAATCTTATTCCAGAATTATTTTTGCAATTACAGAATTTAAGTTTTTATTCGCAGAAACCTCCAAAATCTTTGGGTAAAGAGTATTTTATTTCACATATTCAGCCACTCATTGAACTCTCAACATCTTCAATACACGATATTTTAAGAACCATAACTGAACATATAGCTGCTCAAATAGCTCAAAATATTCCATTAAATTCTAGGACATTAGTTACAGGAGGGGGCGCTTTTAATAATTTTTTGATACAATTGATTAAAGCTAAATCTAAATCTGAAATTTCAATTCCAAATTCAAAATTAGTAAAATTTAAAGAGGCCATAGTGTTTGCTTTTTTAGGTTATTTAAGACTTCACAATCAAAATAACACTTTGTCTTCCGTAACTGGTGCATCTCAGGATAGTTGTGGGGGAGCAATTTACTTTATGAACTCGTAAAAATGAATCACAATGTTCCAGCTTAAACCCTACAACACCTTTCATATCGATGCTCATTGTTCCAATTTTGTTGAGATAAATGATCTATTGAAACTACCTGCTTACTTCAGAAGGAATGTTTTTGAAGAACCCTTTTTTATTTTAGGAGGAGGTAGTAATGTGTTGTTTACACAAGATTTTAAGGGAAATATAATTCATATGACAACAAAAGGGATCACTTTGTTGGCAGAGAACTCAACTTATGTTTATTTGAAAGTTGCTGCAGGAGAAGAGTGGGAAGATTTGGTGCAATATTGTATAGATCGTAACTATTATGGGATTGAAAACTTAACTGGTATTCCTGGGAGAGTGGGAAGTGCACCAGTTCAAAATATTGGAGCGTATGGAGTGGAAGTGAAAGATACCATTTTTCAAGTACATGCGGTATGTCTAGAGACCCAAAAACAAAAAATTATCACCAATTATGAGTGCCAATTTGGGTATAGAGATTCTATCTTTAAAAACGAACTTAAAAATAAATATTTGATTACCTATGTGGTTTTTGAACTTTTAAAGATAAAATCGTTTAATTTTAAATATGCTGCTCTGAAAACTGAAGTGGAAAAGAGATTTCAAAATCCAACGTTAGTTCAAGTAAGAGATCTAATTCTTGAGATTAGGAACTCAAAACTTCCTGATATTTCTAAAATCGGATCTGCAGGAAGTTTTTTTAAAAATCCAATTGTTTCAAAAGAAAAATGGATAGAGCTTAAAAATGATTATCCTCACCTAACGGGTTACGAAATGGAAAATAATCAGATTAAATTAGCTGCAGGTCAATTGATTGACATAGCAGGTTGGAAAGGATATAGAGAGGGGGATGCTGGAGTATATCCACTTCAAGCTTTAGTTTTGGTGAACTATGGAGAAGCCACTGGTATCCAAATTTTAGAACTTTGTCAAAAGATTCAAAAATCAATTTTTGAAAAATTTCAAGTAACGATCTCCCCAGAAGTGAATATTTTATAAGAGGACTATTCAAGTTTGGTTTTCCGAACCATTTTATCATAAACGTATAATCCAAACGCAGTTGCAACTCCAATTCCTGCAAAGATAAACCAGAAAAGTGGGGCGTTATCTCCTTTTTCAATAATACTCACATATAAAGTTGCGCCTAAAATTCCTCCAACTCCGCTCCCAATCACACCATAAAGGAAAGAGTAACCTAAGTAGAGCGCTTTCTTATCGGCAGGTGCAATCTCTCCAATATAGGCAATAAATTTGGGGTGGGCAGACATCTCTCCAATAGAAAATACTACTAAGCCAAGAACAAATACCCAAGCATTATTTGAAAACCCTAATAAAGATAATCCTAATGCTCCAATCAATATTCCAGTAATCATGGTTGGTAGTGGTTTAGTCTTTTTAAGTATCACAGAAACAACAAGTTGTAATAGTATAATGGCCCCGGCATTGATCACAGTTACATGTTCAACATCAAAATGCCAAGATGGATTCTCCATAAATATTCTTAAAAATGAATTTACAAACCTATTTACTTGAGTCATATCCATTTTCTCTTGGACATACCACAATACAGAGTCAAACATTTGAAAATAACAGATCCAAAAACAAGAATAAATACATAACATCATCACAAATCGCCAATCTTTCAATACAAATACAATCTCTTTGAGTACTTGTGCTAAAGATTTACTGGTTTTTGGCTTTTCAGGTTCTTTATATACAAATAGGTTTACAAAAAGTAAACTACCTGTTAAAATGGCAGCAGCAAAAAAGATATAGGTATAGGAGTAGCTTTTTAAAAAGGGAACTAATACCAAAGGAAATAAAAATGCACCTAAATTAATGGTCCAATAAAATATACCAAAACCTAAACTACTATTCTCCTCTGAGGTCTCTCTAGCAATAGTGCCAGAAATTAATGGTTTAAAAAATCCAGCACCAACGGCCATAAATAGTAAACTGGCAAACACCATAGGATAAGTAGTGGATAATCCAACAAAGAAGTACCCTAAAGACATCACAATAAAAGCAAAAAACAATACTTTTCGATATCCGTATCGATCAGCTAATGCACCTGAAATAATCGGAAGTAAATATAAAAGCGGCGTAATTACACTTTTAATCACACCGACACTCTCTTTAGGAAATCCTAATCCACCGTCTAATGTGCTCATCGCTAAGTATGCAGATAAAATAGACATAACCCCGTAATAGGAACCCCTCTCAACAAACTCCATCGAAATTACAGTCCAGAAATTTTTCGTAAATCTTTTCATATTATTAGTTTCATTAAAATGGTAGCAAAGATACCATTTTTTTGCAAAATATTTTAGTCAATATTTGTAAAAACATATAACTTTTGTAAGAAAAAAGTGTCTAACATTTGATTACAAATTATTTTGTATTTTTGCAGCCATTATGAAAAAGAAAAATTGGATTGAATTTCTGAGAAAAACATTGATCATTTTTGTGATGATTATTTTCTCAATTTTTTCTACAGGATTTCTCGTTTCTATTCATGAATGTTGCCATGCACACCATCACGAAGTGTGCAAAATTCATGATCATTCTGAAGTTGAATCACATGTGCCTTTGTCAGAATTGGAACATAATGAGGGTTGTTGCGAGAATGAATCAGTTGCATATCCAATTAAAACATCTCATAATAAAGCTGAACATATTGAAGGTTGTTCTTGTGACTCACATAACCATTGCCTTATTTTAACTTTCTTAATAAAAATAACTGATAATTTCGTAGTTTCTGATCTCCTTAAAAATCAATTGAAATCACCAACTCCTATTGCTCTTTTCAATCAAGATTTAAATAATATTGAGAATGAGTCTCTCCTAGGAGAAAATGCTCATGAATATATCTATTCACCTCCTAAAATACATTTAGTAGGTAAAACCTTCATAATTTTTACTTCCCAAAGGGTGTATTATGCCTAATTCTGAATAGTTTTCTATAGAATACTAATCAAATTAATCATAATGCCACTCAACGTGTGGCTCAAGTAAAATTATTAAAATGAAAATAAAATTAATTCTAATTTATATATTGTGCTCAGTCACAATGGTAAATGCTCAAATGTTAAAGGGTAAAGTTACCGAATATGGTGAAGATGGCACTTTAAAACCTATCTTAGGCGCAACTTTGCAATGGATGGGTACTAATATTGGAGCTGTTTCTGACGGAAATGGAAGTTTTGAAATTCCGAAAACAGTTACATCTCAAAAACTAATTGTTCAATATTTATCCTATGAAAATGATACTATTGAGATTCAAAAAGATCAAGTGCTCTTAAATGTAATCCTTTCTGGAGCCAATAACATCGATGCCGTCGAAATTATGGCTGTTGAAGGATCATACATCTCAATAAAACCCATTTTTACTCAAATTATTACTACCGAAGGGCTCCGTAGAGCGGCTTGTTGTAACTTGTCTGAAAGCTTCGAAGGCTCTCTTTCAGTTGATGTTGAATATTCCGATGCTGTGAGTGGCGCTAAACAAATTACAATGCTTGGTCTCGCTGGAATCTATACTCAGATTCTACTCGAAAATGTACCCTACATCCGATTGTTAGCCAATCAATTTGGGCTCGGTTTCGTTCCTGGTCCATGGATGGATGCTATCAGCGTTTCAAAAGGAACATCTTCTGTATCCAATGGATATGAAGGAATTACCGGACAAATCAATCTCGATTACAAAAAACCTGAGACAAATTCAGAAAAACTTTTTTTGAATCTCTATGGAAGTTCAATGGGAAAAGCAGAAGTGAACCTGAATACTCGATTTGATCTTAGTAAAACGAAACCTGTATCCGGAATGTTTTTGCTTCATACTGAAAGCCAAATGGCGAGAATTGATATGAATCACGATCATTTTATGGATATCCCATTAAATCAACAAATTAACTCAATGTTCAGAGTTGATTATAGACATAAAAACCTCGAAGGTAGAACCATGATAGGATATCTATTCGAAAACCGAGTGGGTGGAGATATGAAATATAATCCAAAAAAGGATCAATATTCTCCAACCGTTTATGGTCTTAATGTAAAAACTAATAAAGTGGATGTGATTACAAAAAATGGTTTAATGTTTGATAATCATGAACACAGAAGTTTGGGAACTATTCTTTCCTTTACTTTCCAAGACAATGCCTCAATTTTCGGACAAAGAAATTACAGCGCTACCCAAACAAGTGGTTATATGAATATTCTCTATACAGATAAGTTAGGTGCGAAAAAAAATCACAAAATTGGGTTTGGTCTGAGTATGCAAGTGGATCATATTGATGAAACTTTGTCAACTTTCATGAGTAGTGCTGCTCCATACTCCATGAAAAAAACTGAACTCGTTCCCGGATTCTATGCCGAATATGCATACTCTATCGCAGAAAAGTTTATCATCATGCCAGGGATCCGTTTTGATTACAATGAAGAGTATAACCAACTGTTTTGGACACCTAGAATCCATTCCAAATGGCAACTTTCTGAAAATAACACCATCAGGGCATCTGCTGGTAAAGCATATAGAGTTTCCAATGTGATTGTTGAAAATCTTTCATTGCTAGTGAGTAATCGTACCTTCGATTTTAAAGAACAACTTAAACCAGAAGAAGCATACAATGTTGGAGCTAGTTTTGTAAGAACCTTTAAAATGAAAGGGGGAAAATCTACTTTTACCATGGACTACTACTATACTCATTTTGTAAACCAAACGATTGTAGATTTAGATCAAAACTCGCATCATGTATATATATACAATTTAAATGGTGATTATAATGGAATCGATAATTTATCTTATTCTCATGCTTTCCAAACCGAATTGATCATGCTCCCTTTTAATCGCTTTGAAGTAACTTTGGCATATAGATACAATAATGTTAAAATGACAACAAACAATGTTCTTCAACAAAAAGCATTAATGAGTCCTCATAAAGCATTGCTGAATCTGAATTATGCTCTACCATACAATAAATGGAAGTTTAATGTAACGCTTCAGTATAATGGTAAAATGCGCTTGCCCGAGCTCGATTACACTATGGCAGAGTTGCCACAATACAGAATCGATGCAGTATCTCCTGCCTATTTTATCATGAATGCACAAATAACTAAGAAAATTCGTAAATGGGAATTCTATGTTGGCGCAGAGAATATGTTAAATTACAAACAAGAAAACCCAATTTTAGGAGCTCACAATCCTTTTGGCTCCCATTTTGATGCTTCTATGATTTATGCGCCAATTACAGGGATTATGGGATATGCCGGCCTAAGATTAACTTTAAAATAATACATAAACAAACAATAACCAATTAAAAAAATAAAACAATGAAAAAATTAGTAATTATCGCAATGTTAGTTGTTCTAGGAGCAACTATGGGGGTTCAAGCACAAACTGCAGCTAAAGAAACCATCAAAATCAAAACCAATGCAACATCTGCAAAGAGTGACGATTATTTAAAAGAGTCTCTCCCTTTTGCAAAAGGAGTCATTTCCTACGAGTTTTGTTTCCATTCTTCAACCATCACCGTGAATTACAATCCTAAAAAAACAACCCCTGAAGCTATTCGCAAAGAGATTGCTAAATTAGGTTTTGATGCTGACGATGTAAAAGGTGATGCAACTGCTAAAGCAAAACTTCCTAAAGAGTGTTTTGTAACCAATACAAAAGGTGGATGTAGCAGATCATGTGGATCACACTAAACGTCCCTGCTTGCGGGGTACCTTCGCTTCCGCCCTAATGCAAAACCACCCAAAAAATGAAAAAGCTGTCTAATTTTGACAGCTTTTTTTTTGTTTTCTCCCTAATTTTTTATTTCTTCGATGCGTGAAATTACACGAAAAAACAAAAATACTGCTAAAAATGGATTAGAAATTTTGTAAAATTAGGACAAATTTGTTCATAAACCCTATTCTGGGACACTCTAGAACACGCCTAAATAGGGTAAAATTAAAAAAAATCAAATTTTTTCTTATTGATAATCAGTAAGAAGAAAGAAAAGTGAAAAAAAAAGATAAAAAGTTAGCTGAGCGTATTAAAAAAGCTTGTATTTTTGCAGT
>JBLJBB010000002.1:0-28376 GCA_047638115.1 Bacteroidales bacterium | reverse complement strand
CACAAGTGTTGTGTAATATGGGCTTCGAGTCCTTTTTCTGTTGTGTCTGTTTTTTTATTCATACTGTTACACCTATAAAATAATTATTTCATCATTGAATTGGTTTTTCAAAACATGGTCTGCAATGGTATTTGGAACTCCTATGCACAACAAACTTCTTGGTCTTGAAATAGCCACATAAATCAAACGCTGCTTTTCAGATGGCAATGGCTCTGTTAAATTAAAATCATTTAATGTGACATTTTCTTTATGGTTTTTAGAGTTCAAAATCAGAAAAACTGAATCAAATGTCATTCCTTTCACTTGGTGAATATTAGTTATTGGAATGTTACTATCAGTCGTAGATTTTTTAAAATATTTATTGACTGGATTATCCAAAGTTGCTTTGTCAAAAAGAGTTTTTCCATTTTTTGTGACATTCTTTTTCCTTATACCAAAGTCAGGTTCATTGAGAAGTTCTAATTCAACTTTGAGATATTGCTGTGCTTGAATTGTCCATTCTTTCAGTGATAAATCAAAAGAAGGTAGTCCTCTAATTAAATTGAAGATTGTAGAGTTTGTCTCCTTGTCATTCTTTAGTTCTTGTTCTTTTTCTTTTATGTCAGTGAAAGAAATGTCAGGTGAAAAAAGTCCAATAATCACTCGCCTAATTTTTTTCACTGCCTCTTTAATTTCATTTGATTGTAAGTGTATTCTTGATTCAATTAGAAGATAAGGTAGTGCTGTATTCCAAGGTTTGTAATTACTTTCTTTGCCAAGCAAAGAATTTTTTAGAGCATTACCTCTTACAAGTATTATATTAGAATTAATTTTTTGGTCATTACAAAGTTTCTCATACTTACTTATAGCATCAGCATAGTTTGCACCATCATACTTAATAATATGCAATGGCAAATCGTCAGCCTTATCAATGACTGGAACAATTGCTTTGTCAGTTTTTCGTCTTAATATACTGAAAACATCAATTATCTTTTTTGTTGAGCGCCTATTTTCAGACAGGTAAATTCCTTTCCAATTTTCAGTATCGTCAAATTTTTGAAGAAACAATTCAGGGCTTGCATCTCTCCATTGATACAAACATTGATAAGGGTCACCAACCAAGTCAATATTTTTTAAACCTTCGCTATAGAGCATTTCTAAAATTGAATGTTGAATTTCAGAAGTGTCTTGTGCCTCGTCAATGATTAAGTAAGGAAATTTTGCTGCAAGATATTTTGCTAATCGGGGATACTTCTTCAAGATTAGATATGCAAAAAAAGCAGAGTCGCTTGTTTTAAGCAAACCCATTTTAATTTGCATTATTTTTATTGTTTTGGCATACTTCACAAATTCCGCATCTCCACTTTTATCATGTCCGTCCCATGAATAACTGCTGTTGATTGTATAATCAATCTTACTTGGTGGAAATGCAAACAAATGGCTTTTGAAAGTTTTCATCAGTTGCCAATTCGATTGAAAGATTCTATCTAAGTAGCCGAAGTCATCAATTATTCGATAGCGTTTTCCAATGTCATTTACCTTGTGTGCAAATGGTAGTGTGATATATGAGTTTACAAAACTATCAATGGTAGAAATAAGATGTGGATAGGGTAATGAAAAGCCGTTTATCTCCCTGAACTTTTCAGCAATTTCATTTTTAGCAACATTGGTAAAAGAAAGACAAACGATTCCTGAACTTGCTGAAAAACTTTTTTCCCAATTTTGAATTAACGCATAAAGTTTATGAGCAACAGTTGTTGTCTTGCCACTCCCAGGACAGGCATTGAGAATAACTTTTCCCGATGTCTGCACATAAATCTTTTGTTCATCAGATAGCGTAATACTCATTTTGATTTGTAGTTGATTAAATGAGTAATTGCTTTTTTAATGTAGTCAGGAACAACAAAGTTTGTTTTGGCTGTTTCAAGATTCGCTAATAGGTAAACAGAAAAATCTTGTGCAAACTCTGCTTTACTTGGTAATGCTTTCCATATTAAAATTTGCAACTTGCTTAATTCTGCTTCGGTTATTTCAGCTCCTACAAATGAATCTAAATGTGCTTTTATTTTAGCGAACTTCTTTACTATTGATTTGTCCTGTGATAAATATTTCCAAAGCAAGTTATCAGCGATTTGTGTTTTTGTTTTTGAAATGTTTGCTTGAACAAGTTCAAATTCAAATGTTTTGTATGAGAAATTTAAACTGATTTTTTCAGGGACACTTTTTATTAATTCCGAAATGTTTTTAATCCTTGCTGATTGAGTAGCCGATTTAATTTTTTCAAAAAGGTATTCTGCTTTCGGCAGATTGTCCTTAATATTTTTGAAACTATATTCTGTGTTTTTTGATTCTGTGTATCTATCATCATCTGTCAAGATTGATAAAGGCAGAGGAAGCGTTTTAAATTTATCAGTAGAATTGAACAAGTAGACGAAAGGATAAAAAGATGTGCCGTTAGCGTTAAGTAATTCAATTTTGTAATCCTCTAACCTTTGATTGAGAATTTGAGCAAACAATGGAACTAAAAGTTCTTCAGAGATGCCTTCAACAAATAAAACACCTTTTGAAAAAAACAATTGCGATTTCGTAACATCTATATATCGCTCTAATTGTTTTTTTCTATTCAAAGCATCGTCCGAAAAAGCATCTTCGTCTTCTTCTTCCACCTGAATTGTTTCTCTACCTTCAAAACACTGGTTCAAGTTAATTGCTTCGTGATGTTTTGATAAATGAATCAAATTGTCAAGCGGAACTTTAGAAGTAAGTGTTGGTGAATGAGTTGTAATAAAAAGTTGCGAATTATCTTGGTTGTTTGTTTGCTTTAAGAAGTTAAACAAGTTCATTTGTAGCTGTGGATGCAAATGTGCTTCGGGTTCTTCAATTAGCAAAGTGTAGTGAGAAGTTTTATCATCTTTAAGTTGTTGGTTGATGTCTCCCAAAACTGTTGCAATGTAAATCAGATTATTGAAACCTAAACTATTTTGCTTTAAGTTGAAACCTTCACCTGTGAGAGTTTCCGTGTCATGGGGCAGATAAGGTTTTATTATGTTTACAATGTATTCTGCTTTTGATTCTTCAATTCGCAAACCGATTTGATTCTCTATGGACTGCTTGTAAATATTAATTAGATTGTTGTTGATTGAGTGCTGTGAATCTGTAACTTCTTTTTGTTTCAATAATTCTTCATTTGCAGTTTTCATTAGTGCCTCGTAGCTAGCTTGGCTATTATTATTTTCAACTTGACGATTTATTAAACTACCTAAAATGCTATTGCGATTAGTCAGCAAATCTCTTGTACTGTCTCGCAATGCTCCTAAGTAGTATTGAATGAAGTATTGGAATGTTACACTATCTGCCCGTTGGCCTTCAACTTCGCCTGTGTAGTAACAAAACAAGACCTTTTGCTTTTCTTTCTTATAAAAAATAGTAATTCTTGCAAAGTCCTTTTCTTCTGTCTCACCTAAAACTACATACTCATAAAATGCTCCCTTTTGGTCGGTTGTCAGTTCTCTGAATTCGTATGATATTGTAATTACTGATTCTCCCAAATAAAAATCGTCAACGGTTACATAAAGTTCTCTTTGTTGATTGCCCAAATTGTAAAGCAATCTTATTGCATCAATCAATGCAGTTTTGCAACTTCCATTTTCACCAATAATTACATTTATGTCTTTCTGAAAGTTTGCATCAAGGTTTTTAATGCCTTTATAGTTTTCAATATGGATTGACGATAAATACATACTCTTAAAATTTTATATTTTTTATCACCGCCTCACTTATCATTGCCTCTTTATATTCCCTTATGAGTTCAATTTCCCGTTCGGCTTTGGCTAAGGCGGTGTCAATGGTGGCAGACTCGGTTTCAATTTCTAAAACAATCTTTTTTTGAATTTCTATATCTGGTATCGGAATTGTTATTGGGGCAATTCTCTCAACATTAAGATTGTACTGTGTTGTTAATGTAGCCTCAGATAGAAATTTTGCTTTAAGTGATTTCAAAGCATAGTATAAATAATCTAAATCAACTTCATCATTCGGAATTATCCCTACTATGCTATCAGGAAAACAAGCATTAAAGTTTAGAATAGCTACATCTCCAACATTTGCAGCAATTGTCAAACACAATGTTCCTTTTGGAAATTCTTTTGAAACAGAATAACCCCATTCATTCAAAGTTTGACGATAACCATTAATATATTTGTTTGCTTGTGATACTTCACCAGTTTGAATAAATGGAAAATCTCCATCATATAACCTTTCGTCATTTCTTGGTCTGTGTGTAAACTTTCCTCTTAAAATTTGAGAAAAACTTTTAATTCTACGTTCTGTCCAGTTGTTTTTTAACCCTTCCATATGAATGGCACTAAAAGCAACCAAATTTTTCTGTTCTTTCAATAACTCAATAAACTGTTGCTTCTTCTGAATAAACAGATTTATCTTTTCTTCTTGTGCTTTGATGTATTGAACAATTTCGTCTTGCTCGTTTTTAGGTGGCACAACCGAATAAATACTGAAAAACTTATCGGAGTATAAACGCAAACGGCTGTCAATAATGCCTGTGCTGTTTCTGCGAAACTCGGCTTTAAATAAATTGGTTGTAAATAAATAGCCAAAATATTCAGGGTTGTTATCGTCTTTTATGCGGTAAACACAGTAAGCGGGGCTTGTAATTCCGTTATATGGCGAAATACCCAAACTGCCATTCCAAGCCAACATGATATTGATAACCAAATCGCCTTGCTGCACCAATTTGTAACCTACCAAACTTTCGGCATTGGTTAAATGGTCGTCTTCGTTTTCTAAACTTTCACGTTTCAGCGTTACGCCTGTGTAATGCGAAACCGAAAGCAGTTCTTCGCTGCCTGTTTCGCTTCGGCTGTCCATTTCCTGAAACAGATTTTTAATGCGAAGCACTTGCCAATGAGATGGGAAATCACCTAACCAAGCGGTTTTTGTATTTTCAGTTAATAATTGCATCATGAAATTCTGGTGGAATAATTTGTTTTAAAACCTCTGTCATGAATGAGGAATTGCCTAATTCTGTTTTTACATTCTCTTTTAAATAAAATCTGCTGAAAACTTCAAATGGCGTATTTCTGTATTGTTCAATTTTTGTGTGTTGATGGTATTCTTCAATGAATTTGAAAAGTTCAATAAAGTCCTGTTTCAAATAATCTTCATGTATTTCAAAGTAATTAAGATTGATAAAGGTTACATCCTTTACTATTGCTTTCGTGAAGGTTTCAGTGCTTAACAATTCATTAAACTTATTTTTAAGAATTTTATTTATGCCTTCATATCCAAAGGACAAATCGGTATAAACTACAATAGGGTAAATGTTGAGTTTGCCTATTTCATCTATTTCGTCAAAAGAAAGTGTGCTACTTTCAATATATTTTACTGCATTGAAAAGTTGTTGAATTCCTTTTGGGTCTTTCTTTTGGTTTTCGAAAAATTTCTTTTCAAATTCAGAATAAAGTAATTCTTTATCTGATTTTTCTTTCAAGTCAGCACTAAGGAGTATATCTTTAAATTCAATGAGAATAATGTTATTTCCATTACGTAGGTAATAATCGCAAATTTCATTGCCATCATTTTTCTTTGCATCATCTCCTGATTTACGAATATAGTGAGGAAAGCATTTTTCCATAATGAGACGGAAATAAATATCCTCCATAAATTCTTTTCCTTTTACAGAAAGAAAATTGCCTTTGTAGCCGTTATTTTCAACAAATTCTTTGAAAGAAAAAATCTGTGCTTTGTATAGTTGGTCAATAAGAAAATTTATATCAAGCAGAAAGTAGATGTATTTATCAAAATGATAAAGCATTTTCTTTCGCAATGTTCTAAAGCTATTATCAGGGCTATAATTTGAAATAGTTTCATTGATTGATAAGCTATTTATGTAATCAATATTTATCAATGGCAACAAGTTGCCTAATGGAATTATTTGTTTTCGTGCAGTTATTGGTTCATGTATCCCCACTTGGGTAAAAACAGTAAGTATGTTATAGATTAAATCTTTGCAATCTTTTACATGCAGATGATTGTAATAGTCCTGAACAAAAACTTTGAATTTTTCGGAGTTTTCAAGATACTCAAAGAACTTTATACTTCTTGTGATTTGATTCGAGAAATCAGTTGTTGAAGTATAGTCTCTTTGATAAATAAAATTTGGCAGCAAAATACTTTCAGTTTCTTCTTTTGCTGCCGCTGCTTGAACTTCTTCTATTGTAATTTTAAATCTGTTGCTTGTGATACTATTCAAGATTAGATATGCATCAAGAACTCTTTTTGCTTCATCACTTGTAAAGTCTCGGCTTGGCTTTGTATTATAATTTCTTAAAATTAATTCATAGAAAAGCAAGTTTGAATATTGCCAAAAAACAATTGGCCACTGTTGTTGGTCAAGATGTTTTTGAAATACTTTTTTGAAAATTTCTATTGTTGGCTCTCCTGCTTTTACAATCAAATTATTCAACAACTGGATTTGAATATTGTATGCTTCTGTGCTAACTTCATTCAGATACAATTTGATATTGAAACCAGAAATGTAATTCAATAGAGTTACAGAGGGAATGTCCTTAATTAAGGTATCAGTAAAAGAAATATCCTTTGATACACCGTAAACTTCATTGTAATCAATGATAGTTTTTAAATTCATCCTTGTGTCAAGTTCTGCCATTAGCTAATAATTTCTTTTAATAGTCCTTCGGTTTCTTCTTCAATTGCAAAAATATCCTTGGCAATATCAGCCAAGGCTCTTGGCGGTTGGTGTTTGTAAAAGTATTTAGCAAAGTTAATTTCATACCCAATTTTGGTATCTTTCTTATCCCACCAAGCATCAGGAGCAAACGGCAATACTTCTCGTACAAAAAATTCCTGAATATCATCTTTCAACGGAATATTTTCGGTGTCTTTCAGTTTTGGGTCGGGCTTTGGTTTGCCTTTGCTGTCGGTTACAATTTTGCTTTTCTCGTCTTTCAAAGGTCGGTACACTGTTATTTGTGCATACCCGAAATCTTCATTATCAAATATTTTACTGTATTCGTTTTCTTCAAAATTCAAAAACATTTTCTCAATTACAGGAATATGTTCTGTTGAAAATTCAACACGTTTTTTGCCTAATGGCTTCCGCATTTTGTAATAAAATTTTTCGGAAGTAGCATTTATCAATTGCACTTTGCCTTTTCGGTTTTTGGCTTTTCGGTTTGTAAAAAGGAAAATGTAGGTTGGAATGCCCGTATTGTAAAACATATCGTTGGGTAATGCTACAATAGCTTCCAACAAATCGTTTTCGATGATGTATTTGCGAATTTCGCTTTCGCCTTGACCTGCATCGCCTGTAAACAAAGCCGAACCATTGTGAACGGAAGCAATACGGCTGCCAAGTTCGGTGTCTTTCATTTTACTGAGCATGTGCAATACAAACATCAATTGTCCGTCATTCACACGGCTGGTAACGGCTTCTTCTTTGTAGCTGCCTTTCAGCATAAAGCGTTTGTCAATAATAGTTCCTTTAGGGCCAACGCCCAATGCTTTTTTATCGGGAGCCCATGTTTTGCCGTATGGCGGATTTGTAAGCATGAAATCGAATTTCAAATCTTTATCAAACCCGTAAGCACTCAAAGTGCTTCCATACACAATTTTGTCAGGGTCTTCGCCCTTTATTAGCATATCGCTTTTGCAAGTCGCATAAATGAAAGGCGTACTTTCTTGTCCGTATAAATGAACGGTAGAATTACTTTTAATCAATCCTTCGGGATTGAGCATAAAGTGTTTGGCAATAGTCAACATACCGCCACTACCTACACAAGGGTCATAAATCAAATAAGTACCTTGTTGAATTTTGTCTTTCACAGGTAAGAAAACAAGGTGCGTCATCAAATCAATGATTTCCCTTGGCGTAAAGTGTTCTCCGGCTTCTTCGTTGTTTTCTTCGTTAAATCGGCGTACCAAATCCTCGTAAACATAACCCATTGCTAAGGGTGGCAACTTGTCGGGGTGCAATTCAACTTTCGGTGAACAGAATTTTTCAATCAGCGAAAACAGAATATCTGCTTCGTCCAACGTTTCAATTTCATTTCTAAATTTGAATTGTTTGATTATGTCCTGCACATTTTCAGAAAAACCATTCAAATAGTTTTCAAAATTACTTCTCAGGTTTTTGGGGTCGTCAAGTAGTTTTTTTAAAGTAAAACGTGATGTATTATAAAAAGCCAATCCCGAACCGTGCTTGCTATTAGTCAATAAGCTATCAAGGTTTTGAAGTTTGTCTTTGTATTCGTTGAATGTTTTTAAAACTTGGTCTTTTGTAGGCTCTAAAAGCAAATCAAGACGGCGAATAACTACCATTGGTAAGATAACATCTTTGTATTTTCCTTTTTGGTAGGTATTTACCAAAACATCATCCGCAACTGTCCAAAGGAAGTTTATAACGGGTTGCAGTGATTGTGTATTTAAACTCATATTTTCAATTTCTTTTTTTTACAATTTTCAATAATACAGAAAAAGCTTCGTTTTAGCACTATGTGTCGGCAAAATTTCACTCTTTGACAAAGCATTTGTTTCAGCGTTGGCTTGTGAGACTTGGGCAATCTGTTTGCAAATATCAGATTAATCAAGTAAAATGATATTTTTTGCCTCTCTCTTTTCTTTATTACCATTTAAATAAATTTTAGGTATAAACCTCACTTTTCTATCTTTCAATTCAGTATTAAGTGAATTCAGTATAGGTTTAAAATCCAGTTTATTTGCAATAAAGTTTTTATCATTCTCAATACCAGTATTAATTAAAACATATTCTGATATTGTATTGACTGTAACAATTATTCCATTTACAAAGCTTGAATTATTACCAATGTTGTCCAATACTTGATGAATTTCACTTAATATTTCAGGATATTTACGATAGATATTATCGTTAATTGTAACTAAAGGTTCTAAAATAGTTTTTACTTTTTCATATTCACCTTGTTCTATAAAAAGTTTTGATATTTCAATAGAACTCTTAATTCTATAACGGCATAACTTAAATCCAAATCCTACTATATTCAGTGCATTTTGAAAAGTATTAATTGCTTTAGAAAAATTTTCAACTTTAACATAATGCTTTCCTAATTTATAAAAAGTTTTACAGAGTATTCCTGATGATTTTGGGTCATTTTTGTCAATTTTTAAGGCGAAGTAACAATGCTCTAAAGCTTCTAATAACTTTTTTTCTGCATTGATTGTATCTCTATCTCTATATAAAAACTCAGACCAACCTATCAATGTTTCAGCAATACTTGTATGATTAATAATTTCATGTTTCTTTGATGATATTGACAAATCTGTTTTTAATGCACGATTTAAAAGAGTTATCCCTGTTTCATAATCTCCAAGTCTACTTCTTGTTTGTCCATAGGCATTTAAAATAATATGATTATCAGGAGTCAAATTATATGCTTTCTTGTACATCTCATCTGCATCGAATATTTTATTTGATTTTCTTTTATTATTTCCCCATAATAACCAAATTTGAGAATCATTTGGATTTAATTCAGCTGCTTTTGACATTAATTGATCAGCTTCGTATAAATGGTTTTCATAAGATTCCATTACAGACCAATTTCTGTATATTGAGGAAAACCTGGGTGCAATATTTAAAGCTTTTTTATAATTTTCGACAGCTTCATCATATAATCCTGCTTGGTATTTTTGAAATGCTGTTTGAGTAAATATTGCTGCTATCTTCTCTTCATCAGTTACTGCACCTAAATTATGAAGACTAAATCTATATTCACGTTTTGCTTGTTCTGTAGCTGTAACAGTACTTTCAACATCCAACAATCTCTTTGTAATTTTATCTCTTAAAATGATATTTTGATTTAATTGCTGTCTGACATAACCTCTTGTTAGATGTAAAATTGTAAACCTTCTGGATATCTCATTTTGTTCATTTTTAAATTGCTCAGGAATTACTAATGAAACGAGTATTAGTTCTTCAATACAATCATCAAACACTTTACTTTCTATTTCCACCACGTACCTTAATACACTTGCAGGTGGTGGCTCATCAAAACAACATAATGCAAAAAGGATGAGCTTAGATTTATCATTTAGCATGCTAAATATCTGTTCAAAACAGAATTGTGAAATATCACCCGTTGCATCATCAATAGATGAAATAACAGTATTTATATCTCTACCCCTTGCAACTTGTCCAATTACCCATTTAATTGCTAAAGGATAGTTAGATACCTTATTAACATATTTCTTTATTATTTCATTATCTAACTTTAAAAGGCTAATAAGCTGTTTATCCTTTGCTAATTGCCTAAAAAGATAAATTGCTTCTTTTTCTTTCAGTTGTTTCAATTCATACCGTCTTTCGACCTGTCCCATTCCTTTCCGACTTGTTACTAAAAACTTTGTTTTTTGTGGTGCGTCAATAATGAAATTTATAATTCGTTCATCAGTCACAGTTTCTAGGTTATCAATAATAATTAAGATACTATTTGACAATTCAAAAAGCATATTTACTGTATCTTCTTTTTTTTCAACACTATCATAATTTTCATTTAACTCAATACCAAACCCTAAAACATTTATTATTGTATCTAAGAGTTCATCATAACTTTTAAGAGTTGGTTCAATATCTTCAATTCCAAACGGAGATAGTTTGTTTTCCTTTGCACTAAGCCAAATTATTGCATCAAATTTTTCTGATTTAGGTTTTTGAGTAATTTCTTGTATGACTTTTAATGCTAATGAAGTTTTTCCAACTCCCCCTGCACCTGTAATGGTAACTACTGGAAATTTTTCTCTCTGTAAATACTTAATAATCTCTTTAATATCTTCTTCTCTTCCAACAAAACCTCCTTCATATTCATAATCAGGAGTTGGCAAATTATTTATAATTCCATTACTTTCTAAATAATCAATATTAAAATCTAATGGAACTTTAATGACTACTACTTCAGGTGTTTTTTGAATAATATCTAATAAATCTAAAAATGAACTATTTAATTCAACGATTTCTGTTATTAACTTTGTTTGTTCAATAAGTTTATCTAAATCAAAGGAAGTAAAAAAACCTTTTATATGTGCAATTTTACATCTCAGTCCATATAAACTTACCATTATCTTAGTAAGTTCATCCTTTTGAATTTTTGATTTAAAAAAAACATCAAAATTTTCTTGATATATTGATATTTCTAATAAATCAGGGAAATCTGAACTTTGAAAAAACTCTAATGGGTCTTCCCAAAACATTATTTCGGATTTTCCATTCACTCTTATCAAGATACCTTGTGGTATACCATCTTGATAATTTGGATACTTTTTACACAAACAATCAATTAAAAAACTTCGATAAGTTTCTTCAAACCTGCTTATTATTGTATATCCTACGTCTCTTCTGTTATATATTGTCGCCATAAAGAAATTTATTTATTGCATATTAAAATAAGGTAAAATGTACTCTTTAACAAAGCTTTGGATATATCGTTGGTTTGTGGGGCTTAGGCAATGTGTGAAATGTGAGTAGGTTTTCTTTCTTCTTTTGTTGAATAAGAAAAAAAAAAATCCATCATGTCTGCACTGTCCTGTCATAAAGCTAAATTAATTCTTTAGTTTTTAATTGTCATTATTGTATCTGTCTAAACGTCTGTTTTTTTTACACTTGTTGCAAACTTATTATTGTATATACTCTAGAATCACTTAAAAGTGTATTTATTGTTCCTAATTTGGTCCTTTTTCTCATTTTCTTTAGTCTTGGAAGGTTTATTCTATTTTGTGTGCAAATATAATAAAATGTTTCTAATAAGAATCGTATTTATCTCATTAATTATCATTTTTTATGAAAATGTGCATTTTAAATAAAGAAAAGGAACAAGAATTCCTCCTGTCCCTTTCCCCATTGGCCTTTAGCCCTGAGCCCTTGGCCCTGAGCCTTGTGCCCTTAGCCCTTCAGCGCCTTCATCAGCTTGACCTTGTCATCGAGGGCGATTTTGGCGACGGCGTAGAAGTCGCGCATCCAGAGTTCGATGGCGGCGAGCGCTTCATCTTTGGTTTTGCGGGAGAGTTGCGATTCGCCTAGCTCTTTCAGAAATTCAGATCGTAATAAATTCACTTGTTCTATGAGCTCCAATGCTTTGGTGATCCCTTCCTGTGTGAGCTTTAACCTAGCTACTTTGGCTTGTAGCTCGGGGTTATTCATCAATCCATTGTAGAATTTCCGCGTTAACTCAATGAAGTTGATGTGCGCATTGGGAACGATCCCAGCTAAACTGAGTTCATCATAAGCTGTCCTCTACCACTTCGGATCCATATCCAAATTCTGCCATAATGGTTGCGATTTCTGGTTGCTTTTTAGCATTCTCGAAGGAGTTTCTAAACTGCTCCAACATTTCCGTTTCGGTTAAGTACTTTTTCTTAGCCATAACTGTGGTTTTTAAATTGATAATAATATTTTTATTTACTACTTTAAAATGAAGCCAAAATTAGTGTTCATATCCTCTCAATCCCTAGACATACTACAATCATAGAAGCCACTGGATAACGGGTTTCTACCACTGGATAGCCAGTTTCTTCCACTGGATAGCCCATTTCTTCCAATGGATATCCTGATTCTACCATTGGATAGCCAGTTTCTTCCACTGGATAGCCGGTTTCTGCCACTGGATATCCGGTTTCTACCATTGGATAGCCAGTTTCTACCATTGGATATTCTGATTCTACCATTGGATAGCCCATTTCTACCATTGGATAGTGGGTTTCTACCATTGGATGACACGTTTCTTCCACTTGATCATGGATTTCTGCCATTGGATGATCATAAAAAGCCAATCATAAAAGCGGAGTTCAAGAATGATCTGAAAGAATGAAACAAAGAACGTTAAAAAGTTAGGGGGAGGCTGTTTCTCTAGTGCGTGTATGAGTGCGTGTATTTTTCTGTGTGACAAAAATACAAAAAAAATGATACAAAACAGTGGCTTTGAAAAAAAATATTTTTTGATGCATTAGGGACACTCTCCACCGCTGCAGAGCAGCGTTATATTTGAATCACCAATGTACATAATCACCTGATTACCAGAACAAATGAGCAAAAATGAAGATCATAATTTGTTTAATTTGTCAAGAAGTGAGTTAGTGAGGTAATCCATGCGAGAGAATGCAAACCACTTTTTGCCTAAGTCTTTTAGTGATGCACCGAGATGATATAACATTCTACGATCAACGACAATAAAGCGGTCATGACAATCCAACAATTGTTTAATTTTTATTTGTGGATATTGTTGATTGTGTTTTTCTAAATCATGTAATATTTGTTGTGTTATTTTTTTTGTATAAATTGTTGCACTAACATTCTCGTAACGTTTGGATAAATGACTCAAAACCGATTCATCAATATAGTTATCAATCAGTATTATTTCATTTTGAGCTTTTTTAATAATTTCAGAAAAAAATACATAAGCGTCAAACACTTGCCCTTCAAAGAAAATCCCTTCTTGAGGAGGAAGATTTGTCTGTATTTGAAAATCAATTTCTTCAATTTCTGATTTTAAATGATGAACATCATTTTCGATTCTTTCAAATCGTTGACTAATAGCATACCCTTTAAGTAAGTAATCCTTCAATATTTTATTTGCCCATATTCTAAATTGAGTGCCTTGTTTAGATTTAACTCTGTAAACAACAGAAATTATGACATCAAGATTGAAGTATTCCAGGTTTTTGTTCTGAGTTTTACCTTTCATAGCGCCATGTTGAGTGGTGTGTGCAAAAAATGCACATACCACCTCTTTGTTTAATTCTTCTTCTTTAAAGATATTATTAATGTGGCGATTTATGACTGTTCTATCTCTGTCAAATAAATAACTAATTTCTTCAATATTGAGCCAAACAGTATCATTATAAATTCTTACTTCGATACGTGTGGATGATTCGTTAGCTTGGTAGAGTATTATTTCATCTTTCATCGTGTAGTAGGTTTAGTTTAAGAAGCAAAAATACAAAAATCAACTAATATTTATATAAGTAAATTATTAAATAATCAAATAAAATTCAGCAGCCGAGCTCCGGATCCCAACCCCGAATGAGGTTTTTAGAAATATAACGCTCCTCCGGAGCGAGCAAACTTTCAAAAATTCTTCATTCTTCATTTTTCATTTTTCATTTTTATTTTAATAATTAGGCAACATTTTACCAAGGGGTGCTTCTTTCTCAGTACATTTAAAAACCTAACTAAAAATTTTATTATGAAAAAAATTACTTCTTTAATTCTTCTTATTTTTGCATTCTCAATTACAAATGGTGCTATTATTGTTCGTGACATCACCGATTTTACCATTACTGAAACCAACAGTCTGAATTTTGATTTTAACAACGATGGTACGACTGAATTTACTTTTGAACTTACGGGAGGAACCGTTGGAGCGATGTTTAATAGTGATGATGTTAATTTTGTTACCTTTGGGACCATCTCTACTGAGGGATGGGATGTGATCAGACCTTTAACAATGGGCACAAACATTGGAATTTCTAGTAATTTTGGCGCTTTAGGGGATGCTTATATCAATCCATTTTGGGCTGCAGCAAATCAAATGTTTACTAACGGGGATTCCTATATTGGAACCACTTTCAAAATTGGTGCCAACAAATATTATGGCTGGATCTTAGTAAGCTTTAATAATGATGTTATCACAGTAAAAAAATATGCCTATAATAATGTAGCGAATCAAAGTTTAACTGCTGGACAAGCCACTGGAGTGGAAGATGCTGAAATGGAAACCCTATCTTTCTACCCTAATCCTACTCAAGATCTGATCTATTTTGAAAATGGTAGCACAATTAAAGAGATTTCCATTTATTCAATCAATGGACAAATTTTGAAAACCGAGCATGAAATTGAAAAATATATCTCAATAGAAGATTATCCATCAGGAATTTACATTTTACGTATTAAAACAACTGAAGGGAAAGTGTTCGCAGAAAGAATTGTTAAACGATAATATATCATTAACTACTACTATGAAAAGGAGCTGTTTTAGCTCCTTTTTTTTGATCGGACACTATTCACTATTCGTAATTCACTATTCACTCAAAACCACCCCGGCCTACGGCCACCCCTCCAGAGGATGGGAATGTGCAACTAACTTATTTATAGGAAAATAAGTTAGCAACAAAAAGCTAAGTCCTTTGTGTTCCTTTGTTAAAACTTTGTGATCTTTGTGGTTAATTCTTACTAAAAATTGCCTTGCACTAAAGTACAAGGCAATTAATAAATCGAATAAATATTAAGTTTCTACAGAGCAAAAACTATTCACTATTCACTAAAAAAACCGCTTGCGGTTTTATGCGTTAGGGATTTGGAGGGCGCCGAAGGCGGTGCGGAATGGAGCGCTAGCGGAATGAAGCACGGGAGCGAAGCGCACCCCGGAGAAAGCCCGACGGCGTGCGATGGCTTGTGGATCGGGAAAGCCGGAACGCCCAAAATTAATGAATAATGAATAGTGAATAATGAAGAATAAAATTAACAAATTTCTTAATTAGAAGTTGGATAGAAGAGTGTAGAAAAAAAATTAATTTAAAGATAAAAGATATTTTGCAAAAAATTAATGTATATTTGTGGTCTCTATTTGTACATTTACTAATTTGCTAATTTACTAATTTGCTAATTCTTTTGTTTGTAATAAAGATTACAGTTTCATGAAGAGAAATAAGTGCACTTTTGCATTATCAAATTGAACAAAAAAACTGAAACGAATATTAACTTAAAAAAATGAATTATGAGTATGTTTTGTAACCAATGTCAAGAAACAGCAATGAACACAGGTTGTACCATTGCAGGTGTATGCGGAAAAAAAGATTATACCGCTAAAAATCAAGATCTTCTTATTTATGCCAGTCAAGGTTTGTCGTTTGCAACCATTGCTGCTAGAGCACAAGGGATTGACACAAATGTGGAAAGCAAACAGATTGTACAAAATCTATTTATGACCATCACCAATGCTAATTTTGATGATGTTCTTATTACTAAAGCCATTAAAGCAACTCTTCAATACAGAGATGCTTTGAAAGCAAAAATTAACATTTCAGAAACTAATGACGCTTTCCTTTGGAATGGTGAAAGTGCTGAAGAATTGCAACTTAAAGCGGAAACTGTGGGTATTTTAACCTATGATACCAACGAAGATATTCGCTCTTTAAAACAATATACATTATATGGTATCAAAGGGTTGGCAGCTTATACTGAGCACGCTTTCAATTTAGGTTACGAAGATAATAGTTTGTATGCATTTATCGAAGAGACCCTTGTAAAAATCACACAACCGATCTCTTTGGAAGATATGCTTGCTTGGGTTATGAAAACGGGTGAACATGGTGTTAAAGTGATGGCGCTCCTTGATCAAGCAAACACTTCTACTTACGGAAATCCTGAGATCACTAAAGTGAACATCGGAGTTGGAAAAAATCCTGGAATCTTGGTTAGTGGTCACGATTTGAAAGACTTAGAACAACTATTGATCCAAACTGAAGGTACAGGTATCGATATTTACACCCACTCTGAAATGCTTCCATCTCATGCTTATCCATTTTTCAAACAATACAAACATTTAGTTGGAAACTACGGTAATGCATGGCACAAACAATTAGAAGAGTTTGAAACTTTCAATGGACCAATTATCTTCACTACCAACTGTTTAGTACCACCAAGAAAATCTACAACTTACAACGATAGAGTTTTCACTACAGGTGCTACAGGTATGCCAGAATGGAAAAAAATTGATACTTTCCTTCCTAATGGACACAAAGATTTCAGTGCTGTAATTGAGATGGCAAAAACATGTGCTGCTCCAACAGAGATTGAACAAGGGGAACTAACTATCGGATTTGCACACAATCAAGTGTTGGCATTAGCAGATAAAATTTTAGATGCTGTTAACTCTGGAGCCATCAAAAAAATGGTAGTAATGTCAGGTTGTGATGCACGTCACAAAACCCGTGAATACTACACAGAATTTGCAAAACAATTACCAAAAGATACTGTTATTTTAACATCAGGATGTGCCAAATATCGTTACAACAAATTACAACTAGGTGATATCGGTGGTATTCCTAGAGTATTAGATGCGGGACAATGTAACGATTCATACTCTTGGGCATTTGTAGCGTTAAAACTAAAAGAGGTGTTAGGATTAGATGACATCAACAAATTACCTATCGTATTCAACATTGGTTGGTATGAGCAAAAAGCGATCATTGTGCACCTTGCTCTTCTATTCTTAGGGGTTAAAAATACCCACATTGGACCAACTTTGCCAGGTTTTATGACTCCAAATGTATTAAAAGTAGTGGTTGATCTATTTGGTGTTCAGGTAAACAAAACCGTTGAAGAGGATATGAAAATCTTTGGATTATAATCTTTTAGAAAACAGTAGGAAGTACAGGCAGTTCATGCCTGTACTTTTTTTTTGCTCTTTTATCAAAACCTGATACCATGTTCCTAATTTTTTGTATATTTGTAGCGTAAAAAATATCAAAACAAGAACACAAATCTAATCCATTGATATGGCTAACATGAAAACAAATTATGCAGGTTTAACGCTAGAAAATCCTGTTGTTATTGCAAGTTGTGGGTTCACTGGGAATCTGGAATCTATTAAAAAAATAATCGAATTTCAACCAGGTGCATTGGTATTAAAATCTCTTTTTGAAGAGCAAATTTTAGCTGAGGCAAATGTAGGAATTCATCAAAATGAGTACGATTATCCTGATTCTTTAGATTATATCAAACAGTACACCCGCATGAACAATTTGAGTAAGTATCTTGAATTGATCAAAAGCATCAAACAAATTACAACAATTCCAATTATTGCCAGTATCAATTGTGTTACTGCTAGTGAATGGATCTCTTTTGCCAAGGAGATTCAAGATGCCGGTGCAGATGCATTAGAACTCAATATTTCACTCCTCTCATCTAATCCTAATCTTACTTCTGAAGAGGTGGAGAACAACTACTTCACAATTTTAAATAAAATTAAAGATCTTATCTCAATCCCCATCACCATTAAAATGAGTAATAGCTCCAGTGGGTTAGCACATTTATTGAAAAGAATCGACAGACAAGATTTGGTGAAAGGGTTTGTACTGTTTAACAGACACTATTGTCCTGATATTGATATCAATGCACAAAAAATTGTTCAAGCATCTATCTTTTCATCTAGTTTTGACTATGCAGAAACATTACGTTGGACTGCCATTATGTCAGGTAAGCTAAAAAATGATATTGCAGCTACATCAGGAATCCATAATGGGGAGACTGCCATTAAATTTTTATTGGCAGGAGCTAAAGTTGTACAAATTTCAAGTGTACTTTACAAAAATGAACTCTCTGTGATTCAAACCATTAAAGACGAGATGTCACAATGGATGGATGAGAAAGGGTACAAATCGGTTTCAGATTTTTCAGGAAAACTAAGCATGGATAGTGTTGAGAATCCTGAAGTGTTTGAAAGAATTCAATTTATGAAATACTTCGCATCTGTTGAATAATTTCAACGATGGAATATCCAATAACAAACAAAATATTAACCTAATTAAAGAAAATTATGAATTACGTATGTGTAGTTTGCGGTTATGTATATGACCCAGCAGAAGGAGATGTTGATAACAACATCGCTCCAGGAACCTCTTTCGAAAATCTTCCAGAAGATTGGACTTGTCCACTTTGCGGAGTTGGTAAAGATCAATTCGAAGCTGAATAAAACTCTAAACTCGAAATCAAGAGTTCTTTCAACTTCACAAAATAACCACTTAGTAAGCCCTTTTAAAATCTTAAAAAGGTATATCTTTGTGGTTGTTTTTCAATTTATACATAAAAACCATCAATATATAACACTGTGAAACACTTTATAACACTGTGAAACACTGTGTTCAATAATAATAAAAAAAATACAAATAAAAATGAACTTAAAAACAATAGTAGATAACATTTATTATATTGGCGTTAATGACCGCCAAAAAGAATCATTTGAAAACTATTTACCTTTACCACACGGTGTGTCTTACAATTCTTATGTAATTGTAGATGAAAAGATTGCCATTATGGACACCGTAGATATCACACAGGTTTCTCCATTTATGTCCAAATTAGATTTGGCTTTACAAGGACGAAATGCCGATTATCTTGTGGTACATCACATGGAACCAGACCACGCTGGATCGATTGAATTGTTACTTCAAAAGTATCCCAATCTTCAAATTATCACCTCATCTAAGTCGAAAGATATGTTGAAAGGGTATTTTAACATCACAGAAAATATCATCGAAGTAAAAGAGGGGGACAAATTATCACTTGGAACTCGGGAACTCACTTTTTACATGGCACCAATGGTTCACTGGCCAGAAGTGATGGTATCTTTTGAAAGTAAAGACAAAATATTGTTCTCTGCAGATGCTTTCGGCACATTCTCTGCCAATGATGGTGGGTATATTGATGCTGACATTAAACTGAATAAATATTGGAATGAGATGCGTCGTTACTATGCTTGTATCGTTGGAAAATTCGCCATTCCTGTTCAAAATGCAATCAAAAAACTCTCTGCACTTCCCATCGAGATGATCTGTACTTTACATGGTCCTGTATGGAAACAAGAGAAAAACAAAGTGATCTCAATGTACGACAAATGGAGTCGTTTTGAACCAGAAGAGGATGGCTTGGTGATCGCTTATGGAACCATGTATGGGAACACTCAAAACATGGCGGAAGCTGTGGCTGAGGGAGCTGTTTCCGCAGGATTAAAAACTGTGGTGGTTTATAACGTTTCTAAGACTGACGCTTCCTATATTCTGGCAGATATTTTCCGCTTCAAAGGGATTGTAATCGGATCGCCTACTTACATGGGTGAAATGTACCCTTTGGTTGAGCAATTGGTTTTGGCCATTGAGCATAGAGGGGTTGCCAATAGGATCTATGGCTGTTTTGGATCTTACACTTGGGCGAGCAAAGCTACCAAAATGTTAACGGAGCTTCCAGAAAAACTGAAATGGGAAATGATGGGATCTGTCGATAACAAACAAGCTGTTTCTGTAGATAAATACCATGAATGTTTTGAATTAGGGGCAAAAATGGCGGAAGCAATCCTAAGAAAATAGTATTTTTAGTAGTGCATTTTATATAAGATGATTTCATTTTTTAAGTTGAAATCATCTTTTTTTTTGTTTTTTTTTGGGCGTTCCGGCGATCTCTTCACACGATCCAGCGCACCGCCGTCGGGCTTTTTCCGGGGTTCGCTTCGCTCCGTGCTTCACTGCACTCACTTAAGAAAACTCAAAACTCAATAGAAAATAATCCGCGGCGTTCGTTCCAGTTCGCACCGCCTTCGGCGCCCTCCAAATCCCTAACGCGCAAAACCGCAAGCGGTTTTTTAGGATTTGAAACTGGCGGTTTTTTCGGATTTGAAACTGACTGTTCTTTATAAAATTGCAGCTCAAAGCTTAAAATCGGGCGAAAATGGAATAGTCTATAAATTGTATGGTTGCTAAAAAATCGGGCGAAAATAGAATAGTCTATAAATTGTGTGTTACTTAAAATCGAGCGAAAATAGAATAGTCTAAAAAATGTGTGGTTGCTAAAAAATCGGGCAAAAATAGAATAGTCTATAAATTGTATGGTTGCTTAAATCCGGGCGAAAATAGAATAGTCTATAAATTGTATGGTTGCTTAAATCCGGGCGAAAATAGTATAGTCTAAAAATTGTATGGTTACTAAAAATCGGGCGAAAATAGAATAGTCTATAAATTGTGTGGTATATAAAAGGATGTAAAAACGAAAAAAAATTAACCGAATGATTTTCAGGTTTTTAAAAATTGATTTACCATACAATATCTAGACTTGAATATATCCTAAAATTGAATAGTCTATAAATTGTATGGTATATAAAAGGATGTTAAAACGAAAAAAAAATAACCAAATGATATTCAGGTTTTTAAAAATTTATTTACCATACAATATCTAGACTTGAATATATCAGCATATCGCATAATGATAACTACTTGATAATCAAATACTCCTTATAAATCTCCTTAAGTACTTCCTCCTCTTTTTGCCAGTTTAATTCTTCCATTGCTAAACGACAATTATTATTAAATTGCAACAGTTTCTCACTGTCAGCAAAGATTTTATTAATAGTACCTGACACAGATTCAGGAGATAAATCATCCAATACAACCCCCACTTGATACTCTTCTACAATCCTTTTCCTTTCGGGAAGGTTGGAGCATACAACGGGAATCCCTGCATGGATATACTCAAACAATTTATTAGGTAAACTGAAGTAATGGTTCGGACTCACATTTTTATCAAAAGTGACTCCCAAATCAGAAATAGCAGTAAAAATCCTAAGTTTTTCAGGGGAAACACTTCCCATAAACAACACTTTATCGGCGATGTTTAATTCTTGAACTCTCGTTTTTAAGTTCGGAAGCATGTCCCCTTTCCCAACAATGATCAAAATAGCATCATCAATGAATGGAATCGCTTCAACGATCTCCTCCCCTCCTCTATCTTTATGAATCGCATTGCCTTGAAGAATTATGATCTTTTTGTCTAATGGTAACCCTAAAGCAGATCTTTCTTGTGAGATATCAACGGGTTCACTTTTTTGTAATACAGGAATATTGCGAACCACTTTCACCTCTTTTCCATACTCCAACTTGTACTGTTCAGCAATTGATTGACTAACGGTAATAATTTTTTCTAGTTTTGGAAAGCAAAATTGTTCAATTTTTTGCCACACTCTTTTCACTTTAGGGCGATGTTGAATCTCCAGGATTCCTAAGAAATACTCATGAGCATCATACACCAGTTTCTTTCTTTTCATTCTGGTAACCAGCACATTTGGAAGTAAGGTGTCCAAATCATTAGCTACATAAATATCCCTTTTTTGAAAAAGTAGAAAGAAAAAGAGTCTAAGATTGAACTCAGCATAAAAAAGGGGTCCTTTTCTAAAAAAGAGGTGTATTCTTTTTGTTCTATATCCTCTTTCTGGCATTTTAGGGGAATTATTATAACATCGTCCCACTAAAAGCATATCAAATCCCATAGATTTCAGCGAGTTGCACACTTTATCAACCCGCTGATCACTGAATAGATCTGTTGTAACTGAAAGAACAACTTTAGGCATTTGTAATTTTGTTAGCCATTACATATCTGTACCATGACAATTTTTGAATTTCTTACCACTTCCACAAGGACAAGGGTCATTTCTTCCCACTTTTTTCTCTACACGAATGGGTGTACTTCCTTTACCCCCTGAGGTAATTTGTCTACCACTGCCCACTTCTTGACGGCCAGTTTGTAGTTTCTTAGCATCTGATTCAGGTAGTTGTGCCTCTCTCAATTGAGGATTTTCAGCCATAGGTAATCCTCCTTTATTTAAGAAGGATACAATTTCCAGATTGATATCAGCTAATAAAGTATCAAAAAGATTAAAAGATTCCAATTTATAGATTAACAATGGATCTTTTTGTTCATAAGATGCATTTTGAACACTCTGTTTTAAATCGTCCATCTCACGAAGGTGTTCTTTCCACATATTATCAATTACAGCAAGCGTGATACTCTTTTCAAAAGATAATCCAATCTCTCTACCTTTAGTTTCATAACATTTTTTAAGTGGAGCAACAACGTTGAGTGTTTTAATACCATCAGTAATTGGGATTGCAATATTTAAAAAGCGATCACCACTTTCTAAATACACTCTTTCTAAAACTGGGAATGCTTGTTGTGATAAGTGCTGAACTTTGAGTTTATAGTTTTCAAATGCAGTTTCATAAAGTTTTTCTATTAACACTTCTGTTTTTTCTTGAAAGAACTCATTAATATTGAATGGATTATCACATCCAAAAACAGTGAATACTTGAGATGTAAAGTTTTCAAAATCTTTTGCATTATAATTTTCCTCTACTACCTTTACACAAACGTCATAAAACATTTGTGAAATATCGATAGCCAAGCGATCACCAAACAAAGCATTTCTTCTTTTTCTATAAATAGTTTCTCTTTGTTTATTCATTACGTCGTCGTACTCTAACAAACGTTTACGAACACCAAAGTTATTCTCTTCCACTTTTCTTTGAGCTCTTTCAATAGATTTAGTGATCATACTATGTTGAATTACCTCCCCATCCTTAAGTCCAATTCTATCCATAACTTTAGAGATTCTATCTGATCCGAATAAACGCATCAAATCATCTTCCAAAGAAACAAAGAATTGTGAACTTCCAGGATCACCTTGACGACCGGCACGTCCACGAAGCTGTCTATCCACACGACGAGAATCGTGTCTCTCAGTACCAATAATTGCTAAACCACCTTTTTCAATAATTCCTGGCCCTAACTTTATATCTGTACCACGACCGGCCATATTTGTTGAGATCGTAACTGTACCTGCTTGACCAGCTTCTGCTACAATATCTGCTTCTCTTTGATGTAGCTTTGCATTTAACACATTATGTTTAATTTTTCTGGTAGACAAGATCTTTGACAATAATTCAGAAATTTCAACAGATGTTGTACCCACTAGTACGGGTCTTCCTTCGGTATTTAATCTAATGATTTCATCAACTACGGCTGTATATTTCTCTCTTTTTGTTTTAAATACTAAATCTTCTGCATCTTTTCTCGCTATAGGTCTATTTGTTGGAATCACAACAACATCTAACTTATAAATATTCCAAAACTCACCAGCTTCAGTTTCTGCAGTTCCTGTCATACCTGCCAGTTTTTTGTACATTCTGAAATAGTTTTGGAGTGTTATCGTTGCATAAGTTTGAGTCGCAGCTTCAACTTTAACATTCTCTTTAGATTCTATAGCTTGGTGTAATCCGTCAGAATATCTTCTTCCTTCCATGATACGACCCGTTTGTTCATCAACAATTTTAACTTTATTGTCAATAATCACATATTCAACATCTTTTTCAAACATTGTATATGCTTTTAACAATTGATGAACAGTATGAATTCTTTCGGAAGCAATTGAAAAATTTCGATAAATGTCATTTTTTCGGTTCACTTTTTCAATTGGATCTAAATTAAGTTTTTCTAATTCTGCTATTTCAGCGCCCACATCAGGAATTAAAAATAATTTTGATTCTTCAGCATTTTTAGAAACCAATTCAATCCCTTTTTCAGTAATATCGACAGTATTTAATTTTTCTTCAATAACAAAATAGAGCTCTTGATCAATGATAGGCATATTTCTATTTTGTTGTTGCATATAAAATCCTTCAGTTCTAAGGAGAACTTGTTTCATTCCTTGCTCACTTAAGAATTTAATCAATGCTTTGTTTTTTGGCAAACCTCTATATGCTCTAAGAAGTAACATGGCTGCTTCATCTTCTGGTTTTGGGTCAGGATTTTCAGCAAGAAGAGTTTTTGCTTTAGAAAGCATTTCATTTATCAATGATTTTTGAGCATTATATAGTCTTTCAATCAATGGTTTATAGACATGAAACTCTTGTTCTTCACCCCTAGGAGTTGGACCAGAGATGATCAATGGCGTTCTTGCATCATCAATTAATACAGAGTCAACTTCATCCACAATAGCATAATTGTGTGGTCTTTGAACCAGTTCACCCACATTTTTTGCCATATTATCACGTAAATAGTCAAATCCAAACTCGTTATTTGTACCATAAGTAATATCAGCCATATATGCTTTTCGTCTTTCATCTGAATTGGGCTGATGCTTATCGATACAATCCACAGTTAAACCATGAAATTCAAAGATCAACCCCATCCATTCTGAGTCACGTTTTGCTAAATAGTCATTAACAGTAACAACATGAACCCCTTTTCCAGGTAATGCATTCAGATAAATTGGAAGTGTTGCAACTAAAGTTTTTCCTTCACCTGTTCCCATCTCAGCAATTTTACCTTGATGTAAAACTGTTCCACCAATAATCTGAACATCGTAGTGGCACATATCCCATTTAATAGTATTTCCCCCAGCAGTCCAAGTAGAGTTATAGAATGCTTTACCATCACGAATTTCAACACAATCTCTGTAAGCAGCAATATCTCTATCCATCTGATTTGCAGAAACTTCTACAATATCATTCTCTTTAAAACGAGATGCTGTTTCTTTAATCACAGAATAAGCTTCTGGAAGAATTTCATCGAGAACATCTTGGGTAATTTGATACGATTTTTTTTCTAATTGTTCTACTTCTTTGTAGAGATTCTCTTTTTCTTCTATATCAATATCGTATTGAGTTTCAAGATAATCTTTTATTTCACGAATTCTTGCTTCTTCAGTTTCTACTGCTTTTAAAATTCTTGATCTGAATTCTTGAGTTTTTTCTCTAAGTTGGTCATTAGAGAGTAATTTTATTTTTTCATAAACTTCTAGGGTTTTTATTAGGTAAGGATTAAGATCCTTAAGATCTCTATCTGCTTTAGAACCAAATAGTTTTGTAAGAAAATTTGCCATTGTAATTTTGATTTTTAATTGAGTGCAAATATACGAAAATAGTTATACTTATAAGATGCATCTCTTATAAAATAACATCAAATAATATTGCAAAAACTGTGCCATTCTAGAGTTTTATAAAAAAAAAACAGCGACATTGCTGTCGCTGTAATCCAAACCATTAACTTTTTTTTATGTGAATGTTAAATCACGTTGTTGTTCGAAAGCGTTAACGAAGTTATTTTAAAAATGTTACAACAACATTAAAAAAAAAAATTATTTTACGGGCACCATAGCTTCAAAAATTAATTTTGCAAATTCAGTATTTGCAAAATGACCAGGTTTTTTAGCAATGATATCCCCTTTGATAGGTTTTCCTAACAAGTACAAATCTCCAATTAAATCGAGAAGTTTGTGTCTTGCAGGTTCATTTAAATGTCTTAATTCTACATTATCTAAAATTCCATTTTCTGTAACTTGTACATCGGATCTTTCAAAAAATTGAGCTAAGTTATCTAGTTCATCTTGATTAGGCATTTTATCAACAAAAACGATAGCATTGTCAACATCTCCACCTTTTACTAAATTATTAGCAATTAAGAATTGCAATTCATGAAGAAATACAAAAGTTCTACAATTGTAAATCTCTGGAACGTACTGATCTAAGTGTTTTAAAGTAGCACATTGACTAGCTAGAACATGCGTACCATAATCCACCATAACTGTAAATTTCTCATGTTTAGATGGTACAATAATTAATTCGATACCTTTATCGGGCTTTTCAAATTTAACTACCTCATTAACAGTAAAATATTCTCTAATGGCATTTTGCTCAGTGAGTCCAACTGCAGTTATTTTTTGAACATATTCAGTAGCACTACCATCTAAAATGGGTAATTCTTGTTCATCAATCTCAATCAAAAGATTATCAATGGATAATCCAGAAAGGGCTGATAAAAGATGTTCAACTGTTTTAACATCGGCATCGTTTTCTCTCAAATTTGTACTGCGAGAGGTATCGAAAACGTTTGATATATGAGCTTTAATGAAAGGTTTATCTGGCAAATCGATTCTTTGAAATACAATTCCAAAGTTTTCTGGGGCTGGCTTAAGTGTTAGTGTTGCTTGTTTCCCTGTATGTAATCCTCTACCTGAAACTGAGATTTCACCTGCAATAGTTTTTTGTTTTTTTGTCATACATAAAAATTAATTCTGAATAAACTGCACCTTATTGGTGTTCCTTGAGTTGTTTTTCCAAATCTCTAACTTGTTTAAATAATTCGGGTAATTTTTTTCTATAGATAATTAATTTTTTTTCTTCTAATACTGGAACTGCTGGAGATCCAAGCACAATTTGTGGTCCAGAAACGTTTGCCATCACACCTGATTGTGCACCAATAATCACTTTGTCGCCAATGACAACATGTCCTGCAACACCAACTTGTCCTGCAAAAATGCAATTTTTACCAACTTTTGTAGAACCAGAGACGCCCACTTGTGCGGCAAAAGCGGTTCCTTCACCAATCTCAACATTATGAGCAATTTGGATTAAATTGTCCAGTTTTACATTCTTTCTAATGAATGTTGATCCCATTGTAGCCCTATCGATACACGTGTTTGCTCCAATTTCTACATTATCTTCAATAACAACATTTCCGATTTGTGGAACTTTTACATATACTCCATCTTGTTGAGCAAATCCAAAACCATCAGCGCCAATAACGGTACCTGCATGAATTATACATTGATTTCCAACTACACAATCTGTATATAATTTGACTCCAGAATGTAAAATTGTATTAATACCAACTTTAGCATGATCTCCTACATAAACTTGAGGGTATAGTTTTGCACCATCACTAATTACTGCATGATCCCCAACACTCACGAATTCAGCTATATAAACATCCTTGCCAATAGTTGCTGTTGGAGAAATATATGCTCTTTCTGAAATACCAACTTTATTAGTTTTCATTTGATTATAGATATCCAAAAGCTTTGCAATCGCTAAATAGGCATTCTCAGTTTTGATTAATGAACAAGGCACATCTGATTCTGGAATAAAATCATTATTCACAATAACAGCTGTTGCTTTGGTTTCATATATATAATGTGTATATTTTGGATTAGCAAGAAATGTGAGACCACCCTCTATACCTTCCTCTATTTTACATACAGAAGTGATGGTTGCTTGAGCGTTTCCAATCACTTCAGCTTCTAATAATTGTGCAATTTGTGCTACAGTAAATTCCATTTCTGAAAATTTTTGGCAAAGATACAAGAAAAACCGATAGGAATTTTGTGAATAAGAAAAAAAATGACAACAGTAAACAGACTACGGACTACGGACTACAGACTGCGGACAAGAGACTAGAAATTAGAGCTTTAAATAAAAAGATATTAAAATTTTTAAAAAACTTAAAAACTCGGATTAAATTTCAAAAAAAAATAGTATTTTTGCCACTCAATTCAGCTAAGGATTGGAGAGATGGGTGAGTGGCTGAAACCAACAGTTTGCTAAACTGTCGAAGGGGTAACCTTTCCGGGGGTTCGAATCCCCCTCTCTCCGCAAAATGCTCTAACATTCAATTTGTTAGAGCATTTTTTTTTGAAAATTTATTTAATAACTCTTAAAAGTTGCTCTTTATATCTGTGACCAATAGGAATTTTCTTATCTTCTAAGACAACAAACTCAGATTCAATCTCTTGGATAAAATCTAAAGATACTATAAAAGATTTATGGACTCTTATAAATTGATGATCTGGCAATTCAAATTCCAATTTTTTCAAGGTATAGTGTGCCATAATATTTCTCTGCACTGTATAAAACTTTACATACTCAGAATGACCTTCTATATATTTAATATTTGTAAACTTAATTTTATATAATTTATAATCAGCACGTATGGTAATAAAATCTTTTTTATCAGTTTCTTG
>JBLJBB010000001.1:0-8700 GCA_047638115.1 Bacteroidales bacterium | reverse complement strand
TCTTAAACAAATCACGATAAACAAACCATAAATATCCACAAATAGTTTCCCCGATCGCTTTTTGAACTTCCCCGATGGCTATTTACATTTACCCGATGGCTATTTGCATTTACCCGATGGCTATTTGACAATTGCCGGAGGCTATTTGCATTTACCCGATGACTATTTGACAATTGCCGGAGGCTATTTGCATTTACCCGATGACTATTTGACAATTGCCGGTGGCTATTTGATAATGGCGGGAGGCTATTTGATAATGGCGGGAGGCTATTTGAATATTGAGGGTGGCTATTCAATAATCTGTGTCAAAAAACCAATTTAAGGGTCTATTCAATAAACTGTGTCAAAAAGGATTTTTAATTGATGTTCCATCTTTGTTCAAAGATAATAATAAATTGTGACATAATTTGCCTCCAACCGGCAATAGGATAAATGTTTTCAAGAATTTTTCTTTGTACTAAATAAAGTAATTTCATAAGTGCCTGATCATTAGTAAAAACACGTTTCGATTTAGTAACTTTGCGTAGCTGACTATTAAAACTTTCAATGATATTCGTTGTGTAAATCATTTTTCTTATCATATCAGGAAACTCAAACATTTGAGACAACCTATCCCAGTTTTCAAGCCATGATTTAATGATGTATGGATATTTCATTGACCATTGTTCATCAAATCTGGCTAAAGCCTTTTCTGCTTGATCTTTATCATTGGCTTGATAAATCTCTTTCAATGAATCAGCCACTGCTTTACGATCCTTATAAGAAACATATTTTAATGAGTTTCTTATTTGATGCACAATGCATAGTTGAACCTTTGTTTTTGGAAAAACAGCTTCAATAGCCTGAGAGAACCCCTTTAGATTATCAATGCTGGCTATAAATATATCTTGGACACCCCGACGTTGTATATCATTAAGCACAGATAGCCAAAAACGAGCACTTTCAGCTTGACCAATATACATACCCAATAAATCTTTGATTCCTTGGCGATTTATGCCAATCAAACAGTATACTGCTTTGCTTTTTATGGCATTATCTTCTCTGACCTTGTAGTGTATTGCATCCATCCAGACAATGGGATATACACTTTCTAATGAGCGAGTTTGCCATTCTTCTATCTCTGGAATAATCTTGTCTGTAATAGCTGTAATTGAGGATGGAGAGATATTCAACTGGTACATCTCACTCAAATGATCACAGATGTCCGTATAACTCATTCCCAAAGCATATAAACTAATAATTTTATGGTCTAATCCTTCGCCAAGGGTAGTTTGTCGTTTCGCTAGGAGTTCTGGTTCAAAACTCCCATTTCTATCTCGGGGAGTTGACACATCTATACTTCCATAATGTGTCTTTACCTTCTTGGTACTTATTCCATTACGACGATTTCTAGTTTCACCGCATTGAGACAAATGCCCGTCAAGTTCTCCCTGTAATCCAGCTTCTAATAAACGTTTTAATAGTGGGGCTAATACACCGTTCTCGCCTTCCAGGCTAATTCCTTGCTTCAACTTTAATAATGCGTCTTTCTCAAATTCTTTGTAATCAAATCCTTCTGTCTTGTTCATGTTAACTTGTTTTTAAAGGGTAAATATAATGATTTTTTCCTTTTTGACACAGTTTATTGAATAGACCCCAATTTTAAACACCACAAAAGTCAAAAAGAACCTCAGGAAACTCAAAAAGAACATCAGGGAAATCAAAAAGAACATCAGGTAACTCAAAAAGAACATCAAGTAACTCAAAAAGAACATCAGGCAACTCAAAATGAACATCAGGTAACTCAAAAAGAACAGCAGTTTGGTTCTAATTTGACCATGAACGGGTGATAGAAAGGCAAGATCAAGTGGTTTCTGGGATAGTTGAGTATAATATTCTATTTCAAAAACCTAATTTGTAAGTTTAGTTTAAAGTAAAGTTGATTATTTGCTGAAAACACAGTTCCGAAATCGTGTCTGGAACTGCTGGCTGTTTCCAATTTTGTATTATTTATTAAGTAATCTTCAAACTCATTTCGATTATATATATGATAACACAAAACTTCACCATCCTCTTTAACTACAAGATATCCTCCAGTTGCATCCAATTCACCTGTCCATACCTTAGAGGGCATCATCCCAAGAGCAATATCGGTTAAAAAACGCTTTATCTTATACGAATAGAATGGATGATTAGATTCCAGATTAAAATTAACAGGATTTAGGTTTGTCATTTCATTCACCAAATCAATCATTGTAGAAAGATTAGAGGTATAGTACTGCAACACAATTTCAGCTAAGATTTTAGGCAAAGCACTATCTATCAATGTTAAATTATTTCCAAAAATTGAACTCTCATTCCCCATAAAAACAAACCTTCCTGAACCCTTTTGGATTCTTTCCATTCTATCCTTAATTTTACTCTTACTCTCTATCTCATTGATTGAATTAACCTCATCCTCAGTAAAGTGCACCCCTTCGATTTTGTAAATAAAATTGGTGGTTTTGCCCGCTTTTATTAAAAGTTTATCATTTTTGGTCTGATTAACTAGTGGAATAACTATACAATTCTTTTTCATTTTAACCTGTTATTACGATTCAAAATCTCTGCAAATATAGTAAAAATGTTTAAGAACTTTCATTGCCAAAATGATCTTTTTTATAATATCAATTCGAATATATTCATAAAATGGTATTAAAGTGACCAAAAACGAATTTCAAATTAATGGGTTCAATGGAATGTTTCTTACATATCGAATAGGTCCAACGTGGTGAGACTTAAAAATTATATGAAATCAAAAATGGAGTTATACTCTGTAAAAGCATCTTCACTCTCTTCAAGTTGAACACTATCGAAGGAAAACTCAGAAAATGGGGATATATTAGTGTTTTAATAGGAAATGGATAGTGGGGTGGAAAGGATGAGTGAGATTTAGTGACATCTTTTAGAATCCTGATAGCTATTTGGGTAAGTGTTTGGGAAGATTTGAATGGTGAATTGCGGATGCTCGAATAACTAGTAAAAAGAATTTATTATTTAATCAGATTATACTTTTCACTTGGTGGAAAAAGTAATTCAAGGCCCTTTGGTTTAATTTTAAAAAGTGGACCTTTCTCTACTACTTTACCAACAGAATTCCTTTTAATCAAGTGATCAAGCGTTATTATACCTTGGTCAAGCAATAAGTCAAATTGAGAAGAGATCGGTTTTTTTGTATGCTCAACAAACTTGTACTGGAAATGCTCTTTACCTTCAATAATCGTACTGTCCGCTTCAACCCAAAATGTTTCTCTGTGTTTCTCTTGCAATCTATTGTGAAGATTTTCAAGTGTCCACAAAACAAAATCACCAATTTCAGGCTTGTCTGAATTTTCAATAATTTGTTTAATATCAGAATCAAGTCTAAGGTTTAATCCTTGAGAATTTCTAGTAATTGCTGAAACAGTACAATACAATTTAAAATCACTATTTCTTTTATAACCAAATGCGTCAAGTATTTCAGCTGAACTTTTAAATTTACTTAAATTCCAATCAGGAACTTGAGCAAAAAGATTTTTTCTATTTGTCCTGTTGCTTCTATAAGACTTAAGCTCGATACCTTTGTAGTCTGGTTGTTTGGAAGAATTAATATGAATACCAAGAACAGTTTCTAAAGTTCTACCTACTGAGGTATCTGCTTCCACCATTGAAGGTATTGGCCCCGAACTTGCAACTCTTCGAAGCATTGCTAACAATTCAAATGCAATTTGATTAGCTTTCCCACTTATTTCTGCAATGAGGTCTTTAAATGGATTGTGGATTTTTGTGCTTAGAATTTTTTCAACATTTAATTGCGAAAGATTAAATATATGAAACTCCCGATCAAAAAAAAGTATTCCCATGATATCATTTGGCAATGCAAATTTTGTTAATCCAGAGAACCAAATTCTTGGATCTCCTTTTTTTGTAATCGGTCTATACATGGATGCATTTGAACGTATTACAGTAAAATCAGTATATATATTTGCACTGATAATAATCTTGTGTTCTGGACCTTGTTGTTGTAAGTCATAATCATGAATTTTATTCTCTTTCAGAAAACTCCTAATTGGACCTGTTGCATCCATTATTGATTTCTTTAAACCTGTTTCAGTTGGTTCAATAAAAGCAAGAGAAACCTGATTCTTTGTTAAAATCTTTATATTATTTTGTTCTGGTTCTGATAGTATTCTCATTATTTTATATTCTTTAAAATTTCAGTTGCAACAGCTCTTGCTAATAAAGGTGGAACTGCATTGCCGACAAGTGTGTATTGAGGAACTTCCGTTTTTCTATTATTTCCACCAGTTGAACGTTTTCCTTGAAAAACAAACGAATCATCGAATGATTGAAGACGTGCCATTTCCCTAACTGTTAATGCCCTTGGCGAATTGTAGTGAATATAATCGTCTGGTATAGTCATTATCGTAGAACTTTGTTCATTTGGTTTTAAAACATTGTAATTACGCTTATTTGAGCTTAAACCGCACTCTTCAAGCTCACATTGAGCAATTTTATAATCTCCTTGATTTAAAATGATTTGAAGGCGTTTAATTACATCTTCATTTTGATTGCTCGTTTTATGGTTATTTAAAATGTCAAAATATTTCTCGCCGTTTGACAATCCATTAGAATCTTTTACATAAAACGGTTTAGAATTAGGCTTAAAACGTTCAATTAAACGACCTTCTCTTGACCATTCAGAAAATGTTTTTCCGTCATGCAACTTGATTTTTCCGTCAACTGCTCTTTTTTTAATAAGCCCCATCATTTTTTGAGCAGTCCCATTAAACTGCTTGGAAATATCAACCATTTCATAATGATGTGCTTCTTGATTGTTTCCAATAAAATCCAAATCATATAATGCCTCAAAAACGGTAACTTTTTCATTTTCATTTACTGTAGGAGGAATCTCCGATATGTATTTTTGATCTTTTCTGCAACCAATAAATAAAACTCGTTCCCGATTTTGAGGAACACCATAATTTGAGGCATTAGCAATAAATGGTTTCTCTATTTTATACAATCTTATACTTTCAAGAATTTTATTTAGTTTTAACCGATCATCATCTGCACAAAGAGTACTCAAAATTTCAACTGTTTCATCAAATGATGCAGTATAAATTTTTAAAGCAGTGACTATGTCTTCACAATCTTTTTTGAATTTTTTAGGTACTTTTAGCTCATTGAAAGAGTTTTCGATTATTAAAATCACATTTTCTGAACTTATATGAGTTAAAAATTGGGTAAAAGTATCTACGAATGAGTCATTGTCAATATTACAAAAATCCTTTTCCTTAATAATACTTCTTTTTAATTTTTCCCATTCCTTTGTTCTGGCGAGAATATTAAAGCCGTGTCTAATTGTATTTATCTTTGAATCTGTTTTGCTAGTTTTATAATCAGCAATTTTCGGTGTTATTTGTTTGAATCGGGCATCAACAAATCGGAGAAACTCTTCTTTCCCAAGATCAATTTCATTTTCTTTCAACGATTCAAATTGGATACTTTTAATGATACAATCCAATAAAAACGAATTCCCTTCATTTTTTAATTTTTTAATAAAAGATACTAAAACTGGAATCTCTTTAATGTCAACGATAGAGTTTATTTCTTGAATAATCAAATCCTTTATTTTACCATTTTCTTTTGTTAAAATCCCTTTTACATTCTCCATTATAAAATATTTTGGTTGTAATCGCTTGATTACGTCCAAGTAATGTGAAAATAAATTATCTTTTTTATCAAATTTCCGTCGTTTCCCAGCTAAACTAAAACTTTGGCAAGGAGGTCCACCGCAAACAACATCAATTGTTTTCTTCCCGATTTTGGACAATAAATTTTCCAAGAAATCAGGTTCGGTTATATCTTGACATAAAAACTCTGTATTTAAACCCAATTGATGGTTATATCTAACAATGTGAGTTAGTTCGCAATTTTCATTTATATCACTTGCGGCAATAAAGTCAAAAAATTTACTATTTATCTCAGCTTGTAAAAACCCTTCACTAAAACCTCCAGCCCCAGCAAATAAATCAATAAATGTAAATGGTTTGCCGTACAAAGTGAGTTGTTCTTTTACAATATTTACGTTATTATTCTCCTTATAACTCTCAATATATTTGTTTAAAATATCTTTAATTTCTTCTTGAGAATAAGTTTTTTTTATTGAATGATGAAGAAGATCGTTAGCTCTATCTTCTAAAAAGTTTAAATAATGGTTTATTTCTGTTGATTCCATTGATATTCCTGCAGCTCTTTGTTTTTTTTTATCAAACTTTTCAGAATAAATTTTTATTCCTGTTGCTAATTTTATTTGACTGCCATTGCAATTTATTCTTAAGTGAATAGGTGCAAGTCCCTTTCTGTCAATTTTATCGAGATAAAAATTTATAGTTGCCATAATTTACGGACGTTTTTACGTTTACGGACAAAATTACGGAAATTTTTCAACATACAGAGTTTTTTTTTAAAAGTTTTTGATATTTTAAATTATTTTTTGCAGAAAAGTCACATCAAACTCATTAGAGCGAGTAATTTCACCGATGATCTCATTGGTAGAACTGGAGAGAAAAGCTTTGATTGTATTTCGATAAAAGTAATTCATAAATTGATTGAGTTATAACATGTTTATTTCGTGCAAATCAAGTGAACTTTACAGCTTGAATAATGAAAAAGTTTCGTATGCTTTTTTATTCCTATTCTCGTGCAATAAAGATTCAAAATCTGTGCAAATATAGTAAAAATGTTTAAGAATTTGCAGTGGCTTAAAGATCTTTTATTAAAATGAATTAAGAAATTATCAATTAACAGTTAATAAAATGCCCAGAATAAGCATCTAAAAAAACCATGATAAAATTGTAGAATCCATGATCAAGTGGATTAATCAAAATCATAATAGAAATCCTCAATATAACGAGCTGCCAAATCGCCCATTGTTTCAGTTAGTCGATCTTCAAATTCTTTAGTAAAATCTTGACATTCATACTTTGCATGTATCAATTCATGGAGCAAAACAGATGCAAATTCATTGAGAGATTTTAAGATTAATCTATTGAGGATAATTGTTTTTTCAGCATAAATACAACGACCGTACAAACAATATTTCCCTTCATTTTCAGAATCATTTTCCTTATTATAATCATCCAATTCGAAAATGCGAATTTTTTTTACTTCTTTAGGGAGTCCACCAAATAAGTCTAGTATTATTTTTAGATTAGAATATATTTTCTTTTCGGATTGATCCAATTCTTTATAAGAAATTATCGTATAGTTTTTTGCATTTTTCTTTTGTAATAGATCTTTTTTTAAAAAGATTGGAGTGTGTTTATAATCCAACAAACCATATAGATTTCTCATGATATGATCCTGAACATAAATGGTTTTCATGCTTTGAGTCTCAGATAAATGTGAATATCTAACATGAAACTGATAATCCAATTTTGAAATGAATACAAACTCCCCTTTTTGATTTAGTACTTTTACAAAATGTAAAGTTATATCATCCCAACTGATATCTTGATAAGATTTTTCAACTTCATCTTTGCCATGAATCAACAAGACCTCTTCTGCTATCACAAAAGATTGAGAAGAGAGTAAAATCTTCTTGATGATCCCTTCATACAAATCCTTAGGTATATGGGTAGGGTTGATATTGATTCCATTTTGTAAGTTTTCCGGTACTTGTGTAATATTGTATTTGTAGTAATAATGGGGAGTTTCAGCAATTTTAACCCCGTTTACAAATACACCACCCATTTTATCAGGATTTTTAATGATTTGACCCCAAGGAGTATGATCAACTACAGTATCTTTTGAAAACTGAAGAAATGTTCCCCTAGCTTTCCAAATAAAGGCCTCTTCAACTCCATTTAGCTCAATCAATGTTCCTTTAAAATCAAGGTCAAAAGGTTCAACACGAGTAATTTTCAAATAACCAGATTGTTCTTGAGGGTTAAAATCCAGAATCTCGAAAGTAAACGTTCCAAATTTTGAAAAGATAACCAAATCAACCTCTTGTGTTGTAAGTATGGCTATTGCATCCACCAAAGTAATGCGACTTGGTGTGAGCGAATCTTTATAAAACAGTTTTTCAATATTTTCTGAATGGGTAAAATGGGATAAAGACAAACCTCGACCATAATCTCGAATAACCCATTTCCCATCCAACTGATAAATCTCCACCTCCTCACATTGTGCAAAGAAGGTTTCATTCAGTGCATTGATCATCAGCTCAGAGAGAGCGGTATAAACCACTGGTTTATCGATAACAAAGGGAACTATAAGCTCATTTTCCATAATCGAAGGATTTTAATTATTTTATCTTGCTTTTATACCCATAACAGCGACTAATAAAACAGCAAAATCGCCAATATCTTTACGATCTTCTCCAATTTTTACACGCCAGGCAACATCCTCCTTTTCAATCTGCATATTACGAGCCAAAGCATTACAGGAGCTTATAAAGGCATTATGGGCTAATGTTCTTTCCGGATCCATCTCTTTTCGTTTTTCCTCATCTGCAAGCCACCATTCAGCCCTTAAATTAGAATACCTCACAGCATACTTCAACATAGAATGTACTAAAGATTGATGTTTTGATGACTCAAAAATTTCATAATAGGATAAAACTTCTTGAAGGTTTATTTTCCTGACTTGTACCCTTTAAATTTAGTGCGGTGCTAATTATCTAATAATCAACAC